>JBKJUC010000186.1:0-28725 GCA_046590325.1 Burkholderiales bacterium | reverse complement strand
GAGCTTGCGGCCGCAGCAGACGTCGCCGCCATTGCGGTTCTGCAGCTGCTTGTAGGCCTCGAACGCCTCCATCACCTCGGGCGACGGCGGCGCCACCAGGAATCCGCCCCAGTCCGGCGTGCATACCCCCAGCATGCCACCGGGCTTGAGTACGCGCCGGAATTCGGCTGCAGCCCTGCCGGGCTCGCGAAGATGCTCAAGCAATGCGTGCGAGAACACGGCATCGAATGTGCCTTCGGCGAACGGCAGTTCGTAGACGCTGCCCTGCCTGAACTCTACGTTGCGAATTCCTGCCGCTTCAGCGTCGCGCGTCGCCCGCTCGATCTGCGAAAGATTGAAATCCAGGCCTGTCGCCTGCCCGGGGGCAATGCGCTGGGCGATGTCGCGCGTGATGGTGCCGGGGCCACATCCGCAATCCAGCACATTGAGGCCAGGCTTGAGATACGGAAGGAAAAATGCACCGTTCGGCTCGATCCGGCGTCGAACCATGAAGGCTTCAGCGGCCAAGCTGTAGCCGGGAGTGTAGGTTTCTGACATGGGACTAATTGGGCAGTTGTCTGGATATGCGCGCGCATTCTACTGCCATAAGGCGACGAGCTATCAGTGTGCCGCCAGAGTGCTAGACTGGAACCCTGATGAGCCCGACACCGGCAGCCTCCGTACTCGCCCTCGCCACCTTTCTGCTGGCGGGCGCCGGTGTCGTACTGGCTTGCGGCGAGGTGTTTCGGGGCGAGGTTGTGACGTCTGAGCGGGAAATGGGCGCCACGGCCACGGGAGAAACCAAGACCTACCACGTGCTCGGCGCGGGCTGGTTTCGCGCCGTCGAAATCATCAAGCAGGGCGGCGCCAGCGACAACACGACCGTGACCCTGGAACTGGACGGCGAACCGATGATCACGACTTCATTCGCCACGCTGAAAAATCCCTGGATGCAACTCGATACGCCGCTCATGGGCGCCAAGGTACGCACCGAGGGCGACACGAGCATCATGACCATCTGGTATTCGGTGGAACTCAAATTCACCAGCATGGCGGCGGTGCGCATCGACGTGCAGGAAGACGGTGTCGACAACCTGAAAATGCGCACGGTGATGAACAAACCCGCGCCCCATGAGCATCTGGCTGGACAGGCCATCGGCACGACCGCAACGGCAAGCCTGCCCGCATTCAAATAGTTTTTTATTCCTTGTAAGGCTCCACCACGCTGGCCCGCATCGAGTAGCCGATATCAATGTCGGCCGCGCCGTCCACCAGGCTCAGGGATTTCTTCGCCGCGGCGGTCGACAATTTTCCCGTCACCCAGATCGGCGCGAAAACCGCCATGTTGCCGAAAGGTTTGTCCGCCTTCACATGCACAATCTGGTTGGGCGGCGGTGGCGGGCTGTGGATGCAGGCCCCCACGTAAGGCACCAGCAGGAATTCCGTGACCTCCTTGCCAGAGAATTCCAGCGGCAGGAGGTAACCGGGAATGCGCACCACCTGGCCGTCGAGTTCGGGCACAACCGACTGGGCGCGGAGTTTTTTCTGTTCGGTGATTTCCTTGCGCCGGGACAGAAGCCCTTCCGCATCGATGCCGGCCTCCCTGAGCTTGCGCAACGCGCCCTGCTCGTCTTCGGCGTCGATCGCCGACACCTTCTCGCCGCGTTCCCTGCGATCGCGCACCGCGGCGATGTCGTGCAGTTGCAGCGCCTGTTCCTTGCTCAGTTTGGGAAAGGGCTTGTCGGTGGCCAGCGGCGGCACCAGGTCCTTCCACATGATCTGGCGCGGCGCCTCGACCGCATGGGACGCCGTCATCGCCAGCATTGCGAATAGCGCCGCCAGGCAAGCGCGCATGTGATTCATCGTCATTTCATGTCCCCGATATCAGATCCGGATGCTCATGCCGTCCGCCAACGAATGGCGGTAGATGCGCCAGGCGGGCACCAGGCCGATGAGAACGCCTGCCAGCGCCACCATTGCCATCAATGCCACTTCGTAAGCAGAGGGCCAGCCTACCATGATGAACAGGCCCAGGCGGGATTCCAGCCATGGCTGTCCCAGGATCAATCCCGCATAAAGTGCAACTACCCCCAGCGCAATGCCCAGTAACGTGAGGACGGCCGCCTCGCCCAGGATCAGGGCAAATATCTGCGACGGGCGCGCGCCGACCGAGCGCAGCACCGCCATTTCGCGACGGCGCTCGCTGAGGCTTGTAAGCAAAGCCACCAGCATGCCGGCCAGGCCGACCACCACGACCAGCATGGAGACGGCAAACAGGGTCTTCTCGACGGCGCCCGTGATCTCCCATACTTCCTGAAGGGCGACGCCCGGGAGTACCGCTGTGAGGGGTTCCGCGGTGTATTCGTTCACCCGGCGCTGCATGCCTAGCGCGGTGCTTCGCGATTTCAGTCCCATCAGGAATGCCGTGATTGCGCGCGGTTTGCCCTCCGCATCAGTCTGTCCGTCCCGCAGTGCCGCGGCGAGCGGATCGGCCGCATCCGCATCGGCGTCCTCGTGCACGGCATCCAGGCCCTGCAGCGAAACGTGCACGGTTCGATCCACCGGTGTACCGGTCCGCTCCAGTACGCCGGAGATTTTGAACGGATGCTGCTCGTGCAGGGAAAAGCTGACATCCCCGGCACCATGGGCAATGACGACGGATTGCCCCGTCTGATAGTGCAAGGCCTGGGCGACGTCGGCCCCGAGCACGGCGTCGTGCCCGCTTTCAGGCGCATGGCCCTGCGCAAACCGCAACCGCCGGTCACGACCGAAGCGCAGGTGTTCGAAATAATCCGTCGAGGTGCCGAGCACGCGGTAACCGCGATGGGAATCGCCGAGCGACAGCGGGATGGCCCATGCCACTTCCGGCCGGGCGGCAAAAGCGCGATACGTATCCCAGCGCAGGTTGTTGCTGGCGTTGCCGATGTGGAACACGACGGAAAGCAACAGGTGGACCGGGCTGCTGCGTGCGCCCACCACCAGATCGGTGCCGGAAACCGTGGCCGCGAAGCTTTCGCGCGATTCATGGCGGAGGCGCTCCACACCCAGCAGAAGCAGGACCGCGAGGGCAATGGACAGGACCGTAAGCCCGGCGGTGAGCCTGCGGTTGCGCAGGCTCTTGAAGGCGAGTCCCGCAATCACGCGCCTGCCTCCTGCGCGGACTTCTCCGCCGTGCGATTGATGTCGGCAAACGAAATTGCGCGGTCGAACAACGGTTCAAGCGAAGCATCATGGCTGACGAAAATCAACGTTGCTCCCGCATCTGCGCATTCCCGGAACAGCAGTTCGAGAAATGCAGAGCGGCGATCCGCGTCCAGCGACGACGTGGGTTCATCGGCGATCACCAGCTCCGGCGCGCCGATCAGCGCCCGCGCGGCCGCCACGCGCTGCTGTTGGCCGACGCTCAGGTCCGTTACGCGACGCCGCAGGAGCGCGTCATCCGCCATATCCAGGTGTGTGAGCAGGCGCACGGCTTCCTTCCCGACGTGCCCGCCTGCCTGTGCAGCGCGGCTTTTGCGGCTGGCGGAAAATCCGCAGGGCAGGCAGACATTTTCCACAACCGAGAGATAGGGAATGAGGTTGAACATCTGGAAGATGAAGCCGATGTGGTCGGCGCGAAACCGATCGCGCGCCGCACCGCCGAGTGATCCGACGTCCCTTCCGAGCACCCTGACCTCGCCCGAGTCCGGGGTCAGCACGCCCGCAATAAGACTCAGCAGTGTGGATTTGCCGCTGCCACTGGGGCCGCGCAGGAAAACCCGCTCGCCGCGCCCGACCTGAAACGATGCAACATCGATGGCCGCCGCAGCAGCGCCTGGCCAGGTGAAGCGCACGTTGGAGAGGTCAATGATGGGGGACATAAGGGGCGAGGGGCGAGGGGCGAGGGGCGAGGGGCGAGGGGCGAGGGGCGAGGGGCGAGGGGTGGATGCTTCGAGTGCTTTGCCAGTTCCCGTCTTTTACCTTTTACCTTTCACCTTTTCTCTCGCATTCATGCGTCCACTCCCAGCGACAACGTCCCCAGTTCCTCAATCTCGACTTTCACTTCGTCCCCGGGTTGAAGCCATTTGGTCTCAACCACACTGCCGAGCAGGACGAACTCGCCGGCCTTGAGCGGGCCGAGCTGGTACTTCGCACGCAAGTTCGCCAGCCAGGCCAGGGCTTCAAACGGATGTCCCATGACCAGCGCGCCGGTGCCGCGTCCGACCTCCGTGCCGTTGATGGTCGTCCTGCCGGTCAGGCTCGGCAGATCCAGCCGCGTCCAGTCGCGCACCGGCTTGCCCAGCACGCAACCGGAATCGAAGAAATCATCCGCGATCAGCGTCGGAACACCGAGGGTACGGAAGTCCTGATAGCGATCGTCGACGATTTCGATCGCGGCCATCACGCCGCCAACCGCGCCGGCCACGCTTTCACGGGTCGCGGGCGCGCCACCGGCATCGAGGTCACGACCCAATTCGACGGCAATCTCGCATTCGACACCGACCCTGACAAAGCCGGCGTGCGGGATGCGTCCGCTGCGATGGATCACGGTATGGCCGAAAATACGCCCCGCGCAGGGATTGGGAATGTTCAGGAATGCCTGCATGACCTGCGTGGTGCAGCCGATCTTGTACCCCACCAGTTCACCCAGGCCGGCTTCCACGAGCAAATGGTTAAGCGTGGACTGCAACGCATAAGCTTGCGCTTCATCGCGCGGCCGCCATGGTTCCGGCAGGTCAGTGATAGGGGTCAGGAACAGGCGCTGGTCGCGCAGGCGGGCTGCCGCCTGCAGTAACTGGTTGCTCAATGAAAACTCCGCGAAAGGTAGGGGTCCGGAAGGAGCCCAATTGCACCACAAATCGGCAACAGGCGCGCAGATCGAAAAGAACGGCGCAATGCAGCAGGAAGCTTGCTTGACACCCCGGGGCACGCTTCAACATAATCGCCGGGCCATCCCGCATCGCCCGCAATAAATAACGGGTAATCATAAACTTATAAGTCAGGAGGAGATCATGATGTTCCAATTCCCAAGGAGCGTGCGGCTGGGGCTGCTTTGGCCGTCGCTTTTCGCTGTTGCTTTCGCATTGACCGCTTGCGGAAAGAAGGAAGAAGCCTCAGCTCCGTCGACAGCATCCACGCCGGCGGCCACTGGAAACGCCGCCCAGACGGCAGTGGCCGCAGCGAAACCGCTGTGCGAGGGCGGCAAGACCATCACCATTGTCTGGGAGGCCGGTCTGCAGTCCCTCGACCCGACCCAGTTCTCCGGCCCGCTCTGGGAAAAGGAAACCGGTTGCAAGGTCAAGGTCGTCGAGGTTCCCACCGCGGAAATGTTCACCAAGATCATGCAGGAATTCCGCGCGGGCACAGGCGCCTATGACGCGCTCAACGTGATCCCGGCGTGGATGCCCGACCTGGTGCAGGCCGGGGCGCTGGAGCAGCTTGATTCCTACGTCGACAAGTACAAGTTCCGCGACGAACTGAGCAAGATTGCGCCGACGTATCGCGACAACCAGATGACGGTAGACGGCAAGATCTACGGCTTTCCGGACGACGGCGACGTGTTCCTGTTCTATTACCGCAAGGACATCTTTGCCCGCGAAGATTTGAAGAATGCGTTCAAGGCCAAGTACAACTATGAACTCGCCCCGCCCACGACCTGGAAACAGTTCGACGAAATCGGATCCTTCCTCACGGAGAAATTGAAGAGTGAAGGCGTCTATGGCGGCGCGTTCTTCCGCGAACCGCCCTACACGATGTTCATGTTCCAGGAGCGATTCCGAGTCGAAGGCGGCAAGTTCTTTGATGCCGCAACGATGAAGGCCACGGTCAACAGCCCGGTGGGCGTGAAAGTGCTGACCGAGATGCGCAACGAGAACCGCTTCATGCCGCCCGGCGTGGAGAAGTTCGGATTCGTCGAGAACCTCGCCACGTTCCTGAAGGGACAGAGCGCGATGACCATCTCGTGGCCGCCGTACGGCCGATTCGCCGCCGGGTATCTGGCGAACGAGAAGGCGCTGGACTGGGTGCCGAAGTCCACGATTGCAGGCAAGGTGGGCTATGCGTTGCCCCCGGGCGGCCATCCCCAACTCGCCGCCGGCTTTGCGCTGTCGGTCGCTTCGACCAGCAAACAGAAGGAAGCCGCGTACCTGTTCATCCAGTGGCTCAACAGCGAGGAGATCAGCGGCAAGCGGGTCAAGCTGCCCTACGCCTTGCGTGACCCGTTCCGCGATTCGCATTTCACCGATCCCGAGTACGCGAAGCTGTGGCCGGATGCCAAGGACTACCTCAAGGCCCTGCAGGCCGGCGCGAATACGGGCCTGCTCGACCTGTCGCTGATCCAGACCGACAAGTACGAGGAAGCGCTGCGCCAGGGCATCAGCAAACTGTGGGCCGGCGAAGATCCGCAGAAGATCCTCGACAAGGTTGCAGCAGACTGGGACGCAGCGACCAAGCAGGTGGGCGTGGACAAGCAGAAGGCGACCTACGGCGCTTGGGCTGCGAAATCCGGCGCTTACCCGAAGTAATCCAGTAATCGCAATCGATCCGGTCCGCCTGCTGGCGGACCGGCACGGACGAACGGGAGCGCCGGAACGCGGCGCTCCCGTTTTTGTCGGTTCGGACTGCCAACGTGACTTCAATCCAGGCCACATCGCGCGCGGAATTTTCCGAGCGCAACTTCAAGTATCTGCTGGTCGGGCCGGCCATCTTCGTGCTGCTCCTGATCGGCGTTTTCCCGCTGATCTACCTCCTGCTGGTGAGCTTCCAGGGTATCACCATGACGGAGACCGGTTCCGACTTCATCGGCACCGCCAACTACGCGCAGCTTTTCGACGACTCGCGCCTCTGGGAGGCGCTGCTGCATACGGTGATCTTCACCGCGATCGCACTGCCGGTGGAGCTGTTGCTCGGCCTGTTCATGGCGCAACTCTTCCTGGAAAAACTGCCCGGCCGCCAGGTATTCATCGCCCTGCTGGTGCTCCCGGTCGTGGTTTCACCGATCGTCTCGGGCGCCACCTGGTCCCTGATGTTCAACCACCGGTTTGGACCCATAAATCAGATCATCGAGTGGTTCACCGGCTACGACGCGGCGATTCTGTGGACCATCAATACCTCACTGGTGTATCCCGCCATCCTCGCCGCCGAGATCTGGCAATGGACTCCGTTCATGTTCCTGCTGCTGCTCGCCGCGCTGGCCAACGTCGACAAGTCCCAGCTGGAAGCTGCGGCCATCGATGGCGCCGGCTGGTGGCGTACCTTTTTTCGCATCGTACTACCCGCGATCTGGCCGGTAATGGCGATCGCCATCCTGATCCGCGGCCTCGACCTTTTCAGGCTGTTCGACGTCGTCTGGGCGCTCACCAAAGGCGGGCCGGGCACGATGACGGAGACGATTTCGATCTTCACCTACGTCAAGGGCTTCCAACAGTTCGAGACCAGCTATACGGCGGCCGTGGCGCTGCTCGTGGTGGTGCTGTTATCGGTGGTTGTCATGCTTGCGCTCAAGCGCATTCAGTTGGCGCGATGAGTTACCCAGCGAGGGGATCGATGCAGGGAGGAAGAGGGGCCCCATCCGTGGATGGGGATCTGACCACGGAGTCGATCGTTGGGGCGGCGATCCCCATGCGCCGCGACTCCGGTCGCATCCCCGGTAAACCGGGGCCCCTGCTCCGCCGAGTTCGCCGCCCCGTCCGGGGATCGATGGCAAAACGAGTTCGCGCCGGACGCCGACACTGGGATCGTGCGTGCCAGATCAATGGTTCAGAGGCGGCCCGCTGACTCCATGCTTACCGTCAGCCAGCGCCAAACCATCCGAACCGCCCTGCGACTGGCCGCGGCGGTTCTGATCACCCTGTTTTTCCTGTTTCCGGTCTACTGGCTGTTCATGATCTCGTTCAAGACACCGGACGAGATTTATTCCTTCCCGCCGAAGTGGTATCCGGGCCAGCTCAGCCTCGACAGCTACGTGGTCCTGTTCCGGGATGGCGATGCCGTCACGGTCTGGAACAGCTTCGTCGTCGCCGGAAGCAGCACCGTGATCGCCATGTTTTTGGGCACGATCTGCGCCTATTCGCTGGCCCGCTACCGGACTGGCGGCGAGCACCTGGCCAACTGGATCATTTCGCAGCGCATGATCCCGCCCATCGCCGTGGTGTTTCCCATCTTCCTGCTGTTCGTCTGGCTCAAGCTGGTGGACACCTACATCGGCGTAATCCTGCTCTACACCGCCTTCAATCTGCCGTACGTGATCTGGATGATGCGCGGCTACATCCTCGACATTCCCAAGGCGCTGGAAGAATCCGCGCTGGTGGACGGCTGCACGCGCTGGCAGGTGATCTGGAAAGTGGTGCTGCCGATGTCGCGGGCCGGCTTGTTCGCCACCGCCATCTTCACGTTCATTTTTGCCTGGAACGACTTCATTTTCGCCCTGGTGCTGACCCGCACCGAGGTGACCACCTATACGGTCCAGGTGACGCACTACTTCGGCGGCCAGTCCAACTTCTGGGCCAAGATTTCCGCAATGTCCATGCTCGGCACCGTGCCGATTTTCATCGCAGTGGCGTTCATGCAGCGGTACCTGGTGCGGGGAATTTCACTTGGCGCAGTCAAAGGCTGACAACATGGTGAACATTGAACAGCGACCGGTGAACGGTGCAAAGCGGGCAACCCCCCGGTTTTTCCGTTCACTGTTCGCTGATAACCGTTCACGGAATTCCAATGGCTGACTTAAAAATCACTGCACTCAACAAATACTACGGCCAGGTCCATGCCGTGCGCGGCATCGACCTGGAGATCCACGCGGGGGAATTCACCGTGCTGGTCGGACAGTCGGGCTGCGGCAAGAGCACGCTGCTGCGCACGATCGCCGGTCTGGAAGATGCCGACAGCGGCCACATCGAGATCGGCGGCCAGGCCGTCAACCACTTGCCGCCGCGCGATCGCGACATCGCGATGGTATTCCAGAACTACGCGCTGTATCCGTACATGAAAGTCTTCGACAACATCGCTTTCGGACTGCGTTCGCGCAGTACGCCGAAGGCGGAGATTGAACCCAAGGTCAGGCGCGCGGCGCAGATGCTCGCCATCGATCACCTGCTCGACCGCTACCCGCGCCAGCTCTCCGGGGGCCAGCTGCAACGCGTCGCCATTGGCCGTGCCATCGTGCGCAATGCCCGGCTTTACCTGTTCGACGAACCACTGTCCAATCTCGATGCGCAGCTTCGCGATGAAATGCGCAGCGAGATCAAGCGTCTGCACCAGGAACTCGGCAAGACCATGATTTACGTGACACACGACCAGATCGAGGCCATGACCATGGCTGACCGCATCGTGCTGCTGCGCGACGGCCGCATCGAGCAGGCCGGCGCACCGCTGGATCTGTTCGAGCGGCCGGCCACCCGCTACGTTGCTGGCTTCCTCGGCTCGCCATCCATGAATTTCATCGATGCGCGCCTGATTGGCGACGGCGGCAGTCTCGCGGTGAAGCTCGCGGACGGCACCACACTGCCGTTGCCAGCCGGCCGCCAGGCAAAGCTGGAAGATCGCCGCGACCAGGCCGTCACGCTTGGCGTGCGCCCCGAGCACATGAGCCGGGCGTCCGACAACCGCCCCGGCCTCGTCCGCTTCACCGCAGGCATCGAATTGCTGCAACCGACTGGATCGCGTACTTATGCGACCTTCAAGCTCGGCGGCGTCGACGTCGTCGCGGAATTGCAAGCGCATGACGTCACCGAGATCAGGCAGAAGGTCGAATTGTCGATGGACATGAACCGGGTGATCCTGATCGACCCGGCTACTGAAAACGTTATCTAGACCTTGGGCCACAGAGGACACAGTCGTTTTTCTCTGTGTCCTCTGTGTCCTCTGTGGCTGATTAGTATTGAATTGGAGGAAAAGAAAACTTATGGCAACGACCAAACCTTCGCGCGCGATTGCGCTGACCGGAACGGAGCAGCCTGACGTCGTCGGCCGGATCCTGCAAGCGGGGCCGATGTCGGTGGAATTCGACAACGGACAGCTGCGCTATCTCAGGGTCAACGGCGTCGAAGTGCTGCGCGCGGTAGGCTTCCTGATCCGCGACAAGAACTGGGGCACGGCCACGCCGGAGATTTCGGGTCTCAAGGTGGATCAGCGCGCCGACAGTTTTTCAGTGTCTTTCCACGCCGTCTGCCGGATCGAAAGCCAGGAGCTTTCCTACGACGCCAGGATCGAGGGCAGCAGGGATGGAAATCTGGAGTTCACCGGCACCGCAGTCCCGAAAACAGACTTCCTGACCGCCCGCACCGGGTTCGTGGTGCTGCATCCGCTCGAGGGCTTGGCGGGATTCCCGCTCGAGATCGAACATGTCGACGGCAAGGTCGTGAAAGGCAGTTTCCCCGAACTGGTCAATCCGGTGCAGCCGGTGCTCAACATCCGGTCGCTGACCCATGAGGTCGTGCCGGGACTGAAGGCAACAGTTCGCATGGAAGGCGACACTTTCGAGATGGAGGATCACCGCAACTGGTCCGACGCATCTTTCAAGACTTACGTGCGGCCGCTGATCCTGCCATGGCCCTACACGCTGAAAGCCGGCGAGCCGGTCAAACAGACCATCAAGGTGACGCTCAATGGCAGCGCGCAAGGCGTGAAACGCGCCGCCGGCAAGGCGGTCGAGGTAAAACTCGGCGCCGTCTCACGGGAGTCCCTGCAACCGGTCGGCCTGGGCGTGCCCGCGGAGGAGATCGAACATGCGATCAGGCAACTGGATCTGCTGAAGCTCGCCGCACCGCGTTTCCTGGTCTGCCATTTCGATCCGCGCCGCAAGCACGGGCTGAAGGAATTGTATGGCTACCGCGTTCTCTGCGAGCAGACCGGGGCGGAGGCCATGCTCGAAGTCGTGGTCGAAAGCGTCGGGCAGTTCCAGCAGGAACTGCAGAAGCTGGCCGCCATGGTCGGACAGTCTGGCATCAGGCTGTCCGCACTGGCCGTGGTCCCGGCGGGAGACCTGAAGTCCGTGCTCCCTGGCGGGCCGCGGCCCCCCGCTCCTGAACTGAAAGACTTGTATGCGGCCACCCGCGCCGCGTTTCCGGGTATCAGGCTGGGCGGCGGCATGTTCTCTTTTTTCACCGAACTCAACCGCAAGCGCCCGCCGGCGCAGTTGCTGGATTTCGTGGTCAACACCACCTGCCCCATCGTGCATGCGGCGGATGACCGCTCAGTCATGGAAACCCTGGAGGCCCTGCCCTACCAGGTCGCCACCGCGCGTTCGTACATCGGCAAGACGCCCTATCGCATCGGACCAAGCGGCATCGGCTGCCGCGACAATCCGCACGGCGCAACGTGGACACCCAATCCGGACAATGCGCGCGTGTGCCTGACTAAGCTGGAGCCGCGCCAGCGCGGCCTGTTCGCCGCGGCCTGGACGCTCGGCTACATCGCGACCTTCGCATCAACCGGGATCGAAGCCATCTCCCTGGGCGCACCGACTGGGCCGCTGGGCATCGTCTACCGCAAGGCGCAGCACCAGCAGCCCTGGTACGACCAGCTATCCGGTCCTGCGGTTTTTCCGGCATTCCATGTGATTGCGGGACTGACGCGCGGCGCGGGGCAAAAACGCGTCAACGCCGAATCGTCGGATCCCGCGAAAATTGCGTGCCTTGCCTACAGAAGCAGGAAAGGCACGACTTTGTGGCTTGCCAACCTGACTGCGGACCATCAGACGGTGAGCCTGGGCGGCGTCAGCGGCGCGGCATTCGCCGGGATGCTGGACGAAAGCAGCTTCGTGAAAGCCACGACCGATCCGGAAGCGTTCCAGGAGTCGTGGAAACCGTTGAAGGGAAATACCCTGGAACTGGGGGCTTACGCAGTCGCGTTCCTGTCGCTGAACGACTAGGCGCAAAAAACCACGCGGCAGCCGCCGCGCAAATAACAAACTGGCACCTCGCGCGAGCGAAAGGTGCCGCTGCCGGGAGGAAACATGGACGCATCGCATCGCAGGGTCATGATGGCATCGGCCGTCGGTTCGGCGTTGGAGTGGTACGATTTTTTCATTTACGGGACGGCCGCGGCGCTGGTATTCAGCGATCTGTTCTTCCCGAAAGTCGACCCCACCACCGGCTTGCTGCTTTCGTTCGCGACCTTCGGGGTCGGCTTTTTCGCGCGCCCGTTCGGCGGCATGGTCTTCGGCCACCTCGGCGACCGCATCGGGCGCAAGCCGGTGCTGGTCATCACCCTCATGCTGGTCGGTGTCGGCACCTTCCTGATCGGACTGTTGCCGACTTACGAATCCGCCGGCATCTGGGCGCCCATCATGCTGGTGGCGCTGCGCCTGGTGCAGGGATTCGGCGCCGGCGCGGAGTACGGCGGCGCCGTGATACTGGCGGTGGAACACGCACCGCCCGGCAGGCGCGGCCTGTTCGGCAGCTTCGCCGCCATCGGCGTGAACATCGGCCTGCTGCTGGCCACCGGTGTATTCGCACTGGTAACGCAATTGCCTCAGGAAGACTTCCTGGCCTGGGGCTGGCGCATCCCCTTCCTGCTTTCCATCATCCTCATCGTCGTCGGCTTCTACATCCGCGCCAGGGTTTCGGAAACCCCCGTGTTCAGCCAGATCGCCGCCAAGAGCAAGGCGGCGCGCTCGCCGGTGAAGGAAGCGTTTGCCAGGCATCCACGCGAATTCCTGGTGGTGTTCGGTGCGCGCCTCGCGGAAAACGGGCTGGGTTACCTCTATCCCGTGTTCACGCTGAGCTACATGACCAAGCAGCTCGGACTGCCCAAGAGCATGGTGCTCAACGGCATCATGCTGGCCTATGCAATCTCGCTGATCACGGTGCCGATGTTCTCGGCCCTGTCGGATCGCATCGGCAGGCGTCCGGTCTACGGGGGCGCCGCGTTATTTTCTGCGCTGTTTGCCTATCCGTTCTTTCTGATGGTGGGCACGGGATCGCAGCCCATCATCTGGCTGGCCCTGATCCTGGCCATCTCGGTGGGCGTTTCAGGCATGTTCGGACCTCAGGCGGCGTACTTCGCCGAGATGTTCGGCGCCAAGCTGCGCTACAGCGGTTTTGCCACTGCACGCGAAATCGGCTCGCTGTTTGCCGGCGGCCCGGCGCCGTTCCTGGCCACCCTGCTGCTGAGCTGGGGTACCGGACAGCCGTGGTACGTTGCCGGCTACATGGTCGTGCTGGCGGTCATCACCGCGATAGCGATCTACTTCGGACCGGAAACTTACAAGGTCGACATCGGCGCCAGCGACGCGGCAGACAGCCCGGCGCGCTGAGGACGGCCGTCAGGCCCCAGGCAGAACACGGCAGCGGCGCTTCGGCGCTGCTGCCGTCTCGACGATCGAAAACTTTCGAGCACTGGAGAACGCCATGGCAAACCGGAACGCGCCCTTTCACCCGATCATCTACGTCCGCGGCTACGCGATGACGCAGAAGGAGATCGACGAAACCACTGCCGATCCGTTCTGCGGGTTCAACCTGGGCTCCACCGTCTACCGGGCGGTGCCGGACAAGAAAAAGCCGCCGCGCAAATTCATTTTCGAATCCCCCGTGGTACGCCTCGCTTCGGACTTCGGTTACCGGGACGTGTACGAGGACGGTTACGACATCCTCGACGAGGACTGGGCCGCCGACCCGGAGAACAAGCTCACCAGCCGTTCGATCGTGGTCTATCGCTATTACGACGAGGCCTCGCAACTGCTAGGGCTCGGCAAGACGCCCGGAATAGACGTCTTCGCGACCAAGCTCGGCGAGCTGATCCTGAAGATTCGCGACCTTGTCGTTTCGAACAAGGAAAACAAGATCGCGGAGGAAGACTTCCGCTGTTATCTGGTGGCACACTCGATGGGTGGCCTGGTGTGCCGCGCATTTCTGCAAAATCCGAAGTTCGACAAGAAGGATGCGCGCCGCTACGTCGACAAGTTCTTCACTTATGCCACCCCGCACAACGGCATTGACGTGGCGGGTGTGAACGTACCGCAATGGCTGGGGCTGAACGACATCAACAATTTCAGCCGCGACAACATGGCGAAGTACCTCGACCTGCAGGCCGCCTACAAGAAGACCGAACGGGTTGACTGGATTCCAGAGGACCGCTTTCCCGCCGATCGTGTTTTCTGCATGGTCGGCACCAACCGCATGGATTACGAAGTCGCGCTGGGCGCTTCGCGCACTTTCGCCGGGCATGGCAGCGACGGCCTGGTGCGGATAGAGAACGCCACCCTGAACGGGCTCAAGGCCAACGGCGAGCAGGGCGTCCAGTGCGCAAAGGCCTTCGCCTACCGTTCGCATTCCGGTTACTACGGCATCGTCAACAGCGAAGAGGCCTATCAGAACCTGACTCGCTTCCTGTTCGGCGACGTGCGCGTCGAAATCTGGGTCGACGTCGACGAGCTGCGCCTGCCAGCCCCTGTACAGAAGGCCCTCGAGGAAAAAAAGAAGGTCGATGCGCTGTACCAGATGGAGATCCTCGCTTCCCCGCGCGGGAAAATGTGGTTCCTGACCCGGCGCACCTCCGAGGAGGACTCGGTTGCCTGCCTGACGCAGGCGCAGTGGGCCGAAGGCAAGGGCAAGCGCAAGTCACTTTATGTTTCCACGGTATTCCTGGCCAATCGCGCACGCGTCAATCCGCGGCGCAAGTCCCTGGCTTACAGCATGACGCTAGGGGTGCGCGTTCCCGACTACGAAATCGACCGCAAGCTCTGGATCAACGAACACTACGAGGGCGGGTACCTGTTTCGCAATGCCATCATCCTGGAGATGGTCCCGCCCCAGAATCCCGGCGACAAATGGAAGGTCACGCACACCTGGCAGGAGCAGGAGGCCGGTGGAGCGGACATCGATGCGAAAGCGCTTAAATCCGGCAATGTCGAAGTCAGCGTGCCCTTCGACAATGGCAAAAGCCCGGGTGTCCGTGGCCAGTTGCGTTTCGTTATTTCGGAATGGAATCCCGACGCAGCAATGGAGGAATAAACGTGCAACGGACTTGACCGGCAGGCGGCCTGACACCAGAATGACCCGCGTGAAGTCCGGATACCCAAAGCAGCTGCGACGCCGTGCCGCAATAACCGCGAGGGATCGGCGCGGCCGACGATCCTGACACGCAGCGACGAATTCACATGAAGGCCGCAGAAGTCTGCGGCCTTTTCTTTGAAGGAACCGACATACCCGAGGACCGGATCATGAAATTCGATGATTTTCCCGCCAGTGCACTCATGGACATCACGGAGCGGCCCCCGCTGGTGTTCGTGCGCGGCGAAGGCTCCTGGCTGTGGGACCATGAAGGCAGGCGCTACCTGGATTTCGTGCAGGGCTGGGCGGTGAACTGCCTGGGCCACTGCCCGCCGCAGGTGGTCGAGGCACTGGCCGTCCAGTCACGCAAGCTCATTACCCCCAGCCCGGCCTACTACAACGAGCCTTCGATGCAGCTCGCACGCCGCATCGTCGGGCACAGTTGCTTCCAGCGCGTGTTTTTCACCAACAGCGGGGCCGAGGCGAATGAAGGCGCCATCAAGCTCGCGCGCAAATGGGGCGCGCTGAACAAGGCTGGCGCTTTCGAAATCATCACCTTCGAAAATTCCTTCCACGGCCGCACGCTGGCCACCATGTCGGCATCCGGCAAGCCGCAGTTTCGAGATCTGTTCGAACCCAAGGTGCCGGGCTTTCCAAAAGCCCGGCTCAACGACCTGGCTTCGGTCGAAAACCTGATCTCGGACAAGACCGTTGCGGTGATGCTCGAGCCGGTCCAGGGTGAAGCCGGAGTGATCGCCGCAACGGACGATTTTCTTCAGGAACTGCGCGAACTGACGCGGCGTCGCGGATTGCTGCTGATCGTCGACGAAATCCAGACCGGCGTCGGGCGCACCGGCACGCTATGGGGTTACGAGCATTCCGCAATCGAGCCGGACATCATGACGCTCGGCAAGATGCTGGGCGGCGGCGTTCCACTGGCGGCCCTGGTTGCGAAAGAGGCGGTGTCCTGTTTCAGCCATGGCGACCAGGGCGGCACTTTCAACGGCAATCCGCTCATGGCCGCGGTTGGCTGCGCCATCATGGATGCGGTGCTGGCGCCGGGCTTCCTGCAAAGCGTGCAGGATCGCGGCGCCCACCTGACCAGAGGCCTGTCGGCACTCTCCGCCCGGCGCGGCCTGGGCGAAGTGCGCGGGCGCGGCCTGCTGCTTGCGCTCGACCTGAAGCATGAGATCGGCGCAAAGGTGGCCGAGCTGGCGCGCAACACTGGGCTGCTGCTGAATGCGCCGCGACCGAACCTGCTGCGCTTCATGCCAGCACTCAACGTCTCGCAGCAAGAGATCGACACGATGCTGGAAAGCCTTGACCAGGTCTTGCAGAAAACCGTACCGGGAAACTCACGTTGACTCCCCACTACGGCTGCTTCCCCAGACCGATGGATTACCGGGCAGTCTGTTGAATGCCCAGGCTGCCAAGCGCCAGGACAGGGTGAAGCAAGGAGCGCAGTGTCCCGGGCAACGGCGGTCGGTTGGCCCGATTCGCTACGCTAACGGCACGCCGATGCGGGTTTTGGTCTGCGTGGACACCGCGCGATGAAACTCCGGGCCCGATCCGGGGTCGGTGTATTACCGTCCAGAGGAAGTCCCGCATGAAATCTGCCATAGTCCGCAAACTCGCCTTGCTCGCCGCAGCCGGCCTGCTTGCCGCCTGCGCCAACACATCCCATGTCATCACCGGCAAACCGCGCGCAGCGATCGACCCCGCGCAGGTCGCGCTCTACACCAACCCGCCCGCGAAGTACGAGGAAATTGCGGTCATCGATGCTTCGAGCCAGATGTCCTTCGCCTTCGGCGACCAGAAGAAAATGGATGCCGTGATCGTCCGGCTGAAAAAAGAAGCCGCCTCCCTCGGCGCCAACGGCGTTCTGTTGCAAGGCACGGGTTCCGGTGGGGGCGGTGTCGGCACAGGAGTGGGCATCGGCACGGGCATCGGCGGTGGAGGAGTAGGCATCGGCACAGGCATATCCCTGTCAAGCCCGAGCAAGACTGGCCGCGGCCTCGCCATTCACGTGCCCGCCGAGTGAGCGGGTCAACGCCGCCGCTCGCCGGACGTTCATCCCGAAGGCACCTGGATTTGCATTCATTCCGCCGCAAGTCGGGAATTTTTCCCAAGGTAACTCCGTGTAACATCGACGGCCTCATCGCGGAACCTGGCGAGCTCATTTGCTTCTAAACTGGCGCGACTGCTGAATCGCGTTTCTCGATAAATTCTCAGGGAGGTCCTTAGACCGTGAAATTTGCAACCGAAAACAATCCGCTGCTGGGCGGCACTCTGTTAAGCCTCGCGCTCCTGGCCCTGCCGGCAGGCGCGGCGGACAAGGGCATGGCCTACGTCACCAATCAGAAAGGTGACGTGACCGTCATCGACCTGAACACGCTCGAAACCGTTTCGGAAATCGACGTTGGCGCGGAAGGTCCGCGCGGCATCGGCGTCACCGCGGACGGCAAACTGCTGATCACCGCCAACGGCGATGACGGCGACATCTCGGTGATCGAGCGCGCCAGCGGCAAGCTGCTGAAGCGCATCAAGATCGGAAAGAATCCGGAGTTCGTGCGCGTTCGCGGCGACCAGGCATTCGTCTCCTTCGAGCCGGCCTCCAAGGGCGGCCCGCCGCCGAAGCCCGGCTCGGCGGAAGCCAAGGCATTGGAAAAGGAACGGGAAGAAGAGAACGACGAACCGGCGAAAATCGCGGTGGTCGATCTCGAGCAGGGTAAGGTGATTCGCGAGATCACGGGCGGCATGGAAACCGAAGGCATCGAGTTCTCGGCTGACGGCAAGAAAATCCTCATCACCAACGAGGCGGACGAAAACATTTCCGTTCACGACATCGAGACCGGCAACCTGGTGAAGAAAATCTCCACCAGGGAGTACGGCAACCGCCCGCGCGGGATCAAGATGGCCCCCGACGGAAAGTCCTATGCTGCCACCATCGAGTACGGCAACAAGCTGGTCGTGCTCGATAGCGACTTCAAGGTGGTGAAAGCCGTCCCCACCGGCGAAGTACCCTACGGGCTCGCTTTTGACCGCAAGGGTGAACGCCTGTTCGTCGCGCTGTCGAAGGGCAAGGCTTTACAGATCTTCAATACCAAAACCTGGAAGCCGATCCGGACCGTCCCTACCGGCGAGCGTTGCTGGCACTTCACATTCACGCCGGACGACAGCCAGATCCTGGTGGCGTGCGGTCGCTCGAATGAAGTGGTGGTGATCGACATGAAGACGCTGACCACGGTGAAGCGTATCGCGGACAAGAAGCTGCCCTGGGGCATCGTGACCTACCCCAAGTCGATCGGCAGCCTCGACATGCCCTGACCGCAAGCACTCGGCGAAATGGAAGGAGCCTCGCCTGCGAGGCTCTTTTTTTGTCCTGCAGCGGCGTAAGATGAGCGTGAACCCGATGAGGGGACTGCTTGGCAGGAGGCTGCATGACATACCGTATTCGTTTGTTCGCCCTCGTCACGACGCTCGGCCTTGCCGGCCCTGCCGCGGCACTCGAAGCCGGCGACCGGGTCGACAATTTCAGGCTGCTCGACCAGGCCGGCGCTTCGCACGAGCTGTATTACCATTCCGACGCGCGCGCGATCGTGCTGATGACGCACGGCAACGGCTGTCCCATCGTGCGCAGCACGCTGCCGCGCCTGAAGGAGATCCGCGACCGCTACGGCGACCGGGGCGTGGAATTCCTGATGGTCAATTCGAATCCGCAGGACACCCTCGACGCAGTCGCGCGCGAATCCGCCGAGTTCGGCATTGACATCCCGATCCTGATCGACGAAACGCAGTTGATCGGCGAATCGCTGGCGGTCGAGCGCACCGCCGACGTGTTTATCATCGACCCCCGCAGCTGGAAAATTCTTTACCGCGGCCCGGTGGACGACGGCAGCGCCTACGGGGCAACACGGCCGGTGAAAAAGCATTACCTCGCCGACGCGCTCGAAGCCGTTCTGGCGGGCAAGCCGGTTCCTGTGGCGCAGGCACAGACACCGGGCTGCATCATCAGCCTGCCCGAACGGGAACGCGGCGTTGAGCATGCGAAGATTTCCTATGCCGCTGAAATCGCGCCGCTGCTCGAAGAAAAGTGCGTCGCCTGCCATCGCGATGGCGGCGTTGCACCCTGGTCCATGAACAGCTACGACATCGTGAAGGGCTTTGCGCCGATGATCCGCGAAGTAGTCCGCACGCAGCGCATGCCGCCCTGGCATGCCGACCCGCACTACGGCAGCTTCGTCGGCGATCGTTCTCTGACCAATGAGGAAACCAGGACACTGGTGCATTGGATAGAGGCCGGCGCGCCCCGCGGCAAAGGGCCGGACCCGCTGGCATCGCTGGACAGGAAGTGGTCGGACTGGGCGCTGGGCCAACCGGATCTCATTGTGGAAGTCCCCGTCTTTCAGGTCCCTGCTACCGGCACGGTCGAATACAGGTACCCGTCCGCAGCCAATCCAATGGGTCGCGATGTCTGGGTCCGGGCGATCGAGATCCGTCCGGGCGACCGTTCCGTGGTCCACCACGTGCTGGCCGGCATCGACGATCCGGGCAATGGCGAACGCCAGGCAATTCGCGGCCAGCTCGGTGAACTGGGCGGTTACGCGCCGGGAAAGAATGCGGTGCCGTATCCGAAGGACACCGGGATCCTGCTGCGCAAGGAAGCCGGCTTTCGCTTCCAGATGCACTACACGCCAAACGGCAGGCCGGTCACCGATGTCACGCGCATCGGCTTGTACTTTTACGACAAACCGCCGAAGCACGTGCTGGACATGGACCTGATTTTCGATACGTCGCTGGCCATACCCGCGAACGCGAAAATGCATTCACATTCGCTGGAAAAAATATTCGACGGCGACGTCATGCTCTACAGCCTGCTCCCCCACGCGCACCTGCGCGGCCGTGCCGCGAAGTTCACCGCGCACTATCCGGACGGCAGCCGGGAAATCCTGCTGTCCGTGCCGAAATACGATTTCAACTGGCAGCCGCTTTACGTGCTGAAACCTTCGAAATTCATTCCGGCTGGCACGCGCGTGGTACTCGACATGAGCTGGGACAATTCCGCCCAGAACCCTGCGAATCCCGATCCGACCAGGATCGTTCACTGGGGGGACCAGACCTGGGAAGAAATGAATGTCGGCTGGTTCCGCTTCCGTGCGGCGGACGACGATGACCGCGCTGCTGCGGCCTCGGCCCGCGTTGGAGACCAGTCGGCGGCGAAAGATCCGGCCGCGAGGGGCAGATCGAATTGAGGGAGTTACGGCCGGCGCTTCCCGCCGCAGCCGGTTCGGGAGCAGAATTCACCAGACGCCGAAGGAAACGGGCGTCCAGCACAGGGAGCAGGCATGTCTGGAGACAGCACAAGGAAATTGAATGACGCCGCGCGTCCGATCAAGACCCGCCGGGACTACAAGGGCGCCGAAACCGTCGTCAAGAAAATATCCGACCAGGCGGATCGCGAATCGGCGGCGGAGAAACGGCTGCAATCGCTGATCAAGGAAATGGATCAATTCGACTCGGAGGATGACGAGGACTCGGACATTTCATCGGAAGGCGGTTATTCCGGACCGCGCCGCCGCTGGTCCGACGATTCGACAGACCCCGAATAGGGACCACGAGAGCACGGCGGGCACCCTTAAACTTTTTACTCCATTGTCGGCGGGAGCTCCTGTGTCAAACCTGCTTCAAGCCACTGCGGTAGCGGCCCGGGCAACGTTGGTCTTTTTCTTCCAGTCGCCGGCGCGTGCCGCCGATGTCGAACACCGGCGCGCGGATATCGTCAGAGACGGCGTGCGGCTGAGCGCTCACCTGTTTCATCCGAAATCGCCCGACGGACTGCTTTCCGTCATCATCATGTCGCATGGCTGGGGTGGCACTGCGGCAGGCCTGGAATCGCAAGCCACCGGGCTGGCGATCGAGTGGTTCGACCGGTACCTCAGGAACTAGAGGAGACGATACGCAATGGATCTGAAACTGCACGACAAGTCGGCCTTCATTTCCGGATCCAGCAAGGGCATAGGGTTTGCCATTGCTCACGCGCTGGCGGGGGAAGGCGCTACAGTCATCGTCAACGGCCGTACAGAAACAGCGGTTACGGATGCCATTTCGAGAATACGCACCGATCACCCAAGAGCGAAACTCGACGGCTTTGCAGGCGATCTCGCCACCGCGGCTGCCGTAACCGACCTGGTGCGCCATCTGCCTTCCGTGGACATCCTGGTCAACAACCTCGGCATTTTCGAGCGCAAACTGTTCGAGGAAATCGACGATGCGGAGTGGCAACGCTTCTTCGATATCAACGTCATGAGCGGCGTGCGCCTGTCGCGCGCTTATCTCTCCGGGATGAAACAGCGCAACTGGGGCCGCATCGTGTTCATCAGCAGCGAGAGCGGCATTCAGATTCCCGACAACATGATCCATTACGGCATGACCAAGACGGCGCAGCTGGCGATCTCGCGCGGCCTCGCGGAAACCTGCGTTGGCACCGGCGTGACGGTTAACGCGGTGCTGCCCGGCCCCACCCTTTCCGACGGCAACAAGACGGCCATAGCGAAGCGCTCGGCGGGCAAGCCGTTTCCCGAGTTCGAAAAGGAATTCTTCGAAAAAGTCCGCCCCAGTTCTTTGTTGAAGCGCTATGCCACGGTCGACGAAGTCGCCTCCATGGTGGCCTACGTCTGCAGCCCGCTCTCGTCAGCCACCAACGGCGCGGCACTGCGTGTCGACGGCGGCGTTGTTCGCGCCTGCTTCTGAAGCGAGGTAATCGCATGAAAGATGAAAGGCAGGAAACACTCGAGGACATCGGCACCGCGTTTGCACGTACGCGGCCGCCCCAGCCGGATGCGCCGATGCCAGCAAAGCCGGCGCTGATCGATATTTACAACCTGCGCCTCGATACCCCGAAGTTCGGCCTGCCGGTCGCAGCGGCCCCACACTGCATCCAGTGCGCATCGCTGGCGCTGAAGGCGGGGATAGACGAGGAAACCGTACTTGCCTGCCTGCTGCACGACATCGGACTTGCCGTCGTCCGTCCGGATCACGGCTGGTGGGGAGCACAGCTTGTCGAGCCCTACGTTTCGGAGAAGGTCTCGTGGGCGATCCGCTATCACCAGGCGCTGCGCTATTTCCCAGACGAATCGGTCGGTTACGAATACCCGCAGATGTACGTCAAGATGTTCGGTGCAGACTACAAGCCGCCCGAGTACATCGCCGCAGCACATGAATTTGCGCGCAATCACAAGTGGTACATGGCAGCGCGCAACATCACGCTGTTCGACGACTACAGTTTCGACAAGTACGCGCCCTGGTCGATTGAACCGTTCACCGACATCATCGGCCGCCATTTCCGCCAGCCGAAGGAAGGCCTCGGCAACGACGCTAGCGCAACGGCGCACATGTGGCGCACGCTGATCGATCCGAGCAAACCGCTCTGAATACCCGAGGGCGATCTACTTCCCACCACGCGCAGTAGAGGAATGAGGGGTTGGCTTACCTCGAAAAGTGACAGGCGTTCAGGCCCGCGGCGGCGATGTCATCGAACCGCAGATTCTCGTCCACGTGCGCGTGAATGGTTCAGGCAGGCCGCCGGGCAACGCTGAAGGAACTCAGGCTCCGGCGATGATTTTGCGAAAAGTCACCTCGATGTTGAGCCCGATGCGGTCGCGATACTGGCCCAGCGCATATTTGGACATGCCCTGCTCGTACTTTCCCGCGAGCTGGTCGGGAAGCGTTTTCTTCATTTCGTCCAGGTTTCCGCCGGCTTCGTGCGCCGCTTTTACCGCGTCGATCAGGTCCGCCAGATACCCCCGGAAGAACGCGAGGTTGCCGCGCCCCGCCACCCCGCCGTGCCCGGGGATGATGTGGTCGAAATCGTATTTGCCGAGATTGTCCAGGGTGCGCACCCAGTCTTCCGGAAAACCGTCATTCATGTACGGCATCCAGTCGATCAGCGCGTCGCCGGTAATCACCACTTTCTCCTGCGGCAGGCGGATGAACACGTCGCCGTCGGTGTGGCCGCGTCCGAGCAGCAGCAGCTCAACCTGCCGCCCGCCGAAATCAAGGGAGACAGTGCTGTCGAACGTGCGTGTCGGCAGGGCAGGATAAAACGTCTTTAGCTCTTCCAGGTAGTCCTCGGTCTGAAGCAGGTTGGATTCCAGCCGGGCTTTTTGCGCGGCATCCGCCGTGCGTGCGATCTCTGCCTTCAGCTTGGCGATTTCATCCGGCAGCGCCTTGATCTGCTTGTCGATGAAAGGCACGCCGCCGTTCCCGGCATCGCCCTCCAGGTTTTCCCGGGTACGTTTCGACGAAATGATCTCCAGCTCCGGGAACGCCTCCCTGTAGATCTGGTTGCCCTGCCAGTGGTCCCAGTGGAAATGGGTATTGATGACACGCTTGACTGGTTGCCGCGTGATCGATTGGATTTCCTTGTACAGCGCCACCGCGGCGGAAGGCTTCGAATGCGAATCCACCACGACCACGCCGTCGTTCGTCATGATCACCGCGGCGTTGCAGTTGACCTTGTAGCGCGGAGCCGCAATGGCCGCATAGACGCCATCGGCCACCGGTCGCAGCTCGAACAGTTCCTCGCTCGAGGTTTCGGCGTCCGCCGCATTCGCGCAGCAGGGATCGAGGTGGTCCATCGCGTGCATCGCCGCCAGCGCGGCGCCGGTACGCGCCAGGAATTGGCGCCTGTTCAGGGGTGGAGCCATTTCATTTTCCTCCGTGTTCTAAAAGGGTACTCCACGCTACGCGAGGGTATCCGCGTTCTGCGTGGTTCAGATTTTTTCTGCTCTGGAAATCCGCTATGCCGCAGGCCGTTGCAATTCCTTCGTTGTAACGCGATACAAGGTGCGGCATTGCGCCGGATCGGTCAGGGTCGCGGAATGCAGCACGGAGGCGTTGTCCCACACGACCACGTCGCCGACGCCATACTTCACGCTGTGCCGGTACTTTGGCTGGGTCGAATGCGCGGTCAGTTCCCGCAGCAGCGCCAGGCCTTCGTCGTCGGGCAGGCCTTCGATCGCGAACGACGTGCCCGACACCGAATAAAGCGCCTTGCGGCCGCTATAGGGATGGCGGCGGACGAGCGGATGACGGATCAGGGTTGCGCCACGGCGCGCCTTCTGCTCGGCGGTCGGCGGCAGCGCCGAGGTGCGCGATGCCAGGTCCAGGTCGTCGCGGTTGCCGTACACGTTCAGCGTGACCATGCCATCGATGCGATTTTTCATGCTGGCCGGCAGGTCTTCGTAGGCCTGCTCCTGGTCGGCAAACAGCGTATCGCCGCCGACCTCCGGCACCTCTATTGAATACAGGACGGTGGCGCGCGCCGGAATGGTCAGGTAGGAATAGTCGCTATGCCAGTAGGTGCCGCCGTCGGCCAGTCCGAACGGCTTGCCGTCCTTGATCACGTTCGAAAGGATCAGGATCTCCGGCATCTCAGGATGATGGTACTGGTCCAGAACATGCGGTTCCGGCGGTCCGAAGCGGCTGGCGAAAGCGAGGAAGTTTCGCGCAACGAGTTTCTGGCTCCGGAACGTGAGCACGTGGTGCTTGTGCAGGGCTTCGCGGATATCCGCGAATGCCGCATCGGGCAACGGCCGCGACAGATCCACGCTTCGGACTTCGGCGCCCATGCAGTTGTCGGACCGGGTGACGGAAATCATGGTTGCATGGCTCCTACTTGACAAGATTCGGCATCAGCCAGCGCGGCAATGCCAGGATTGCATCTGGAAAAAGGATAACAAATACCAGCACGCCAAGCATCGGCACGAGCAGGATCAGGACGTCCTTGAGCGCCTCGCGAATGGTGATCTTGCCGAGTGCGCAGGCGATCATGAGGCAAAGTCCGTAGGGTGGCGTCACCAGGCCGAAAGCAATCGAGATCACGCCGATGATCGCAAAATGAATCGGATGCATGCCCACACTGGCCGCCAGCGGTGCCAGGATGGTGCCGAGTATGATGATCGCGGGAATCGCATCTATGAAGCAACCGATGATCAGGAAAGCGCCGGCGATGATGAACGCGACGCTCACCGGCCCGCCTCCCCAGCCCGACACCCAGTCGACGAAAATCTGCGGAATGTGGAAATAGGCAAGCAACCAGCCGAACGCCGACGCCGTGCCAATGCAAAACAGCGAGATCGCGGCGAAGCGCGCCGATTCGTAGAGGACCCTGGGAATCTCAGGTAAGCCTAAAGTGCGATAGACCACAGCGCCGAGGAACAAGGCGTACAGCACCGCCACAACAGACGCCTCCGTGGGCGTAAACAGTCCGCCCACGATGCCGCCGACGATGATGGCCGGGGTGGCAAGCGGAAGAAGCGACTGCGCGAGCGCAGCGAGGATCTGCGCCTTGGTCGCCCTCGGATGGACCGGATAGTGACGCAGCTTCGCGTAGACGAAGACTGTCGCCATGAGCGAAAGGCCGATCAGCACGCCAGGCAGCACGCCGGCGAGAAACAGACCGCCGATCGAAACCGAAATCACCCCGCCCCAGACCACCATGAGGATACTGGGGGGAATGATCACGCCCATCACGGAAGCGCAGGCCGTCAGCGCCACCGTGAAGCGAACGTCGAAACCCTGCTTTTTCATGGCCGGAATCAGCACGCCCCCGACCCCGGCGGTTTCCGCCGTGCTCGAACCCGAGATGCCCGCGAACAGCATGCTGACGACGACGTTAACATGGCCCAGCCCACCAGGCAGGTGACCCACCAGGTTGCGCGCCAGGGTGATGAGCTTCTCGGTAATGCCTGCCGAGTTCATCAGGTTTGCTGCAAGCAGGAAGAAAGGAATGGCCAGTAGCAGGAACGAGTTATAGGACTTCAGCATCTCGTTGAGCAGCAGGAAGGGTGTCAGGCGCTCGTCGATGAAGAATACCGGCACGCAGGCAAGGCCGAGGGCAAAAGCCACCGGCACACGCACAAGCAGCAACGTAAAGAAAGCACCGAACAGGATCAGCGCTACCTGAAGGCTACTCATGCCCGCGGCGCCAAAGCAGCACGTCCTGCCAGAGCTTCTCTGCCAGGAAAATGGCGTACGCCGCGCCCGCCAAGGGCCATGCAGCATGGATCCACAGCATGTTTATGCCGGTCAGCTCTGATTCTTGGTTAAAGCCGAACAACCCAAACTCGTATCCGAACCAGACGAATGTAATCGCCACCAGTAGCATGAGGGTATGCCGGATCAGCCGCGAGATGGCCTGTCCGCGAGGTGATTTTGGCTTGGGCATGATCTCGAGGTCGAAATGGGTATCATCGCGCACCGCAATCATGGAGCCGATCATGATGATCCAGATAAAGCAGAAACGCGCTGCTTCTTCGGTCCAGATGTAGCGTGGAACCATCGCGGTAAAACGCGACAGGATCTGCAGGCAAACCGGGATCAAGAGCAAGCCTATGAGCAGCGTGATGAGTACCTGCAGGCTCCGGTAGAGCCAATCGATGGCGCTCTTCATGGCATCCAGGTCATTTGATCGCGTTAATTCGCGCCAGGATTTCCTCCGCCCCGACTTCCTTCGCGTACATTTGCTTGACGGGCTCGGCCAATTTCAGCAACTGGTCGCGGTCCGCAAACACATACGTCTTCAGCTTGCCTTCCTTCTCCATGCGCTGCAGGCGTGCCTGATCCTCACTGGATTCCAGCTTGCGGCCGTACGCGCCCGCTTCCCGACCCGCCCTGACCATCGCATCCTGCAAATCCTTTGCCAGGCGGCGGAACGTCTTTCCCGAGAAACACAGGGGCCGCACCGTGATGGCGTGGCGCGTAAGGGAGATGTGCGGACCAACCTCATAGAACTTCATCTGCTCGAGACCAGCCGCTTCGTTCTCGGCGGCCTGGATGACCCCGGTCTGGATCGCATTGTAGATTTCCGTATAGGCGATGACGGTGGGTGCCGTCGTGATCGCCTGGAACATCTTCGTCTGCACCGGCGCCCCCATCACGCGCACGCTCAGCCCCTTGAGTTCCTGCATGTTGCGAACCGGCTTGTTGACGATGAGGTTGCGCGTGCCGCCGCCGGCATAGCCGAGAATGATGACATCCGCGCGCTTCGATACCTCCGCCTCGATCGGATCGAACGCGTTGCTCTCCAGCACTTTGTTCCACTGGTCGAGGTCGCGAAACAGAAATGGCATGTCCATCAGCGGCGCAGACTTCGCAAAAGTCGACATGTGCGACGGCGATACCACCGCGTAATCCACCGAGATGCCCTGGCTCAGGTAAGCAAAGTAATCTTTCTCCGTACCAAGTTCGCTGTTGCGATGAAGTACGAACTTGACCGGCTTGCCGTAGTACTTCTGGGTCAGTTCCTCGAACTTGAGCATCGTCTTGTTGAAAGCATGGTCGTCGTTGAACTGCACGGCGCCATGCAGCGTGATGGTCTGCGCCGAGGCAGCAGTACAGAAGCCGAGGAAGGCAAAGGCGCAGAGGGTGGCGAGCGTTTCTTGCAGTTTCATGATCGGTCTCCCGTAGGGACTACCTGTGGAAGTACGGCACCCTGCCCAGCACTTCCTGGTTCACCACGTTCTTCGGCACCCTGGCTTTCGCCAGGTCCCGGCAGGCATTGAATACGCTGGCGGCGACCGTGTTGATGCATTCGTCAGTCAGGCAGATGTGGTGCGGTGTCACGATGATGTTGTCGAGCTTGAGCAGCGGATTGCCGGGCGAGACCGGTTCCTGCTCGAAAACGTCGATGCCGGCGCCGGCGATGCGATTGTTTCTGAGGGTGTCGTAAAGGGCGGTTTCGTCGACGATCGGACCGCGCGCGGTGTTGATGAAATACGCGGTCGGCTTCATCAGCGAGAACTGGCGAGGTCCGACCAGTTTGCGCGTCTCATCGCTGAGCGGACAGTTCACGCACACGAAATCGGACTCGCGAAACAGGGTGTCCAGGTCCACCAGCTTCACCCCCAGGGGCGCCACCGATTCCTGGGTAATGTAGGGATCGCAGGCCACGTGCTTCATGCCGAACGGCATGGCCAGCCGGAACAGTTCCGAACCGATGTTGCCCACGCCGATCGAGCCCAGCACCCGTCCCGAGAGGCCCGTGCCGAAGTGGTTCATGCGCTCGCTCCAGCGGCCTTCGCGGGTGATGCGGTCCTTGGTCATCACCTTCTGCGCCAGCATCAGCACGAACGTCAGCGCCGCCATCGCTACCGGCCTGCGCACGCCGTCGGGCGTGATGGCGAGAATCACCCCGTTTTCCGTGCATGCGGGAACGTCCACGGTGTCATAACCCACGCCGAAGCGGGCGATCAGTTTGAGCCTGCGGTCGGGACCGGATACCGTCTTGCGGGTAACTTTTGCGAGCATGACCGCCAGCGCATCGTACTTCGCCGCCGTCTCGGGGGTCAGTTCAGGTTCGAATTCGGGGAGAAATTCGTATTCGATGCCGGCGTCGTCTAAGGCCCGGAGCGCCGATTCGTCGAAAATCGGCTTACCGTCGGGTTTCAGATTATCGCGGGTGATGCCGACTCGGAACTTGCCCTGGGCCATGCCGCTCCTCCGTGAATTCGCCGGCCTTTCTGAAATGCAGGCCGGTCGACTGCCAAGACTACTTCTTTTTCTTTGTCCCCGCCGCTCCCTTCAGTGCGTTGAGCGTCGCCATCCCCTGGCGCAGCGCGCCCTGCAGCAGCATGGAATCGATGCCCATGGCAAACAAGCGGAAGCCCTTGTTCCAGTAATCGCGGCTCCACTGGTCGTCGCCGGTGGCGCACGCCAGCACCTTGCCATGCTTCTTCGCCGCGGCCACCAGTTTGTCGATGGCTTTGACGTACTTCGG
>JBKJUC010000233.1:0-3477 GCA_046590325.1 Burkholderiales bacterium | reverse complement strand
AAGGAAAAGGACAAGCCTGAACTGACCGAGGAAGGCACCGTCAAGGAACGGAACGACGAGAAGTGAGCTTCTTTGCCCATCGCAACGGCGAACTGCACGCCGAGGACGTAGCGCTTTCGCAAATTGCCGCGGAATTCGGCACGCCCTGCTACGTCTATTCGCGCGCCGCGCTGACCGATGCGTTCCAGCGCTACGACCGCGCGTTTGGCTCGCGCCCGCACCTGATCTGCTACGCAACGAAAGCCAATTCAAACCTCGCTGTCCTGAATGTGCTGGCCCGCCTCGGCAGCGGATTCGATATCGTGTCCGGCGGCGAGCTGGCGCGTGTCATCGCCGCCGGAGGGGATCCGGGCAAGATCGTGTTCTCGGGTGTCGGCAAGACCGCTGCGGAAATGCGTCAGGCCCTGTCCGCCGGCATTCGCTGTTTCAATGTTGAATCGGAAAGCGAGCTGCAACGTCTCGACAAGGTGGCAGGCGAAGCCGGCATGAAGGCCCCCGTCAGCCTGAGGGTCAATCCCGACGTGGATGCGAAGACCCATCCCTACATTTCCACCGGTCTGAAGGAAAACAAATTCGGCGTGCCCTTCGAGGAGGCGTTGCGAATTTACCGGGGCGCGCGGCAACTGCGGAATCTCAATGTCGTCGGCATAGACTGCCATATCGGTTCGCAGCTCACCGAGGTCGCGCCCTTCATCGATGCGTTCCGCAAGGTGCTCGGACTGGTCGACACGCTGGCAGCCGAAGGAATTACAGTTTCGCACCTGGATCTCGGCGGGGGCCTCGGCATCCGTTACCGCGACGAAGTCCCGCCGCCACCCGACGAGTATGTTGCGGCGCTGTTCGAGACGATCGGCAACCGCAAACAGGAGATCCTGCTCGAACCGGGACGTTCGATCGTCGGCAACGCCGGACTGCTGTTGACTCGCGTCGAGTATCTCAAGCACGGCGAAGCGCGCAATTTCGCCATTGTCGATGCCGCGATGAACGACCTGATGCGTCCGGCCCTCTACGATGCCTGGCATGAAGTGGTGCCGGTCCGGCCGGAGGGCGGTATGGTGCGCCAGTACGAAATCGTCGGGCCGGTATGCGAAAGCGGCGATTTTCTGGCGCGGAACCGTGAACTGGCGCTGCGCGAAAGCGCCCTGCTGGCGATCATGTCGGCTGGAGCTTACGGCATGGCCATGAGTTCCAACTACAACAGCAGGCCGCGCGCCGCCGAGGTCATGGTCGACGGTAACCGGATGCACCTGATACGGGAGCGCGAACGTCCCGAGGAACTCTACACCGGAGAACGGCTGCTGCCCTGATCCGCGCCGGCGGATGAAAACCCCTGTCATCCCGGCAGGGGGCCCGATCGTTTAAGGGGGAATCACAGGCTGCCTTTCATGCCGGCTGGCGGCGGCAGCAGCGGAACCATTGCAAAGGCGTGCCCTCTATCCTTGTACAGGGTATGCGATGTTAAACTCCGGGCCGCCGCCAAGCTGCGGTGGCGACAAGACATCATGATTGTTTTCAATCTCTCCTGCGACAAGGCCCACCGTTTTGAAGGGTGGTTTGGTTCCGCCGACGATTTCGCGTCGCAGACGGAGGCGGGGCGCATTGCCTGTCCGGTCTGCGGCTCCGTCGACATCGAGAAACAACTTTCGGCGCCCCACGTAAAGCGGCGGTCTGCGGGGAATCCGGGCGCGGACGAATCCCAACCCGTAGCAGTGGCGAATGCGGCGCAGATGCTCAGGCAGAAATTCGTGGAGCATGTCTTGAGCAGTACTGAATACGTCGGCAAGCGTTTCCCCGAGGAAGCCCGCAGGATTTTCTACAAGGAAGCCCCGGAACGCGCCATCCGCGGCACGGCCTCGGGCAGGGAAGTCATCGCGCTCAAGGAAGAAGGCATCGACGTACTCGCGGTGCCCGACCTTCCGGCCACGCCGGACAAGGTGCACTAGACCACTGGGACGACCCGACTTGCCGGCGTGATATAACGCCGCATGCCAGCCCGCTTTCTCCCGTTTCTGATTCTTGGCACCGGCGTTGTCGTCGTCTCCTTCGCCGCCATTCTGATCCGCTTCGCGCACGCGGAAGGCGCCTCTTCTCTCACGATTGCCGCGGTCCGACTCGGACTTGCCGCGGCCCTGCTCGCGCCGTTCGCGTGGCTGCGTCACGGCAGGGAAATTCTCCGGCTCGGCAAACACGAGTTCGCGTTATGTGTTCTCTCGGGCGCATTTCTGGCGTTGCACTTCTGGACCTGGATCACATCACTCGAGTACACCTCGATCGCCAGCAGCACGGCGTTGGTGACCACCAACCCGCTCTGGGTGGGCCTCGCCTCAGCGCTGCTGCTCCGTGAACGTCCGGGCGGGACCGCACTAACCGGCATTGCGCTGACCATCGCGGGCAGCTTCCTGATATTCGCCGCGGACGCCGGTCCGGCCGATGGCGGCTCCGGCAAAGCGCCGCTGCTCGGAAACTCGCTGGCACTCATCGGCGCTCTGTCCGCTTCGGGTTACCTGCTGGTGGGAAGGGCATTGCGGGCGAAAATCTCCCTGATCGCCTACGTCTGGCTGGCCTATGCAATCGCTGCACTGCTGCTGATTGGAGGTCTGATTGCCAGCGGGACGTCCATTGCCGGCCTGCCGGCACCGGCATGGGGCTTCATGGCACTGCTGGCGATCGGACCACAGTTGATCGGCCACACCGCGTTCAACTGGGCACTGCGCAGGCTGACGGCGACTTTCGTGGCGGTATCGATCCTTGGCGAGCCGATCGGTTCGGCGCTGCTGGCGATCCTGCTGTTCGGCGAAACCTTCAGCGCGCTGCAACTGGGTGGCTTCGTGCTTCTGCTTGGCGGAATTTTCGTCGCCGCGCGCGGCGAAGGTCTCCGTTAGCTGAACGAACGATAGGGCCTTCCCGCATCCTGCGCGAGGCCGGCGTGCGTCACCTGTCCCCCATGCACCTGCAGGCCGGCAGCGAATCCGGGGTCGGTCGCAAGCGCATCCAGGCCCTGGTCCGCCAGTTTCATGACATAAGGGAACGTCGCCTGCGCCAGTGCCAGCGTTGCGGTACGCGCGCAGGCCGACGGCATGTTCGGCACGCAGTAATGCAGGATGCCCTCCTCGACATACAACGGCTGCGAATGCGAGGTCGGCCGCGATGTCTCCGCGATGCCGCCCTGGTCGATGGCGATGTCGACCAGGGCAGAACCCGGACGCATGCGCTTGAGCAATGACCGGGATATGAGCTTTGGCGCCAGCTTGCCCGGCAGCAGAAGCGCGCCGATCACCAGGTCCGCGCGCGCGACCTGTTCAGCGATGGCGAGTTTCTCCGAAAAACAGGTTTCGACCCGACCGTGATAGGTCTGGTCGATTTCCGCCAGGCGGTCGACATTCACGTCAATAACGACGACGCTCGCGCCGATCCCCGCTGCGGTCTGCACTGCGTTCGCACCGGACGCGCCGGCGCCGATCACCACCACCCTTCCCG
>JBKJUC010000167.1:0-7554 GCA_046590325.1 Burkholderiales bacterium | reverse complement strand
ACCGGGCCGACCGATCTCAAGGTGCCCGAGGTGGTACAACAGCCGCGCCTGGCGATCGCCGCGCCGGGTGCTACGCTTTGGTCCGACGCCATTGGCCGGAGTATCGCCCCCCGGGCGCACGCCGCCGGCCCGGACGACTTGTGCGTCATGCCTTATACCTCGGGCACCACGGGCAAGCCCAAAGGCTGCATGCATACCCATCGTAGCGTCATGAGCACCACGGTATCCGGTTCGGTGTGGGTCGACATGAACGCCGAATCGGTGATTCTTTGCACCATGCCCCTGTTTCACGTCACCGGCATGCAGTGCAGCATGAACCAGCCGATTTACCAGGGCTCGACCATCGTGCTGCTGACGCGCTGGGACCGCGACACAGCTTCTGCGGTAATCGAACGCCACAAGGTGGAAGGCTGGACGAACATTTCCACCATGGCGATCGACTTTCTTTCCAATCCGGATCTCAGCCGGTACGACATTTCCAGCATGAAACACATTGGCGGCGGCGGCGCAGCCATGCCGGAGGCCGTCGCCCAGCGGCTGCAGGACCTGACAGGTTTGTCTTACATTGAAGGTTACGGTCTGTCGGAAACCATGGCGCCGACCCATATCAATCCGCCGGCACGCGCCAAGAAGCAGTGCCTGGGCATTCCAATCTGCGATACCGACGCGCGGGTGATCAATCCCGATACGCTGGCCGAACTGGGGCCGCGCGAGACCGGTGAAATCGTTTCGCGCGGCCCTCAGGTGTTCGCCGGTTACTGGAAGAACCCGGCGGCGACCGAGGCCACGTTCATCCAGCTCGACGGCAAGCGCTTCTTCCGCACCGGCGACCTCGGCTACTACGACGAGGACGGTTATTTCTTCATCGTCGACCGCTTGAAGCGCATGATCAATGCCTCCGGCTACAAAGTCTGGCCGGCTGAAGTCGAATCGATGCTTTATCGCCACCCGGATATCCAGGAGGCTTGTATCATCGGCACCCACGACGAACGCCGCGGGGAAACCGTGAAAGCCGTAGTAGTGCTGAAGGAATCGAGCCGCGGCAAAGCGCGCGAGGAAGACATCACCGAATGGGCTCGCGCGAACATGGCGGCCTACAAGGTGCCGCGCGTCGTGGAGTTCGTCGAGCGCCTGCCCAAGTCCGCCACCGGCAAAATCCAGTGGCGGCTGTTGCAGGAAATGGAAAACAAGAAAACCCCGGCCTGAACACGAAATGGAAGCAAGGCACCTGCAGCACTGGCCGAAGCAAGTCCCCCGGCACCTCAGCGTTCCGGAAACCTCCCTGTACGCGAACCTGGAGATTTCCGCCCAGCGTTTCCCCGGGAAGACGGCAACCGTTTTCTACGATGCACGGATCTCCTACCGCAACCTGAAGCAGCAGGTCGAGCTGCTTGCGGGCTTCCTGCAGAACCGCTGCGGCGTGCGCAAGGGCGACCGGGTCGTGCTGCAGATGCAGAATTCCCCGCAGTTCATCATCGCCTACTACGCGATCCTGCGTGCGGATGCCGTCGTGCTTCCCGTCGGTCCGATGCACGTGACCGACGAACTGACCCACTACTTCGACGACTCCCGGGCCTCGACCATTCTCACCTCGCAGGAGCTTTATGCGCAGGTGCGGCCATTGCTCGGAAAGCAGGTCAAGCACGCCATCGTCGCGACGTATTCCGATTGCCTCGGCGAAGGCGCGGCCCTGGAGATGCCCGAGTTCGTCAGAGAGCCGCGCACGGATTTCACCGATCCCGGCGCGGTTTCCTGGTTTGATGCCCTTGGCGCGAGCTACAAGCCGCTGCCCGCCAATGCCGCGCCGGACGACCTGGCGGCATTGATCTACACCTCGGGCACCACGGGTAAATCCAAGGGCTGCATGCACACCCATCGCACGCTCATGACCACGGCAGTGGGTGCCGCACTCTGGGAAGGATTCAACGCCGACTCCGTGGCGCTGGCGACCGCGCCACTGTTCCACGTCACCGGCATGCAGCACAGCATGAACGCGTCGATTTACGCCGGCGCCACCATCGTCATCCTGCCGCGCTGGAATCCGGATGCGGCCGGCTCCATGATCGAGCGCTATGGCTGCACGCACTGGGCCAACGTACCGACCATGGTGGTCGATCTGCTAGCCCACCCTCCCACGGCGGGGAGAGATCTTTCATCACTGACCAACATTTTCGGCGGCGGGGCCTCGATGCCGGAGGCCGTGGCACACAAGCTCTTTGAGCTTTGCGGCATCGAATACATGGAAGCCTACGGGATGACCGAAACCATCTCGCAGACGCACATGAATCCGCCGCACAAGCTGCGCAAGCAGTGCCTGGGATTCCCGACCTTCGATACCCATGCAATGGTGATCGACCCGGAAACACTGGCACCGCTGGGACCGAACGAGCAGGGAGAAATCCTCGTCAGCGGCCCGCAACTGATGCTCGGCTACTGGGAACACCCGGAAGCCAACGCAGCGGTGTTCATCGAAATCGAAGGTCGCAAGTACCTGCGCACCGGCGACCTCGGGCGCTACGACGAGGATGGTTTCTATTACATCGCCGACCGGCTCAAGCGCATGATCAATGCTGCGGGCTTCAAGGTCTGGCCGGCGGAAGTTGAGGCCACGCTCTACAAGCATCCGGACGTCAAGGAAGTCACGATCATTTCGGCGCCGGACCCACGCCGCGGGGAAACGGTCAAGGCCGTGGTCGTCGTCAAGGATGATCGCGAGGGACAGGTCAGCGCCGACGACATCATCGAATGGTCGCGCGGCCACATGGCGGCCTACAAGGTGCCGCGCCTGGTCGAGTTCGTTGACGCCCTGCCCCGCTCCGGCACTGGAAAAATCCAATGGCGGGCATTGCAGGACAAGGAATGGGAAGGCACTGCCAAACCTTGAACCACGGATACCCTCGCAAAGCGTGGAGTACCCTTTTAGGACACGGAGAAAAACATCCGGAGATACGTACTATCCGGTTCTGCTCGTGCGTCTGGCGGAATTTTGGCGAAAGTCCGCGCTCTCTTTTGTCTTAATTGTCTCCGTGCGCTCCGTGGTTAGCGCCCTTTGCAGTCAGCCTCTGCTATCCTTTCGCAGACCATGAACGCACCCAGGCTGCCGGACCCGGCACTCGAAACTGAAATTTTCGCCGCAGCGGATGCTGCACAGGCTGACCTGCAACACCTGCTTGCGGAGCTGGTGCGTTTCCCTACGCTGAACGGCAACGAAGCTGCAGCCCAGGATTTCATGGCAGAGGCATTCCGCGGCATGGGCCTGGAAACCGAACGGTTCGAAGTTCGCGATGCCGATCTCCGGAACCTGCCCGGCTATTCGCCAGCCGTCGGCCAATGGCCGGAACACGACAACGTCGTCGCGACCCACAAGCCGCGTGAAGCAACCGGGCGCTCGCTGATCCTCAACGGACACATTGATGTAGTGCCGATCGGCGCGGAGGAATTATGGTCGCGCCCGCCTTTCGATCCGGTCATCCGCGACGGCCGCATGTATGGCCGCGGCACCGGCGACATGAAGGCGGGCATCGCGGCATACGTAGCCGCGTTCCGCGCGCTTCAAGCGCTCGGCTACCAGCCGGCAGCGCTCGTCTACTTGCAATCGGTGGTGGAGGAGGAATGCACCGGTAACGGTGCCCTCGCCTGCCTGCATCGCGGCTACACCGCCGATGCGGCCGTGATTCCGGAGCCCTTCGACCATTCCATCCTGAGCGCACAAGTCGGCGTCATGTGGCTCTCCGTGGAAGTATTCGGCAAGCCTGCGCATGTCCTCAATGCCGCACAAGGCATCAACGCCATCGAGGCCGCCTTTGCATTGTGGAACGGACTAAAGACCCTCGAATCCGAATGGAACGAGCCGCGCAACCGCCATGCCGCGTTCGCCCACATGGAGCATCCGATCCGCTTCAATCTTGGCCGCATCGAGGGCGGCGAATGGGCATCGTCGGTACCCACACGCTGCCTCATGGAACTGCGCTGCGGTTTTTACCCGGGCGTGACGGCCGCCGCGGCGCGCGCCGCGATCGAGGCACGTCTTTCTGAAACCGCCGCGCAGAATCCGCGGCTAACGGGCATCGTGCATCGTATTCGCTATGCCGGATTCCAGGCCGAGGGCTTCGTTGCCGATTCGGCCGGCCCACTGTTCTCCACGCTCGCCGATGCCCATATCAGGGTCATGGGGACAGCGCCGGAACTGTTTGCCAGTTCTGCCACCACGGATGCGCGCGTGTTCAACTTGTACGGCCGCATTCCCGCCACGTGCTACGGCCCCGAGGCCTCCAACATCCACGGTATCGACGAATCGGTGTCGCTGGAAAGCGTGCGCCGGACGACGCGAGTGCTGGCGCTGTTCATCGCGCGCTGGTGCGGCCTGGAGAAATCGAAATGAGCGCGATCTCCCTGCACCCCCTCTGGGCCGCGCTGCGCATCCTGATGACGCTTTTGGCCGCGGCCGTTGCGGGCTGCGCAGGTTCGCCGGAAGCGCCAGACCGTCCCGCGGTGGCGCGCGCCAGCGACGAAGCCGCGCGCAAAGCGGTGGACTACGCGCGCGACATGGTCGGCAAGCCCTACAAATACGCCGGCGACACGCCGGCCGGTTTCGACTGCAGCGGCCTGGTGCGCTACAGCTACGGCAAGGCGGGCATCAGGTTGCCGCGCGACACACGTTCGCAACGCGACATTTCCGTGCCGGTTTCCCTGCTCAACCTGCGCGAAGGCGACCTGCTGTTCTTCGATCAGGAAGGCAAGAAGGCTTCCCACGTCGGCATGTACATCGGCGACGGCCGCTTCGTGCACGCCCCGTCCACCGGCGGCAAGGTGCGCACCGACAGCCTGAAAGCCGAATTCTGGAAGAAGCATTTCGTCGACGCTCGCAGGGTTTAAACGTTCGATCGTTTCAAGACAATTTGCCACAGAGGTCACAGATACCCTACGTGCGGAGCACGTCGGAGTACCCTGTTAGGACACAGAGGAAGGCAAGAACAAGTAAATGGTCCGGAGGGTGAGCTATTTTCGGTGACTCGTATCTCATTTCCGGTGAAGTGTTGTGCAGCAATGCTCGCGCAGTTACTTCGTTCTCATACACGGGCCGCACATCCTCCAGATGTTGTTTTTTCTCTGTGCCCTCTGTGTCCTCTGTGGCAAAGGATTGAGTTTTCCGGGAGGAGTGATGAGGAAGTTTTTAACTGGCACAGTGATGACGGCCTTGGTCGTCGCCGCATCGCCGGCCATGGCGGCCGGACCGGATCACGTGGACATCACCTGGATGTCCATCGCCAACATCCACTATGAGCTCGGTCCACTGCGCATTCTCACCGACGGCTACATCACGCGCATTCCCGAGAACCAGTTCCACGGCGGAGGCGGGGGATATGCTTACACGAGCAAGCCCTGGAAGCCCGATGTGGCTGCGGTCACACGCGTTCTCGATGCCATCGGCGGACCGTCCCAGGTCAACCTGCTGCTGACCGGGCACAGCCACTGGGATCATTCCTTCGATACCGCGACCTGGTCGAAACTGACCGGAGCGCCGGTTATCGGTTCCATGACGACTTGCTTCGAGGCCATGGCCGAGAACCTGCCGGAGAACTGGTGCAGGCCGGTTTACGGCCGCGAGAAGCTGGAACTCGCAGTTGGCGTCACCATGTACGTGGTGCGCTGGAACCACAGCGGCGATCCAGCCAAGAACTGGGAACAGCACGATCCCATCGAGCTCGATTCCATTCCGCGGCCCGATCCCGCGACCGGTGGATTACGTGCGGGCGTGGCGGAGGATTTTCCGAACGGCGGCGGCAACCGCGGGTTCCTGTTCACGGTGGACGGCCCACAGGGCCGTTTCGGCTGGTTCTACCAGAACTCCGCCAGCGCGGTGGACTTGCATGTGCCGATCGTTATCGATGGCGTTGACTACGGCGCACCGATCGAGAACCTCAAGGCTGCGATGAAATCAGCGGGGCTGGAATCGGTGGACCTCTGGATCGGGACCGGCGGGCTGCCGGTGGCGCAACTGGTCGTCCCCGTCATCAAGCCGAAAGCTTTCATCCCGATCCACTGGGACGGCCTGTGGCAGCCGTTCGAAGCCGGCATGCCCTGGCCGTACGTGGACGCCGCACACGAGGACTACCTCGCAAAAACCGGTGTGCGCCTGCTGAAACCGGCCCAGTACATGGACAAGTGGCGCCTGGACAATGCCGGCGTCAGGCCGGTGCCGAACAGCGCGGTGAAAGCCGCGCTTGGTTTCCCGGACATCCAGGAATTCCCGGGCAGGTAGGCCCCGCCCGGAATCTCTCCCGCACGCGGGCTATTTCTTCAGGCTGTCGCGAATCTCCCGCAACAACACCACGTCTTCCGGCGTCGCGGCCGGAGCCGGAGGAGGCGCCTCACTCTTGAGCCGGTTGATCTGCTTGATCATCAGGAAAATGATGAAAGCCAGGATGACGAAGTAGATAAGGACCGTGATGAAATTCCCGTATGCGAAGACCGCGCCGGCCTTTTTGGCTTCCGCGAGCGGCAATCCCGCTGCCTGGCCGTTGAGGCCGATGTAATAACTGCTGAAATCCAGCCCCCCCGTCACTCTGCTCACCAGCGGCATGATCAGGTCGTTTACCACGGAATCCACGATCTTGCCGAACGCGGCGCCGATGATGACACCGACGGCAAGATCAATCACGTTGCCCTTTACCGCAAACTCCTTGAACTCGCTCATTACGCTCATGCTTGCCCCCTGTTCCGCTTTGGTAGGACCTGGCGTAAGCCATGCCGGATGACTGCCGTCCGCAGTACCGGAAGGCAAGTGATAGTACCTCCTGCCCGGCCTTTAGGGCAGCCACGTCAACCGGGCGCCTGGCCAGGCGTTTCGTTCGATTCCCGCGGGCCGCACCGGGAGAATCGCTGGAAAGCAGCCATCTTTTCCAATGAACTCCACGGCCACTCGCCGGTCTCAACTGTCGTGATCCGAATCATCGTCACTGGCGGACATCCTGTCCGCCCGCGCTTCACACTTTGCATCCCAGGAGGGACTCAATGATTGCCAGAAAGAATGTGGTCAGGCTGGCTATTGCCATAGCCGCCCCGGTACTGCTGGCCGCCTACTATGCGGTTGCCGTGCCCGGAGCAAGCCCCGCCAACGCAGCCGCCCAGAATCAGAGCGCCTCGCAGGGCGCTGCGGCCGTTCAGCAGTTGCCGAATTTCACCCATATCGTCGAGCAGAACGGCGCCTCGGTGGTCAACGTCAGCGTCACCAGGAGCGCTCCGGCCGCCGCGCAGCCGCAGATGCCGGGCATGCCGGGCATGCCGGAGGACGACCCCCTCAATCAGTACTTCCGCCGTTTCGGTCCTCCCCAACAACAGGGCGAGCAGCCGACGCAGCGCGGCCAGGGTTCGGGATTCATCGTCAGTGCCGACGGCATCATTCTTACCAATGCCCACGTGGCTGCGGATGCCACGGAAATCACCGTCAAACTCACCGACAAGCGCGAGTTCGACGCCAAGGTGATCGGCGTCGACCGCCGTACCGACATCGCCGTGCTGAAGATCGAAGCCAAGGACCTGCCCGCCGTCAGG
>JBKJUC010000269.1:0-8986 GCA_046590325.1 Burkholderiales bacterium | reverse complement strand
GAAGAGGTTTCAGCCGACGAACTTTTCCAGCGGCATGCCAGCTACGGGAAACGGCTCGAACAGCACAAGCCCGCGCGGTTTGCGTTTGCGCAAAATTCCCGCGACCCCGGCAGGCGTCTTCGCGTCGGCTATGTCTCGTCCGACCTCAAACGCCACGTGGTGCCCCAGTTCTTGATGCCCCTGCTCGAGGAACGCGACCGGTCCGCCGTGGAAATCCATTGTTATTCGACCGGCGATACAGCGGACGACGTGACTGCGCGTGTGCGGACACAGTCCGATGTGTGGCGGGACGCGGGCCGGATGAATTCCGACCAGCTTGCCGACCTGATCCATGACGATCACATAGATATCCTGATCGACCTCACTGGCCATTCCAGCGTGTCGAACCTCGAGGTCTTTGCGCAAGCTCCCGCCCCCATCCAGGCAAGCTGGCTTGGCTACCTGAATACCACCGGCTTGACACGCATGCAGTACCGCCTCACGGACGACTATTGCGACCCCAGGGACCTTACCGATCGTTATCACACCGAAAAACTGGTCCGGCTCCCGAATAGCCAGTGGTGCTATCGTCCGTACGTCGAAATGGACTTCGAAAAGCAAGCCCCGGTGCTCAAAAACGGATACGTAACCTTCGGCTCGTTCAACCATGGCATGAAAATCACCGGCGGCATGCGCCGCCTATGGAGCGAAATCCTGCGCAAGTTGCCGGAATCGCGCCTGGTCGTTGCCGGCATGACGGACGAGCGGGCCCGCGAGGATTTTCGCCACGACCTGGAGCAGTCCGGCGTGGCCCGCGGGCGGATCACCATTCTTCCTTATGTGGCGCCGGAGGAATACTTCCGCCTGTTCGGAAAAGTGGATATGGCCCTGGACACCATGCCCTTCAGCGGCGGCACCACGACTTGCGATGCGCTCTGGATGGGCGTTCCCGTCATCACGCTTCCTGGCGCCAAATCCTGGTCGCGCAGCGCGAGCAGCGTGCTGGTCAACCTCGGACTGGACGATTGGGTCGCCAGGTCGGAACAGGATTATGTACGACGGGCCGTAGTATTCTCTGCCGATGCTCCCACAATCGCAGAATTGCGGCGGTCGCTGCGGTCCCGGATGCTAGGATCCCCGCTCATGGACAGGAAACAATTCGCACGCGATGTCGAAGCAGCGTATCGCCGCATGTGGAAAACATGGTGCGAACAACCGGGAGGCTGAGAATGTGGAAATGGTTCAGTTCCAAGGAAATAGACAAATTCTCCGGCTGGCTTGCCGGGGAGCTCATCAAGCGCTACCCGCCGACCGGGCTGGATAAAGACGGTAAAAAAGCCACCCAGCGCCTGATGAAAGTGCATGACAGTTTGTTCCTCCGCGTGGAAGCTTTCGGGCGCGAGAACATCCTTAACATCTACCAGCGGGCCCTGCTCGGCAACCGGATCAAATGGGCCCTGCGAGAGGCGGGATATCCGCTTTCATTTTCCGAAACCTTCACGCATGAAGTGGTGACGGTCGTGACCCTCATGAACGCGCGGGCCCGGAACGCCGTGCAGAAACGCTAGTCAGGCGCGGAACCCGGCAACGCTTCCTGAAGCGGAGACAATGTGAAAATAGCAGTCGTGGGGTGCGGGGCAATGGGCAGCGTCTATGCGGCGCTGCTCGCGGATGCGGGCCATGAAGTTTGGGCGATCGACACCTGGCAGGCGCACGTCGATGCCATGCAGAAAAATGGCTTGCGGCTCGAAGGCGCATCCGGCGAACGCACCGTGAAACTGCACGCGACGACCAATGCCGCCGATGCGGGGCCCTGCGACCTGGCGATCCTCGCGACCAAGGCGATGCACGTGGAAAAAGCGGCGCAATCGATGCGGCCGCTGCTGGGTCCCGATACAGCCGTGCTGTCGATCCAGAACGGTCTCGGCGGACCCGACACGGCAGCGAAGGTGCTGGGCCGCGAGCGCGTGATGGTAGGCGTGGTGGGTGGCTTCGGCGCCTCCATGAAAGCACCGGGACACGCGCATCACAACGGCTGGGAACTGGTGCGCCTGGGCGAGTTTTCGGGACCGGTCTCGCTGCGCCTCGAGGCCGTGGCGAAAGTCTGGGAATCAGGCGGCTTTCGCGTCAAATGCTTCGACGACATCGACCAGCTGGTCTGGGAAAAGCTGATCTGCAACGTTTGCTTTTCCGGTACCTGCTCGGTGACCGAACGCACCATCATCGAGGTCATCGAGGATCCGGATACCTGGAAAGTGGCATCGGGCTGCGCGACGGAAGCTTATAACGTCGCCAGGGCACGAGGCATCAAGCTGGACTTCGACGATCCGGTTGCCTACGTGCACGCCTTCGGCATGAAAATCCCGAAGGCCCGGCCGTCGATGCTTCTCGACCATATGGCCGGACGCATGTCGGAAATCGATGCCATCAACGGCGCCATTCCTCCGGCTGCGAAAGCCGCAGGAATCGCGGCGCCTTACAACGAGGTCATCAGCGCGCTGGTGCGTGCCAAGGAACGCAGGCTGGGCGTCCGCCACTGAAATCGAATCGATAACGGCAGCGCGGACGACCGGAAGCCCCGCCGCCCTCCGCAAGGAGGAGCGAGAAATGATCGGCGTCGCTTTCCCGGGAGACCGGAAGCGGCAGATCCTGGATTTTTCTGATCCGACCCCGGGTCCCGGCGAGGTCGTGCTGGAGATCAGGTCATCGGGCATGTGCGGCAGCGATCTCAAGTTCTACCGCGCCGTCGGCGGCGCCGCCGCGCCTGGTTCTGAATGCCCCCTGAGCACAGGGGCCTCGCCCCTAACGATGTTGCAACTTCTCCTGTGAACCTCCATCCCGCCATTTGCGTTCTGCGTCGTCCCAGGCCGCCAGCGGCTGCAGGTCGGGCACCCAGGCCAATCCGGATTTGCCGTCCGACGAACGCGCCTCGGGCGACACCACCACATCGAGCAACGCCGGCCGGTTGGCCAGCGCTCGCGCAATTGCTCCTTGCAGGTCCTCCGCGCGCTCGACCCGCTCCGCATGCATGCCAAAGGCCCGTGCCATCGCCGCATGATCGGCGAACTGAAGGCGCGTGCCGACGACTTTTCCGTGGGTGTCGGTCTGGTCGTGCACCTCGATCTGCCACGCGCCGTTATTGGCGACCACAATCAGCACCGGTGCCTTGTGGCGCACTGCGGTGTCGATCTCCATCGCGTTGAAGCCGAAGGCGCCGTCACCGGTGGCCACCACCACCTGACGGCCGGGACACGCGAGACTCGCGGCAACGCCGAACGGCGTGCCGATGCCGATGCAGCCGAGCGAGCCGGGGTCGAGGTAGGTCGATGCGCTCAGACCCACCCGGGCAAAACTCAGAAAGTCTCCGCCATCGGCAATCACGATCGCGTCCGGCTTCAACTGGTCTTGCAGTTCGGCCAGAACCCGGTTGGGATGAATGCGGCCATCGGCGTCCGAGGCCGCGGTTTTCATCGAAGCACGCAGCTTCTGGGCGCGCTCCGCATGCTTGCTGCGCAGGCCGTCCACCCAGGCGCGATCGATCGCCGGCGTGCGGCCCGCGGCCTTGCGCACAATCGCGGATAGCGCCGCCGCAGGCTGCGCGAACAGTTCCACCACACCGCGGCGGTTATCGCGGATCTCAGAAGGCGCGTCGCCGATACGCAGGAACTTCGCTTCACCGAAAACCGCTGGGGAGCCGTAAGCGAGCTGGAAATCCAGCCGGCGTCCGATCGTGACGACGACGTCTGCCTGCCCCATCACGGCGCCGCGCATCGCGGCGATCGCTGAGGGATAATCGTCGGGTACCAGCCCCTTGCTCTCGCCGGTCTCCAGATACGGCGCACCGAGCGCATCCAGAAAGGCGCGCAGTTCGGGGCCGGCACCGCGCGCACCGCGGCCGCTGATCACCAGGGGACGTTTGGCCGACCACAGCAGGTCGGCCGCTGCGGCAATATCGGATTCGCCAGGGATCAGCACCGGCCGTGGCTTGGCGCGGAAATGCTCTTCCATCTGTAGCGGTTTTGGCACTTCGCCGCGCAGCGTATCGGTCGGAAAATCCAGATAGACCGGGCCCGGTTCGCCGCCCTGCCCCATGGCGCGCGACACCGCCTCGTCCAGCTCCTGCAAGACCAGAGCGGGCTCGCGCACGGTGCGCGCATAGCGCGTGATCGGACGCACCATGTCCACATGCGGCAGATCCTGCAGTCCGCCGCGATTGTCCTGCGCCCGGGGGGGGGCGCCTGACAGCACCAGCACCGACGCGCGTGAGATATGTGCGTTGGCGATGCCCGTCATGGCGTTGGTCATGCCGGGACCGGCCGTCACCAGCGCCACACCGAGTCCGCCGGTCAGTTCGCTGTGGGCATGCGCCATATACACTGCGGCGCGCTCGTCGCGCACGTCGATGATACGGATGCCCTCGGCGTCGGCACGCATCCAGATCGGCATTATGTGACCGCCGCAGAGCGCGAAGATCCGGTCTACGCCACGCGCCTTGAGGAAGCGGGCGATGACGCCGGCGGCGCTATCGGAAGTAATGTTGGCGGGTGTCATGGGGTCTATGTCCTCGATGGTCTTGTTGGATTGCGGCTCTCTGCATTGGCGGATTCATGCGCCGCGGTTTTCTTCTGTTTCTTGAGCGGACGCAGATCGATTACGCCGGGCCGTGTTCTCGGGTCGGTGCCGGCGGGAAAGATGTGGATCTTCTGCAGCTTGGCCGACGTGCCCAGGGGCAGGCTGTCGACGAACAGTATCCAGCCCGGCGCCTTGAAGTAGGCCATGCGCTCGAAGCACCAGTCGAAGAGCTCACGCGCCAGAGCATCGCGCGCGGCCGGGTCAGCTATATCCTGCGGATTCTTGGCGATCACGCAGGCCATGACCTCTTCCTCCCGCACCTCGTCCGGCGCGGCGATCACCGCCACCTGTTTGACCTTGTCGTGGGCATTCATGCAGGCCTCGATCTCCGCCGCGGCGATGTTCTCGCCGGAGCGGCGGATGATGTTCTTCTTGCGGTCGACGAAATGAAAGCAGCCGCTTTCGTCCCGTGCCACCGCGTCGCCGGTATGGAACCAGCCGTCCCGCCAGGCCTCCTCGGTCGCCTCCGCATTCTTGAGATAGCCGGAGAAGAAACCCTTGCGCGGCGCTGCGGCGCTATGCCGGATCACCAGTTCGCCCGGCTGGTTGGATGGCACCTCCCGCCCCTGCTCGTCGACCGCGCGCGCCTCGACCCAGGCGTTCGGCCGGCCGAAGGCGCGGGTGTGGATCGAACGCGGCTCGTGGCTGTCGCTGATCAGGCGGCCGGTTTCGGTCATCGCCCACATCTCCACCACCGGGAAACCGAAACGCTGCTCGAAGGCTTCATGCTGGCTGGGCTCGACGCCGGCGCACAGGGAAAATCGCACCGTGTGCTGGCGTTCCTCGGCACAGGGCGGCAGCTTCAGCAGGATATTGGGAATGATCCCCTGGAACTGCACCGCGGTGGCACGGGTGGCCGCCAGGTCCTTCCACCAGGTGCTGGCGTGAAAGCGGTCCGGAAATATCAGGCAGCCGCCGCACAGCAACAGCGCAGGGGTCGACACCGACAGGGCATTGGCGTGATGCAGCGGCAGCGGGTTGTAGAGGCGCTCCTCGCCTTCGCGGAAATCGAGCCGACCGCCAAGCGAAAGGTAGCAGGCGCCGAAGGTGTGAAAGTATTCATTGCTGAGGATGCAACCCTTGGGCCGTCCGGTGGTGCCGGAGGTGTAGAGCAATGCCGCCTCGGTGGCGGCGTCCGGCGCGCCGGCCTCGCCCGCAGTCGCCGGCCGCGGCGGACGCTCGGGAAAGCGCTCGAAGGAAACGGCTTCCAGGCCGCCGCCGATCTCACGCACCACCGCGCTCATGTCCTCCAGACGGCTGTCGATCGCCACCGCGAGGCTCGCCTCGGAATGCTCGACCACGTAGCGGATTTCCTCGCGGCGGTAATCGGGATTGATCGGCACCAGGCTCACGCCGAGCGCGTTGAGCGCGTAATAATGAAAGAAAAACTCCGGCCGCTGGTCGAACAGCATCGCCACCCGGTGACCGCGCCGGAATCCGGCCTGCGCGTAGCGCTCCCGCATGGCTTCGACCGCTGTCAGCGTATCCGCCCAGGTGATTTCCCAGCCATCGGGATGGTAGGCGCGCCCCGCCATTGGCGGCACCGCGTAGGCGGAACGGCCCGGGTACCTGGCCGAAGTGCGCCGCAGTGAATCGTAGAGCGTGCCGTAGGTGGATGCGTCCATACTCGTCGCCAAAGTTGCGTAGTCCAGGTTTACTTGTTGACCAGTCGCGCAGGGATCGTCAGGATCAACGCGCCGCCAAAAAACATCAGCACGCCGAACAGATAGAGACTGGACTGCGGACTGCCGGTCAGATCCGTCATCCAGCCGACCAGCGCGGTGCCAACGAAGCCCGCAATATTGCCCAGCGAATTTACCAGGGCGATACCCGCTGCAGCCGCCGCGCCGGCGAGAAGGGCCGCGGGCAGGCTCCAGAAAGTCGACAGCGCTGTCGCTGCGCCCGCGGTCGCCAAAGTCAGTGCCGCCATCGCGAGCACCAGATTGTCCGTCGGCACTGCGCTCAGGATCAATCCGATTCCGGTCAGGAAACAGGGCACCACCGTGTGCCAGCGGCGCTCTCGCATCCGGTCCGCGCGAGCATTGCACCAGATCATCGCCACGATCGCGACGATGTAGGGGATCGCGGTCAGCATGCCGATGTCGACCGGGTCGGCGACCCCCTGTTGCCGGATCAATGTGGGCAACCAGAAGCTGACGACGTAGATCGCGTTGGCGAAACAGAAGTAAGCCAGTCCGAGCACCCAGACCCGCCCGCTGCGGAAGGCATCCATGAAATGCGCGCCGCCTTCCTTTTCACCGGCCTCGGCGGCAACGTTGGCGAAAATGATCCGCTTCTCCTCCGCGGTGAGCCAGCGCGCATTGTTCACCTTGTCGTCCAGGTAGAACAACGTGATCACGCCGAGAATCAGCGAGGGAATGGTTTCGATGAGGAACAGCCACTGCCATCCGCCAAGTCCGCCGACTCCGGAGAACGCACCCAGGATCCAGCCGGAGAGCGGCCCCCCGATGATGCTCGACATCGGGATCGCCGCCAGGAACATGGCCACGATCCGGCCGCGCCGCGAGGCCGGAAACCAGTAGGTCAGATACAGCAGCACGCCCGGAATAAACCCTGCCTCGGCCACGCCCAGCAAAAAGCGCAGGACGTAGAACTGCATCGGTGTCTGGACAAACGCGATAGCGCCAGCGATCAATCCCCAGGTGATCATGATCCGCGCGATCCAGATCCTGGCGCCGACCTTGTGCAGGATCATGTTGCTCGGCACCTCGAACAACACGTAACCGATGAAGAACACCCCGGCGCCCAACCCGTAGACCGTGTTGCTGAAGCTCAGGTCGTCGAGCATCTGCAACTTGGCGAACCCGACATTCACCCGGTCGAGATAGGCGGCGAAGTAACAAAGGAACAGGAACGGAACCAGCCGCCATGCCACTTTGCGGTAAGTCCGTTCCTCCAGTTCGCTGTGGACGGGCGCCTTTGTGGCGCTCTCAATCTGGCCCATCGAATCCCCCCTCCTCTCCCTCACGGCCGCGGCGCAAACGCAGGCGCGCGGCATCGTATGTTCAGTCGCGCCGTTTCAGTCACGGGAACTTGCACAACCTTTAGTCGTTTGCGCCCCAGAACTTCGGGCACTACTCGTGCGCGGGCTCAACGCGGCCCGAAATCGTCGCCAGAACGTAGTCGGTCACGCTCTACCGTTGCCGCCACGCCCAGGCGCAGTTAGCGCTCCGGCGGCACGTTAGTTACGTCGACGGCGCGAGGCGACGGCAATCGCCTCGACCTTGGGATAATTGGCGAGGCCGGCGACGAGCATGTCCGACGCGTGTGAAATATGGTGGCGCGCGATCGTTTCGGCCTCGCGCGGGTCGGCGGCGATCACCGCGTTCAAGATCGCCTCGTGCTGATCCCAGATGTCGCCCGGCGTTTCGCCGTGCAACAGCACTTCGCCCATGACCCGCCGCAGGTAACTCCAGTGTGCCGCGCTCATTTCGGCCACCAGCGGATTTCCGGAGAGGCTGTACAGGAAGAAGTGAAAGTCCATGTCCGTCGCAATCATGCGGGCGATCGAGCGACTCGCCACCGCTTCGCGTCCGCGGGCAACAAAGGCCGGACCTTCCTTCCCCGCCAGATCGCTGCTGCGTTCCGCAGCCTTACTGCTCGCGAGACCGTCGAGCATGCCGCGCACTTCGTAGAGATTGCGCACGTGCTCCGGATCGAGAGGGGCGACCATCAGGCCGCGCCCGGGCGCATCGCGCAGCAATCCGTGGCTGCGCAGCAGCAGTAAGGCTTGCTGCACCGGCTGCCGGGACACCCCCAATGATTCCGCGATCTCCTCCTGGATAAGCCTGCTGTCCGGGCCAAATTTTCCTTCCGATATTTCGGAAAGGATCGCCTGATAGACCTGATCTACAAGCGTGGGTTGGGGGGTTATTACGAGCATCTGACGGAGGCCAAGGAAGGCTTTATGGACGGGCCGAAGTTTAGCATTCTGAATTCAGAGTTCAATGTTTTTTTATATGTTAATGTTTTTTATACATTTCCAAGATCTTCTTGATCGTTTGGTGCCCGGGATGAAGTCTGATGGGCTTGGTACACGACGCATCCCTGCGCGGCACTTTTGAAATCCGCCGCCGGCATCGCGGCCTCGTACCATGAAGTCTATGGACGCTCAGGTCAGCGGCGAACGAACCGCGGGATGGGTGTGCGAACGCGATCCGCGAGCGCCAGAACAACAGTGACGCCCATCTCGCCGAGTGGTGGGGAGAACGCTAAAGCGCGTAGCGTTTCACAGCCGCTTCGTTCCACTCCAGTCCGTTGCCGGCTTTCGCGCCTACGGTAACCTGGCCGTCTTTCGCTCTTAAGGGTTCCGCGAGGATGGGTTCGGCCCAGTCCGACCACTCCAGCCAGTCGG
>JBKJUC010000055.1:0-5587 GCA_046590325.1 Burkholderiales bacterium | reverse complement strand
GTCGTCAGCGGAATCTTGCGAAAGTCGTCGAGCGATTGCAGATAGCCCGAAGCACGCACCATGTATTCGGCTTCGCCCAGTTCAAGCACCGACCCGCCGGTTTCCTGATTGGCCCTGCGCACCGCCTCGACCACCTTGCCATGCGCAATGTTGTAAGCACGCAGTTTGTCCGGGTCGAGCACGATCTGATACTGCCGCACCATGCCGCCGATGCTCGCCACTTCCGACACGTTCGGCACCGCTTTGAGTTCGTATTTTAGAAACCAGTCCTGTAGTGCGCGCAGTTGCGACAGGTCCATCCTGCCGCTGCGGTCCACCAGCGCATACTCGTAGATCCAGCCGACACCGGTGGCATCCGGCCCCAGTGCAGTTTTCGCCTGCGGCGGCAGACGCGCCTGCACCTGGTTCAGGTACTCAAGCACGCGCGAGCGCGCCCAGTACGGGTCGGTGCCATCCTCGAACAGGATGTAAACGAAGGAATCGCCGAAGAACGAATAGCCGCGCACCGTCTTCGCCCCGGGTACCGAAAGCATGGTCGTGGTCAGCGGATAGGTAATCTGGTTCTCGACGATCTGCGGCGCCTGGCCCGGATACGTGGTACGGATGATGACCTGTACGTCCGACAGATCGGGGATGGCATCGAGCGGAGTTTTAGACAGCGACCAGACGCCCCACCCCGTGATCATCAGCGTGGCGAGCAAGACCAGAAAGCGGTTGGCGATCGACCAGCGGATCAGTTTGGCGATCATTTCTTCGGCTCCGGCATCTCATTCGCCATGCCGCTTTTCGCTTTGCCCTTCATGGGCTCAGCGGCTGAGGGCGCGGAAGGTGAGATGCCGATGATCCGGAACATGCCGTCTCCGGTCTCGAGAATGTCGAACGTGACGAAGTCACCTACCTCGACATTCCCGGGCAGCCCGTTCGCCGGCAGGCTGAAATCCATGGTCATGGGTCCCCATTGCAGTGAAGGGATCGGACCGTGCGAGAGCGTGATGGTGTCCTTGTCAATGCTTTCGACCTTGCCTTCGCCGCGATGGGTCGGCCCGTTGGCCATCCCTTCCCTGGGCGCCGCCATGTCGCCCATGCGCGTGGTCGTGCCCCGCAGGCTGGCTTCGGAATCGATCAGGAACTGGCCGGAGACGACCACTTGCTGGCCCGCTTTGAGCCCACTGCGGATTTCGGTTCGACCTTCCCCTTCCGCGCCGATCTCGACATCGACCGGCGCAAACTTCCCGTCGCCCTCCGCGACGATGACGACACTGCGACTACCGGTGCGGATGACAGCCTCCGTCGGCACCAGCAGCATTTCCTTTTTTGTAGCCGGCGCGAAGTTGACCGTGACAAACATGCCGGGAACCAGCCGGCCGCTGGAATTGCTCACCTCTATGCGCACCTTGAGCGTGCGGGTCGCGACGGCAACCTCCGGCAGGATGGCGTTCACGCGGCCCTTGAACGAGGTGCCGGGCAGCGCCGGCGTGCGTGCCTCCACCGCGATGCCGGGGAGCACCTGCGCCGCGATGTTCTCGGGAACCTCGGCATTGATCCAGACCGTACCCAGCCCGTTTATCCGGAATAGCGTCGCCCCCGCCATGATGGTCATGCCCTCGCGCACACCGAGTTCGGTGACGACGCCACCGATCGGCGCATTCACGGTTGATCGCGCGTGGACTTTGCCGGTGGATTCCACCAGGCGGATCTGCTCTTCCGTCATGCCAACCAGGCGCATGCGCTGCCGCGCACCGTCCTGCAGGCCTTCCATCAGGTCGCTCAGACTGGTGGTGGCGATGCGTTTTGCAGAGAGATACTCTTCCTGGGCCGCAACCCACTCGGGAACATAGATCTGGGCCAACGGCTGGTTTTTGCGTACCGGGTCGAGCGGAGCGCGAACGTAGAGTTTTTCGACGAAGCCACTGCTGCGCGCCTGCACGACTGCCACATCGCGCTCGTTGAAGGCGACGCTGCCGACGGCCTCGACCATCCGTGTGAGCGCGCCCAGCGTGACCTCTGCCGTGCGCACGCCCAGGTTCTGCTGTACGCGCGGGCTGATCCTGACCGTCCCCTCGTCGCCCGCGTCTCCCGCATAGACCGGGACCAACTGCATATCCATGAAAGGCGATTTGCCAGGCTTGTCAAACTTCTGCTGCGGAACCATGGGATCGTGCCAGTAGAGGACCTTCTTGTCTGTTGCAGCTTCGGTAGATGCTTGTTGCCCCCCATCACCCGCCGGGGCCATGCCGGCGGAAGCCGGGTCTGCCATTTTCATGCCGCGGCTCATGCCGACCGAATAGACGCCGTAGCCGGCCGCGCCGAAAAGGATTGCGGCGGCCAATGCAAGATATAGAGTCCTGGCCTTCATTTCGGATCTCCCGTCGGCAATGCGGCGGACGGAGAACTCGCCGGACGCGGGCTCACCTCCTCGGGAATAAGGAAATTGAGCTGGGCCCAAAGCCGCGCGGCTTCCGTTTCAATCTGCAGCGACTGGATACGCAAATCGATTTCATTGCGACGGGCCAGTATCAAGTCGGTCAGGTTTGATTTGCCTCCGCGAAAAGCGGCCAGCGTGGCACGGGTACGCTCGCTGGCGAGGGGAATGAGTTCAGCCTGGTAGCGCGTCAGACGTTCGCGATCGTTCTCCCATTCCCGGATCATGGAACGAACTTCGGCGATGTGGGCACGGAGCAGGTCGTCGCGTTGCGCCCTGGCTTGTTCGACCATCGCCAACCGGGAACCCAGCTCGCGGTCCTGGCGCTTTTTCTGGTCCCACTGCAACGGAACGGATACGCCGATCGACACCATGTTCGAGTAAGCGGGGCCGCGCTGGCTGTAGCTCAGCTCGACACTCCAGTCCGCTTTTTTGTTGGCCTGCGCGATCCTGGCTTCCGTGGAGGCCACGTCGATCTGCTTCGAGAGGATGGCAATTTGGGGATGATGACGGAGCGCCTGATCCAGAGCACCAGTGTCGAGCCGGATGGCATCGATGGCCGGCTTTGCGTCCAGAGGTGCTTCGGCCGCTGCGCCAATCCAGCGCGCCAGGCTAATTTTAGCGATGGCGATGCGGCGGTCGTATTCGCTCTTTCGGTCGTCCAGACCTGCCAGTACGCCGTGCGCCGCGAATACGTCGGCCTGGCTGCCCCGACCGGCACGGTACGCGCTTTCAGCGGCGAGTATCTCGAGCTTGACCTCTTTGGCCTGCTCGACGATCACCGACGCCATGGCTTCGGCGTAGTAGCGGTCGAGCCACGCCAGCGCTGTATCGCGCTGCGTGGAAGCGATGAGGGCGGCTTTTTCCGACAGGGATTTTTGGGCCTCGCGCTCGAAGCGCTCTGCACGCAACTGGCGCTTTTCCGAACGTGTGATCTCCTGCATGACGCCGATGCGGCGCATGGTCATGAAGTCGTTGCCGATACTGAACTGATCGGGACCATCGATCGGCAGGTTATCGATCCCGAGGCTTAGCACAGGATCGGGCAATCGCCCGGCAGCGACCGCCATATCGCGGGAAGCCGCGACGGCCGCATCCTGCGCCGGTATCTGAAGGGAGTGCTCGATGGCGCGACGTTGCGCCTCCGCAAGCGTGAGCGGGGCTTCAGCGCCGGAAACGGCCCCGGAGAAGCCGAATGCGCCTGCCAAAGCGAGCGAGACGACTGCGCGGGTAAGCCTCCGAATGGCTTTCAGTTCCCGGTCGGGTGCACGGCGGGAATCGATCCCCCCAGATGAAGTGGATACGGCAAGGCTGGGCCTCGCCAGAAAAATCAGAGAATTCATGATGCCTCCGCAAAGAAAACACGAACGGCCGCTGGTGCGGCAGATTCAGTGCTTGCGGAGGCTAAAGCTGAAAACTACAGAAACGGATCGATGGAGGTGGATCAGGAGAATGCGAGAGTGAGACCAAAGTCAGCGCGGGGCGGACAACGGCGTCGGGCACAGCGGGAACACTGAGCGCCACAATCGCGGGCATCGGCGCAACAGCGGCCTGAACCTGAGCGCTGCTCTGATCGCCAGCCGTGCACTGTTGCAGGCAGGCGTTCTGGTTAACGGTCTTGCCACAATCGCCGTCGTGATCAATTTGCGTAAAAGCCATGGCTGGCGAAGATTCCGCCTCGACACACGCCTGCGCAATCCCGATCGCCTGGGCAAAAAGCATCCCCGCCGTGAGAAGGCGGCAGACTGCGCGGCGAATTGTGGGACGGCCAAGTATCACGAATGTCTCACGCTCAAGTTAAAGACCCTACTTCATTGTATGAGAAAAATAGTAGCACTGTCGAGGGCATAACAGTCTGAAGATACGTTCATGCACGTATTCCGGATTCGGCAGTTCAGAACTGCGTCTGTAGCTCTTCTTGCCCGCCGGCCCGTCACTGGTCAATTCAACCCTGCGGACTTGCAGTCATTTGACTGCAGTATTTCTCCAGATTCTCGGGCAGATGGTCCGGACAAATGCCGCACTGCTGATTGCCCGGTACGGCATATTCTATGAATCTCGGGTAGGGCAAATTGAGATTTGCCATGATTTCCCGGAACTGCTCCATCGTGCGGTCCAGGCCGAGTCGCGGGTTTCGCTTCTTTTCCTGTGCAATGGAGGAAACGCGCCGCTCCTGATAGTCATGGCCCGGATAGACGAGCGTGTCGTCCGGCAAAGTAAACAGTTTTTCGGTGACGCTTTGATACAAGGCCGCCGCATCGCCATTCTGGAAGTCGGTGCGTCCACAGCCTTCGATCAGCAACGCGTCGCCGGTGAATATTTTTTCGCCGAACAGATAGGCAAAATGCCCGGCCGTGTGTCCCGGCGTGTGCAGCGGCTGCAACTGAATGCTTCCTACTTTAAACGGCGTGCCTTCTTCGATGCCGACATCGGCGCAAGGCAGGCGGTCGAAAGCCGGCGCCGCAATCCTGCTACCCACCGTGTTTTTCAGCTCGAACGCGGCGGTAATGTGGTCTGCGTGGATATGCGTATCCAGGGTATAGGCCAGCGTCAATCCGAGCCGACGGATTTCCGCGAGGTCACGCTCCATCGCGACGATCACTGGATCAATCAGAACGGCCCGCCCGGTTTCCTCACAGCCCAACAAGTAGGTGTAAGTACTCGACAAGGGTTCAAACAGTTGGCGAAAGATCATCGCGGCCCCCTGGAAAATGCACATAGAACATATGTTTAACTATATACTATAAATTGATATAATGTAATTCAAATTGAATGATCCAGGGGCTTGTTTTATGACTATCACTGCGCAAAAGCTGGATGTGCAAGCGATGCGAATTGCCGCAACGAAAGCTGGCGGGTTGCTGCGGGCATTAGCCAATTCAGACCGACTGCTCTTGCTCTGCCAGCTTACCCAGGGCGAACACTGCGTGAGCGATCTGCAAGATTCGGTCGGGATACACCAGCCCACGTTATCGCAGCAGTTGGGCGTTTTACGCGATGAGTGTCTGGTGAATACTCGACGTGACGGCAAGAAAATCTTTTACAGCATTGCGAGCAAGGAAGCGTTGGCCGTGATGCAAGTGCTCTACCAACAGTTCTGCGCACCTGCCAGGAGAGATCAATGATTGATTGGGAACACTTTACGCCATGGTCCTCGCTCACCGG
>JBKJUC010000029.1:0-6459 GCA_046590325.1 Burkholderiales bacterium | reverse complement strand
GCAGGCGGTGCACATGGCCGCTTTCTCCTTGCCGGCCGCGATATCGGCAGCTACCGCGCTGCCCGCCAGTCCCAGGCCCGCCACAGCGAGCATCGCAATCAACAGCTTGTTCATATTTTTCCTCTTCACGTCGGGTCCGGTCACTTGCCGGCGGCGGAATAGTACGCGGCGAGATCGGCCATATCCTGGTCAGTCAGGCTGGCGGCGATCGCCTTCATGGTCGGGTGGCTACGATCGCCCACCTTGTAGGCCTTCAGCGCACTCACGATATAGCCGGCGTTCTGGCCACCAAGTTTCGGCACGTGGTAGGTCTCGGGATAAGCGGTACGGAATCCGGCAATACCGTGGCATCCGGCGCACATTGCCGTTTTGCCCTTGCCGGCCGCGGCATCGCCTTCGGCGTACGACGGCATGGCCAGCGCCACAAGCGCAGTGAACAGGCAGAACGTGGTGAGATTGCGGAGCGTCATGACTGGAATTCCTGACTTTACGGGATTGAAAATCCGCGCAACTTTAGCCGAAGCGGGGAAACCGGTCAACGCTCACAGCGCCCCCCCCGGGGACTCAGCCGCCTGGGAGCAGTTTGCCTTCCGAATTGTCGATCGTGTGCGTGAACCGCGTGTCATGGGTGTCCTCGACCTCTATTTTCAGTTCGCCCTTGTCCTGCGGGGTGAAGAAAAACCGGAAATTCGGGTTGTCCGAAATCGAGAAATCGACCTCGGCATCCATCACCGGCCGGCCGTCGTAAGTCACCCTGACGCTGCGCACGAACTGGGGCACCTGCTCCGCGTCAAAATCCGCCGCCAACGCGGATTCGTTAGGATGGCGGATCATGAGCTGCACGAGGTTCGGCTTGTTGTAGCTGATCGCCTCGTCGTCGAAGCGCAGCCTCATCTTGCCCAGCAACGATTCCGGCAGGCGCTTCGCATTCGGCGCCGAACAGCCGCCCGCGGCCTTGACCCAGCGGTGGGCCATGTAGAGTCGGCCGTCATTCATTTCCGCGACCGCGCGTACAAAGCTGAAATCCTCGAACCGCAGCCGCGTTTCCACCTGGGCACGGCCGCTGTCCGGAGAAAAATGGAACACGCCCGCGGTCGGCGACGGATTGCGCTCGACGATCAGGTAGATCGCCTTGATGTATTCCTTCTCGGTTTGGTCGATTTGCGCCTTGACGGCGACCGGAACGGTCGACGAATCATCGGCGCGCGTGTTCAGGTAGACGCGGATGATGTTCTGTGCATCGGGATTGATCACGCGATCGCCAAACATCAGTTCCCGGATCTGGCCCCAGTACGGACTCTGCGCAGGATCGGGCTCGGCTTTCTCGTTGGCCAGGGTGGAACCGGCGGCCAGGGCCGTGAATATCCAGGCGAACAGCAGATGCGAATACTTCTTCATTGGTGTATTCCTCTTTTCGCGGTGCGAAAAGTATAACTCAAGCGCCCGGCCCCGGTCCGGCAGCCGCGTCGATTGCTGCAGGCAGCCGCTTCGATTGCTGCAGGCAGCCATGGAACCACGGACTGCGCGGATCCGTTCTATTCCCATTCCAGTTCGGCGTAGGCCGTGGTCACATTGCGCCGGTGATACCCATCGAACATCAGCCACTTGCCCTGTTCCGACAGGCCCACCATGTCGGTCGCTTCCTGGATGGTCTTCCTGGCGCGGATGGCGGCACGAGTCTCGTTGAGGATGGCCTCGAAATAGCGTCGCTGGTCATCCATGACTTCGGGCCAGCGGGCACGGCTTTGGCCGTGCCCGGCTACGTATGTCGCCGCATCGATGCCGCGCAGGCTGCTCATTACCCCGAGAAAGCCGGTGATGCTGCCATCGATGACCGGCGTGTGGCCAATGAACAGCAGGTCCGACAGCCAGAGCGTGCGGGTACGGACATCCAGCACCGTGAGGTCATCGTCCGTGTGCGCCAGCGGCCACGCCTGCACCAGAACCTTCCTGCCGCCCAGATCGAATTCCATGCGATCCTTCACCAGCAGAGTGGGTTTCACGATGTCGCTGCCGGCCGCGGCATCGCCGAGATCGCGCTGCAGGGAATTCAGATAGGGACGGGCCCGGACCGCGAGCTGCCGTGGATAGTTTTCGTGGGCGACGAATTGCGGCCTGTCGTCGAGGAAGGCCGCTGCCCCGAAAAAATGGTCGGGATGCACGTGGGTGAGGACCACGTAGCAGACCGGTTTGTCCGTGACCCGCCGGATTGCGCGCTTCAGGGCTTGCCCCACCGCCAGCGATCCACCGGCATCCACCGCCAGCACACAATCGTCGCCGACAATGAAGCCGATATTGGCGTTGTCGCCCAGGTTGTCCACGGAGCGTTCCGCCAGCGCACCGTAATGCACGTAATTGCCCGGCGCGATCTCCATCGTTTCAAATCCGTCGAGCGCGCCAGCGGCATGCACGTCAAGGAGGGTCGACGCGGAAATCGCAAAAACGGCGATTCCGCCGAGGATTGTGCGGTTCATCAAGATGCGTGTGCGCTTCATTGCGCTGGGTTTTGTAGGCTGTCCCATTAAATCAGAATTAGCCGGGTGTTGCCGCGCAGGGCCGGCTCGTTTAGGGTAACGCCCATGCCTGTTCCGTTCCAGCATCTGCTGTGGCTGCTCGCGCCGTTGATCGGATGCGGACTGGCCCATGCCGAGCCGGGTGGGGACGCACTTGTGCCGCAACGGGTTGCTGAAGGCGTGTACGCATTCATCGGCGACGGCGCCGAGCCCTCCGCAGCCAACCGCGGTTTTGCCGCAAACAGCGGTTTCGTGGTGGGCAGGGCCGGGGTCATCGTGATCGACACCGGCACTTCCTATCGACATGGACGCCGCATGCTGGACGCAATCGCTGCGGTCACCGACGCCCCGGTAGTGCTTGTGGTAAATACCCACGCGACGCAGGAATTCATCTTCGGCAACGCCGCGTTTGCGGAGCGGGACATCCCAATCCTGGCGCACAGGGAAACCATCGACCTCATGCGGGCGCGCTGCGGCCGCTGCCTGGAACGCCTGCAACCCATGCTGGGCGAGGAACTGGCCGGCACCCGGCTGGCGTTGCCGCAACGCGAGTTCATCCCCGGTACCACGATTGATGCGGGCGGACGCAAACTCGAACTGATCTACTTGGGCTGGGCCGCGACGCCGGGCGATCTGGCAGTGCTGGACCCGACCAGCGGCACGCTGTTTGCCGGCGGCCTGGTCTCCGCCGGCCGAATACCCGAAATCCGTGACTGCGATTTCGAAGGCTGGTTGCGCGCGCTGGAACAATTGAAGCGACTCGCGCCGACCCGGGTCATCCCCGGTTTCGGTCCACCGTCGGGCGCCGAGGCCATTTCAACGACTGGCGACTACCTGCGCAAACTGGATGAAAAGGTCCAGGCGCTCTACGCACGCAGCACCAGCCTGCTTGAATCCGTCGACAATGCGGGCCTGCCGGCGTACAGCACCTGGCGGCTGTATTCAAGCCTGCACCGGCAGAACACCCAGCACCGCTACCTGCAGCTGGAAACCCGGGACCTGGGAGGCGACCCGCGTTCGGTCGCGTTGCCGCAGCAATAGGCAATGCATCCGCAATCAATTCCGCTGCGTACCTATAACCTTATAGAATGATCAGAACTATTCCACCGGCAGACAGACTATGGGCAACCGCCTGAGCAAGATTTACACACGTACCGGCGATGCCGGCACCACCGGCCTCGGCGACGGGTCGCGTGTGGCCAAGGACAGCCTGCGCATCCAGGCCATCGGCGCGGTGGATGAGTTGAACAGCGCCATCGGCGTGCTGCTCGCCGAACCGATCTCGGAAACCGCCTGCCAGTGCCTGCGAGACGTTCAGCACGACCTGTTCGACCTGGGGGGCGAATTGAGCATCCCCGGATACACCAGCATCGGCGAAGAACATGTCACCCGGCTGGAAGCCGTGCTCGACCGGTACAACGCCGATCTGCCACCCCTCAAGGAATTCATCCTGCCGGGCGGCTCCCGCGCCGCGGCACTGTGCCATGTGGCGCGCACGGTCTGCCGTCGCGCCGAACGCAGCGCGGTCAGTCTGGTCGGGGCCCAGCAACTGGCACCGGCCCTGCAACGCTACCTGAACCGGCTTTCGGACCTGCTGTTCGTCCTTTGCCGCGTGCTCAATCGCGAGGCAGGGGTCAGCGACGTTTACTGGCAAAAAGGCAAGAATCGCGGACCTGCCGCGTAAGACGATGGAGCCGAATCAGCTTTCCGACCTGCTTTCTCGCTGCGCGTTGCGCGACCAAAAGGCCTTTGCCGAACTATATCGTTCTGCATCCGCGAAACTGTTTGCGGTCGCCGTGCGTATAACAAGACGCAGGGACTGGGCCGAAGAGGTGTTGCAGGAAAGTTTCGTCAACATCTGGAACCACGCCTCCGGGTACAGTCCCTCGAAAAGCGCGCCCATGACCTGGATGACGGCCATCGTGCGCAACCGGGCGCTCGACCTGTTGCGACGGCCCCGCGAAGTCGAGCTTGACGAGGAACACGAGGAACTGATCGCGTCGCTCCCGGACGATGCGCCGGGTCCCGACGAATTGCTGCGCCAGTCCGCGGATGCCGGCGCACTGGCTGAATGCATGAAGCAGCTCACCGGCGAGCAGCAGAAAAGCATCACGCTGGCGTTCTTTCACGGCCTGTCGCATGGCGAGCTGGCGCAACAGATGCAAAAGCCGCTGGGCACAGTGAAGACCTGGGTACGCCGCGGCCTGGAGCGGTTGAAGGATTGCCTCGAGCCACGCAATGCCTGAACGAATCGAAGAATTGGACCTGACATGAAACTGGAAAGCAGCGAATTGCGTGGAAAACTGGCGGCCGAGTACGTGCTCGGCACCATGTCGTCACGCACGCGCCGCCGCTTCAACACAATGCTCAAGCAGATGCCCGCCCTGCGCCGCAACGTAGCGGACTGGGAATCGCGACTGCTGCCGCTGGCCAATGTGCTGCCGGAAATCGAGCCGCCCGCGCGCGTCTGGAAGGCGATTGAGGCGCGCATCCAAGGCAACAGACCGTCGAAAACCGCGGCCGGATTCTGGCAAAACCTGTCCTTCTGGCGCCTGTCTTCGTTCGCGTCGGGCGCCCTGGCGCTGGCTCTGATCGTGTTCATCGGCCTTCCCGGCCGCCAGGCAACTGAGGAACTGCCGGGACGGATGGTGGTCGTCATGAACGACCTGCAGACCAGGGAACCGGCGATGACCGCAACCTGGGAGCCCGGCAGGCAGGGCGAACGGATCGTGCGCCTGCGCGTCATCGGCCATGCGGAAATGGCGCCCGGCACCGCCTGGGAAATGTGGATGCTGCCGGGGGGCGACCAGAAACCCGTATCACTCGGCCTTGTCACCACGCACGAGACCCAGACCATGGTCGTGCCGGCAAGCATGACCGCCAGGCTGGACAGTGCCGCGGGCCTTGCGATGAGCGTGGAACCGGCAGGCGGCTCTCCCACCGGGCTTCCGAGCGGTCCGGTACTCTATGCCGGCAACTGCATCAAGACCTGAGTCGGGATCAATCTGGCCGGACTTCCGCCCTCAATGACTCCAGGTCGGCGCAGATCTGCTCCGCCGCGTCGAGAATCCGCGGCGTCTGCCGCGTGATCAGGTCCGCGGACACGGTATAGACCCGCCCGCGCTTCACGGCCTTCAGGTAGGGGTAGTCCTTCCAGTCCGCCATCCCCGCGCCCGCCGCTTCGGACCCGACGACGATGGCTTCCGGATCGCGGATCAGGACCTGCTCTAGCGAAACCTCGGCCGCCAGTTGCGGCAAATCCGCGAACACGTTGCGGGCACCGCACATGTGCAATACATCGCTGATCATGTGATCGCCGCTGACCGTCATAATCGGCCGGTGCCACATTTCGAACATCACATCGACGGGTGTTGCGTGCTGGTGGGCTGCGCGCAGATGCGCGGCTCGGTCCGAAAAATTCCGGGCCGCAGACTCGGCGCTCGCAGCCGTGCCGGCCAGGACTCCGAGCATGCGCAAGTGGCGTGGAATGTCGCCGAGCCTGCGCGGTTCCAGCACCAGCACCGGGAATCCCAACTGCCGCAGGCGCTCGACCACGGAAATGCGGTTGCCGCTGCCCCACGCCAGCACCAGGTCGGGCTGCAGGGTGATGATCCGCTCGAAATCAGCGCCGGCGGCATCACCTATCCGGGGAATGGTTCGTGCCTGTGGCGGAAAGTCGCTGTCGCGGACTACGCCCACGAGCCGGTCGCCAGCGCCGGCAGCGAACGCCAGCTCCGTCAGGTGGGGCGCCAGCGAAACGATGCGCCGCGCGGGGCGATCCATCCGCAGTAAATCGCCGCGATCGTCGACCAGATTGGTCGCGCCCATTGCGGCACAGGAAACGAACAACAGGAAAAACGTCAGGAAACGCATGTCCGCCCGGTTTGCGCGGCTAACCCGGTGCGCCGCCTCAGCGCTCCATGTACTGAAGCAGGCTGGAGCTGGT
>JBKJUC010000218.1:0-5530 GCA_046590325.1 Burkholderiales bacterium | reverse complement strand
CCTTGACGATCTGGACGTCGTGCACATGCGATTCGCGAATGCCCGCGGAAGTGATCTCCACGAATTCTGCGCGTTCCTTGACGTCGTCAATACTGGCGCAGCCGAGATAGCCCATGGCGGATCGCAGTCCACCCATCAGCTGGTGCATGACCTGGACCACGCTGCCCTTGTAGGGCACGCGCCCTTCGACCCCTTCAGGCACCAGCTTCTCGGTGCTGTCCTCGTCGTCCTGGAAATAGCGGTCGCTGGAGCCCTGCTGCATGGCCCCAAGGGAACCCATCCCGCGATATGACTTGTAGGAACGCCCCTGGTACAGCTCGATTTCGCCCGGCGCTTCTTCAGTGCCGGCGAACAATCCGCCCAGCATGACGGAATCCGCGCCCGCGGAAATCGCCTTGGCGATGTCGCCTGAATAGCGAATGCCACCATCCGCGATCATCGGCACACCGGTGCCTTTCAGTGCGGTCGCCACGTTATTAATGGCGGTAATTTGCGGCACGCCGACACCGGCGACGATGCGGGTGGTGCAGATCGATCCGGGGCCGATGCCGACCTTGACGCCATCGGCACCCAGGTCGAGCAGGGCTTTTGCAGCCGACGCCGTCGCGATGTTGCCGCCGATCACCTGGGTCTTGGGGAATTTCTGCTTGATCCAGCGCACGCGGTCGAGCACGCCCTGGGAATGGCCATGCGCGGTATCCACGATCAGCACATCGACGCCTGCTTCGATGAGCAGTTCGATGCGTTCCTCCGTGCCTTCGCCTACGCTTACGGCGGCGCCAACGCGCAGGCGTCCCAACTGGTCTTTGCAGGCGTTCGGATGCTCGGAGGACTTGAGCATGTCCTTCACGGTGATGAGGCCACGAAGTTCAAAGTCGTCATTGATCACCAACACGCGCTCCAGCCGATGCTGGTGCAGCAGTTTCTTGGCTTCCTCGCTGCTGGTCCCCTCCTTTACCGTTACCAGGCGCTCGCGCGGCGTCATGATGTTCCTGACCGGCTGGTCCAGGTTGTTTTCGAAGCGCAGATCGCGGTTGGTGACGATCCCGACCACCTTGGAGGCATCTACCACCGGCAGGCCGGAGATCTTGTGGGTCCGTATCAGGTTGAGCACGTCCCGCACCGTCATGTCCTGCGAAATCGTGATGGGGTCCTTGACCACGCCGCTCTCGAAGCGTTTGACCTTTGCCACTTCCGCAGCCTGGCTTCTGGGCGGCATGTTCTTGTGCAGGATACCGACGCCGCCTTCCTGGGCCATGGCAATCGCCAAGCGTGCTTCGGTGACCGTATCCATCGCCGCCGACAGCAGCGGGATGTTGAGCGTGATGTTCTTGGTGAGGCGCGTCGTCAGACTGACGTCGCGCGGGAGGACGGTGGAGTGGGCTGGTACGAGGAGTACGTCGTCGAACGTGAGGGCCTTTTGCAGGACGCGCATGCCTTTTGATCCTTCACAAAGACGCCATTATACCGATCGCGTTTTTCCCGGTAAACGGCGGCGCCGGCCCGGCGTTAGTCGTTGACCGGCGCCCTGCCAGAAGCTATGGTTAGGCGTGTGAATAACCTGCGGTTTTGTCGAGATTCGGGGGTTTGGCTGGCAGCGGCCCTGATGCTGCCAGTCGCGTACGCTTCAGATGCCGCCAATGCGCAAAATGCCAAAGTCGCCATCGCCAGCGCCGGACGGGCGGTGGCTGCGGCCCGGGCGCAAAATGCCCTGTGGACCAGCGCGGAGGACGCCCTGCGCCGGGCGGAACGCGCAATGGATGGCGGCGACGACGCCGCCGCACTCGAACACGCACATTTCGCAACCGAGCAGGCGCAGCTTGGCCTCGCACAAAAGCAGTATCCGCTGACCCGCTAGGACGCCAGGAGAGAGATCCATGATGCAAAACCGAATCCGCACCGCTCTTGTCGTGCTCGCCGCAGGCGCCTTGTTTACGATGTCGGTCGCAGCCGAAACCTACAAATGGACCGATGCGGAGGGCAAGGTGCACTACTCGGACCAGCCGCCGCCTTCCAACGCGAAAGATCTCACCCCGGTGAAGCCGCGCAAGAAGACCTCAAGGTCGGCCCCGCCCCCGGAAGACGATACCAAACCCGCCAATGCCAAGCCGGCTCCTGAGGCGCCAAAGACGGTACAGGAACTCGACGCGGATTTCAGGAAGCGTCAGGTCGAAACCAGCGAGAAGGAAGCCGCACAAAAAAAACTCGCGCAAGAAGCGGAGAGCAAGAAAAAAAACTGCGCCCAGGCACAGGCCAATGTGGCCCGACTCCAGACGGGTGGCAGGATCACGCGAGCCAACGACAAGGGCGAGACCGAGTACCTCGATGATGCACAGATCGCGCAAGAACTGGTGCGTGCCAGAGAGGTCCAGGATTCCTGGTGCAAGTGAGGTACGCCACCGGCGATCTCAGCGCCTGCGCTTGCGCTCCCCTTCGGCGCGGCTGCGCCTGACCAGTTTCGGATCGGCAATGAGCGGCCGGTAGATTTCAACACGGTCGAGATGCTTAAGGACGTGAGACCGGGCCGCCGCCCTGCCCCAAATTCCCAGCCGGCATGATGACGGATCCAGTTCCGGATGCTGCTCAAGGACGCCCGAGGCCCTCAGTGCGTCCTCCACAGTCGCCCCCTCTTCAAGGCTGATCCCGATCACCGTCTGCACCTGGGCCACGGCGTAGACGACCTCGACCTCGATTCTCATCGTGCCCCGTACAGTTGCGCCGCCCGTTTCACGAATGCCTCGACGAAGGTATTCGCGATGTAGTGGAATACCGGCCCGACCAGTTTTTCCAGGAGCTTGCTGGAGAACTCGTAGTGCAGCCGGAAATCAATCCTGCAGGCCTGGTCTCCAAGGGGCTTGAAGCGCCAACTGCCGTCGAGCACGCGAAACGGCCCATCCATCAGTTTCATTTCGATAAGCTCGGGTTCGTGCTGCCGGTTCTCTGTCGAGAACTTCTGCCTGATCCCACGGAAGTCGATGCTGATCGTCGCGCGCACGACGCCCGCGTCCTGGCTCTGCACCTGAGCTCCGCCGCACCAGGGCAGGAACTCCGGGTAGCGGGCGATGTCGGCCACCAATGCATACATGTGAGCCGCCGAGTATTCGACCAGTACGGATTTTTCCGTCAGCGCCATGGTAAATAGTGCAATGGGTAATTAGTGCAATGGGTAATTCGCGCAAAGAAAGATTGGGGAACAAGGGCTGGTAAAATACACGACTCCCGCGCAAAACTCACGATCCTGTTTCCGCTGCAATGAGCATCGTCCAGAACAAGAAGGCCAGCCACGACTTTTTCATCGAAGAGCGCTTCGAGGCGGGCATCTCGCTAGAAGGCTGGGAGGTGAAGGCCATCCGCGCCGGACACGTGCAGATTAAGGAAGCCTACGTGATCGTGAGGGACGAGGAAATTTTCCTGATCGGCTGCCACGTGACGCCCCTGACTGCGGCGTCAACCCACGTGCAGGCGGATCCGGTGCGCACCCGCAAACTGCTTATGCACGCCGAGGAAATCCGCAAGCTGATCGGCAAGGTCGAACGCGCCGGCTACACCATGGTCCCGCTGGACCTGCATTACACCCGTGGCCGGGTCAAGTTGGAAATCGGCCTCGCAAAAGGCAAGAAACAGCACGACAAACGAGAGGCCGAAAAGGACAAGGACTGGAAGCGTGAGCAGCAGCGGCTCATGCGAAGGCCTTAAAGGCCCCAAGTTTGCAGTGCAGGCTAACTTGCCTTAACAAGTTAAGCAAAGCGGCCGGAACTACAAGAGGGATGCTGAACGCGATAAGGACTGGAACCGCGAACAGCAAAGGCTCATGAGGAGCAAGGTCTGACCTCCTGCGCCGGTTGATTCAGGAATAATTCAGCCCCATCGACTGACGTACATCGCGCATGGTCTCATGCGCCAGCTTGCGCGCCCGCTCGCAACCGTCGGCAATGATGTTGCGCACCAGGCTCGGATCGTCGAGGTATATTTGCGCGCGCTCGCGCATCGGCTCCTGCTCCTTGAGGACGGCCTCGATCACCGGTTGTTTGCACTCCAGACAGCCGATGCCGGCGCTGCGGCACCCCTTCTGCACCCAGTCCTTAACGGTATCATCCGAATAAACTTTGTGGAATTCCCACACCGGGCATTTTTCCGGATCGCCGGGATCGGTGCGCCTGACGCGCGCCGGGTCCGTCGGCATGGTGCGAATTTTTTTCGTTACGCTGTCCGCATCCTCCCGCAGGGTGATGGTGTTGTTGTAAGACTTCGACATTTTCTGTCCGTCCAGGCCCGGCATGCGGGACGCCTCCGTCAGCAAGGCATGGGGTTCGGACAGGATCATCTTTCCGCCCCCTTCCAGGAAACCGAACAGACGTTCACGATCCCCCATCGACAGGTTGGCCGCTTCCTCGAGCAGTGCTTTCGCCGCCGACAGCGCCCCTTCATCGCCCTGCTCCTGGTAGCGGGTGCGCAATTCGCGGTACAGCTTGCCGCGCTTGACGCCGATTTTCTTGATCGCCAGCTCGGCCTTCTGCTCGAAGCCGGTTTCACGGCCGTAAACATGGTTGAAGCGGCGCGCTATCTCGCGCGTGAATTCAATGTGCGGCACCTGATCTTCACCCACCGGGACGCGGTTGGCGCGGTAAATCAGGATATCGGCGCCCTGCAGGAGGGGATAGCCAAGGAAGCCGTAGGTCGACAGGTCCTTTTCAGTGAGTTTCTCCTGCTGGTCCTTGTAGGTCGGCACCCGCTCAAGCCAGCCCAGCGGCGTGATCATGGACAGCAGAAGATGCAACTCCGCGTGCTCCGGCACGCGCGACTGGATGAACAGGGTCGCCTGCGACGGGTCAACGCCGGCGGCAAGCCAGTCCACCAGCATGTCCCAGACATTGTGCTCAATGATTTCGGGGGTATCGTAGTGGGTAGTCAGCGCGTGCCAGTCCGCGACGAAAAACAGGCATTGGTATTCATGCTGCAACCTGATCCAGTTCTTGAGTACGCCATGGTAGTGGCCGAGATGCAGGCTTCCGGTGGGACGCATACCTGACAACACACGATCAACGAACATTGAATTCCCCGGTCAAGACGAAATTTTGAAACGTCAGGCATTCAGGTACGCCCTCAAGGCTGTGACGCAAGTCAGGCCTCATGCCGATACTCCAAATGGCGCGGCATTGCCCCGTCCCTGCCTGACGATGGACGGCATTTCCGATGTCAGATCCACCACAGTGGTCATTTCAATCCCGCACGATCCGCCGTCGAGAATCACATCGACGTCCTGGTCGAGCCGTTCGCGTATCTCTTCGCCATCGTTCAGCGGCAGCCCGTCACCCGGAAGGATCAGGGTCGAACTCAGGATCGGCTCCTGCATCTCCTCAAGCAGGGCGTTTACCACCGGATGATCCGGGACGCGCAGGCCGATGGTATTGCGCTTCGGGTTCAGCAGGCGTTTCGGCACTTCCCGGGTGGCTTTCAGGATGAACGTGTAACTGCCTGGCGTCGCAGCCCGCAGCATGCGGTATTGCGAGTTATCTACCACCGCGTACTG
>JBKJUC010000066.1:0-7086 GCA_046590325.1 Burkholderiales bacterium | reverse complement strand
CGCGCAATGCGGAGGATTTTTTCGGCAGGCACCATGACGCCAAGGTTCACCACGTCGAAGTTGTTGCACTGGAGCACCACGGACACGATGTTCTTGCCGATGTCGTGCACATCGCCCTTGACCGTGGCGATCACGATCTTGCCCTTGCTCTGGCCAGTCGTGCCAGACTTCGCTTTCTCCGCCTCGATATAGGGAATCAGGTGGGCCACCGCCTCTTTCATCACACGCGCGGATTTCACCACTTGTGGGAGGAACATCTTGCCGGCGCCGAACAGGTCGCCGACCACGTTCATGCCGTCCATCAGCGGACCCTCGATCACGTGAATCGGGCGCTCCGCCTGCAGCCTGGCCGCCTCGGTATCCTCGACGATGTAGGTGTTGATGCCCCGCACCAGCGCATGCGTAAGGCGTTCGCCGACGCTGCCGTTGCGCCAGGCCAGGTCCTCCTTCGACACCTTGGCGTCGCCCTTGTAGCTTTCTGCGAAATCGACGAGGCGCTCCGTCGCATCGGGCCGGCGGTTGAAGAGGACGTCCTCGACGAGTCCGAGCAGGTCTTGCGGAATTTCCGCATAGACGCCGAGTTGGCCGGCATTGACGATGCCCATCGTCATTCCAGCCTTCACCGCGTGGTACAGGAATGCGGTATGGATGGCCTCGCGGATCGGCTCGTTGCCGCGGAACGAGAACGAGATGTTGGACACGCCGCCGCTGATGCTCACGTGCGGCAGCGATTTCCTGATCGCGCGCGTGGCCTCGAGGAAATCGATGGCGTAGATGTTGTGTTCCTCGATGCCGGTGGCGATAGCGAAGATGTTCGGATCGAAAATGATGTCCTGCGGCGGGAAGCCGGCCTCTTTCTGCAACAGATGATAGGCCCGCGTACAGATCTCGATGCGCCGCTCGAGCGTATCCGCCTGCCCTTTCTCGTCGAATGCCATTACCACCGCGGCGGCGCCGTAGCGCCGGACCAGCCGGGCCTGGCGCAGAAACTCTTCCTCGCCTTCCTTCATGCTGATCGAATTGACGATGCATTTACCCTGCACGCATTTCAGCCCGGCCTCGATCACCTCCCACTTGGAGGAATCGATCATGACCGGAACCCTGCATATATCCGGTTCTGAGCCGACCAGGTTGAGGAAGGTCGTCATCGCCTTCTTCGAATCCAGCATGGCTTCATCCATGTTGATGTCGATGACCTGGGCGCCGTTCTCCACCTGCTGGCGCGCGACCGACAGCGCTTCAGCGTAGTTGCCGGCCAGGATCAGGCGCGCAAAGGCCTTGGAACCGGTTACGTTGGCGCGTTCGCCGACGTTCACGAACAGTGTTTCGTCGCCGATGTTGAGCGGCTCCAGTCCGGAAAGGCGCAGCTTCTTCTCGACCTCGGGCAACTTGCGCGGCGGGATGCCCTTCAATGCTTCGCTAACGGCCTTGATATGCGCGGGCGTCGTGCCGCAGCAGCCACCGGCGATGTTCAGGAACCCGGCCTCGGCAAACTCCTTCAGGAACGATGCGGTGTACTCCGGACTTTCGTCGTATTCGCCGAATGCATTCGGCAATCCTGCGTTCGGATGCAGGCTGGTGAACACGTCGGCGACTTTTGCCAGCTCCTCGATATACGGGCGCAGGTCCTTGGCGCCGAGCGCGCAATTGAGTCCGACCGAAATCGGCCGCGCATGCGAAATGGAGGTCCAGAAGGCTTCGGTGGTCTGGCCGGAGAGCGTGCGGCCGCTGGCGTCGGTGATGGTTCCGGAGACCATCACCGGCACCTGCACCCCGTGCCGTGCGAAGTAATCGTCGATCGCGAACAGCGCGGCCTTGCAGTTCAGCGTGTCGAATACCGTTTCGACCATCAGCAGGTCCGCGCCGCCGTCCAGCAATCCGCGCACGCATTCGGTATAGCAGGCCACCAGTTCGTCGAATGAAATATTGCGGAAGCCGGGGTCGTTGACTTCGGGTGACAGCGAGGCCGTGCGGTTGGTCGGGCCCAGAACGCCGGCAACGAAGCGCGGTTTGCCCGGCGTTTTCGCGCTGTATTCGTCGGTCGCGGAGCGGGCGAGCCTGGCTCCGGCGCTGTTCATTTCGAATACCGTTTGCGTCAGGCCATAATCGACCATGGACACCGAATTCGAATTGAAAGTATTGGTCTCGATGATGTCCGCGCCGGCCTCGAGATAAGACGCGTGAATGCCGCGGATGATTCCGGGCTGCGTCAGCGTGAGCAGATCGTTGTTGCCTTTCTGGTCGCAGGCATGGCCGTGGAAACGATCACCATGATAGTGGTGCCCGTCGAGGCCGTGTCCCTGGATCATGGTGCCCATCGCTCCGTCGAGAATCAGGATTCGTTCCCCGAGCAGGTCATTCAGGAGCTTGATGCGTTTGTCAGTCATGTGCGAAGAATAAAAAACCCGTCGGCTGAAGCGGGACGGGTTTGTCGCGCTTTAGCGGTATTTATAGAGCGCCCGCAAGCTGGGGATCAAATCGGCGCGATGTCGGAAAGTTACAGCCTGACGCCCGGTCTGTCAATCGCGCCACGCCCCGGCCCACCCCCACGTGATCAACGAATGCTTGTTTGAGAATGCGTCGATCAACAAGTGGTCGCGAAACCACCCACCGGCTGCAGGGAAAAGTCCCGCGCGGGGACTTTTCAACTTTTTTCGAAGCGGCGGTATTGCACGGCCTCGGCAACATGCGTCGCGGAAACGGTCGGCCCGCCTGCAAGATCGGCAACGGTCCGGGAAACCTTGAGTATCCGGTGAAATGCCCGTGCCGAAAGGCCCAGCCTGCCGATTGCCTGCCGCGCCAGTTCCGATGCCTTGGCGTCACCGCTGCAGTGCGCCTCAATTTCTTTGACCGACAGCAACGCATTCGGCTTGCCCTGCCGTTCCAGTTGCCGTTCGCGCGCAATGGTCACGCGCTCGCGCAGCGCCGCGCTGGATTCACCGGGCTGCCGCGAAGCAAGATCCTTCTCCGGTACCGCAGGGACTTCGATGTGCAGATCGATCCGATCCAGCAGCGGCCCCGAGATCCGGTTGCGATAGCGTGTCACCTGGTCCGGCGTGCAATGGCACTTGCCGGAGTAGTGCCCAAGGAAGCCGCACGGGCAGGGATTCATCGCCGCGATCAACTGGAAACGCGCCGGAAATTCGGCTTGCCGGGCCGCGCGCGAGACGCTTATTTTGCCCGACTCCAGCGGCTCGCGTAGCACCTCCAGAACGTCGCGGTTGAACTCGGGGAGTTCATCCAGAAACAGCACGCCATTCATCGCCACCGATATTTCGCCGGGGCGCGGGTTGCTACCGCCGCCGACCAGCGCAACGGCCGAAGCGGTGTGGTGCGGCGAGCGATAGGGCCTGCGTTTCCAGTTGCGCACGTCGAAACCGGAACTGCCAAGCGATTGCATGGCAGCGGAGGCGAGCGCTTCTTCCTCGGTCATCGGCGGCAGGATGCCGCCGAAGCGCTCGGCCAGCATGGTCTTCCCAGTGCCGGGCGGTCCGATCATGAGGACGCTGTGCCCGCCCGCGGCCGCCACTTCAAGCGCACGTTTGGCCTGCGCCTGTCCTTTGACATCGGCCATATCGGGAAAGTCGACCGCCGCGGCGGCTGGCGGGTCTGTCATGCGCGCCAGCAGTTCCCGGCCGGCAAGATGCGCGCAGACCTGCAACAGCGAGCCCGCCGGATGGACATGCGCATCGCGCACCAGCGCGGCCTCGGCCGCGCTTTCGCCCGGCAGGATAAATGCGCGCCCCGACCGATGCGCGTTGTAGGTCATTGCCAGCGCCCCGCGAATCGGCCGCAGTTCTCCGGTCAGTGCGAGTTCTCCGGCGAACTCGTAGTCCGCCAGCTTGTTTGCCGGAACCTGTCCCGACGCGGCGAGGATGCCCAGCGCGATCGGCAGGTCGAAGCGCCCGCTTTCCTTGGGCAGGTCGGCCGGCGCCAGATTGACGGTAATGCGGCGGGCGGGAAATTCGAAGCGGCAGTTCTGCAGGGCCGAGCGAACCCTGTCCTTGCTCTCCTTAACTTCCGCTTCCGGCAAGCCAACGATGGTGAAGTTCGGCAGCCCGTTGGCGAGATGCACCTCTACTGTGACCAGCGGCGCGTCCATCCCGGCCAGCGACCTGCTGTAGAGAACGGCGAGAGACACGGCTAAGGGACGGGAAAAAACTCGGAACCGCAGGAAGTCCGGCGTGAGATTGGTCTGAAATCCTTGTCATTGGTACTCATGCGCTACCCCCTCACCGCTGATCCCTTACCCGTTCCGCCCCTGTCGTGCTTCCAGTTCCGCGACTTTAGCCTCCATTTGCTCCAGCTTCTCACGGGTTCGTTGGAGCAACGCCTGCTGCACGTCGAATTCCTCCCGGGTCACCAGGTCGAGCCGGGAAAAAGTACTCGACATGAGCGCACGCAGATTTTTTTCTATGTCCCGGGCCGGCGAGGCGTCCACCAGCTCTTTCACCTTGCGATTCAGATCGTCCAGAAGTTTGCTGTCCATCGCCCAATCCTCCTTTGAAAAAGTGTAGCCAAAGCGCCATCCGGCGTCTGTGCCCAGTGCCCGCACCCGGCTTGTGCGCGGCACCTGTTTGGTGCATTACTTTGGTGCGACGCGCCAGACCAAGGGGGTCGAAAGCACTGTAAGTATCTAATAGTTAATAAATAGTAGTTTGGCATGGTAAATGCTGACGCTTCTCGCCGCTGTTTCAGCCAAGTTAATTCGTTTCAATCATCAAAAGGAAGATCGCCATGCTGAGGAACAAGATTCTTATTGCTGCAATTGCCAGTGCCTTTGCGCTGCCAGGCGCCGTGATGGCCGAGGAAGCCGCATCGCCGCACACCATTACCGGCAATGTCGGTTTCTGGTCCGACTACTCGTTTCGCGGGTTGAGCCAGACGCTCGAGGAACCGGCGATCCAGGGCGGCTTCGACTATGCCCATTCGAGCGGCCTGTATCTGGGGACTTGGGCATCCAATGTGAGTTCCGCCCTGTACGGCCCCGCCAACATGGAATGGGACTTCTACGGCGGCTGGGCCAAGACCTTCGGCGACTTCGGCGTTAACCTCGGCCTGCTCTTCTATTACTATCCTGCTGGCGAGCCTGCAGCCGGAGAAAAATACGACACGACCGAAGTCTACGTAGGCGGCTCCTGGAAGTGGATCAGCGCAAAGCTTTCCTACGCCGTGTCGGACTTTTTCGGCGGAAACGAGACGACCTTCCCGGCGTCCTTCAGCAGCGGCAGCGACGGATCCATCTACCTCGAGCTCAATGCCACCTATCCGGTTACAGACGCCTTTTCGATCTCCGGGCACATCGGCCAGCAGACTGTCGAAGGAACCGTTTCCGGCGTCGATCTCGACTATACCGATTACAAGATCGGCGTGAACTACCTGTGGAGCGGCTTCAACTTCGGACTGGCCTACAAGGACACGGATGCAGAAGAGGCCAACTACACCTACACCAAGGGAACCGAGAGCGTGTTCATCGGCGACGATGCCGTGATCTTTTCCGTATCGAAGACCTTCTAACCGTTTCAATAAAGGACCCGGCGCCTACGCCGGGTCCGCCCCCCGCAAAGCCCATTGGAGAAACCATGAAACTAGTGACCGCAATCATCAAGCCGTTCAAGCTTGACGAGGTCCGCGAGGCCCTGTCCGCCATCGGCGTACAAGGCATCACAGTGACCGAAGTCAAGGGATTCGGCCGGCAGAAAGGGCACACCGAACTCTACCGCGGCGCCGAGTATGTCGTCGATTTCCTTCCCAAGGTGAAGATCGAGGCCGCGATCAAGACCGAGTTGCTCGATCAGGTAATCGAGGCCATCGAAAAATCTGCGAATACGGGCAAGATCGGCGATGGCAAGATTTTCGTGTTCGAGCTCGAACAAGTTGTCCGCATCCGCACCGGCGAAACCGGCGCCGATGCGTTATAGGGAGAATGTCATGATCAAGAAGATTTTTGCGCTGATTGCCTTGTGCGGGGTTCTGGGCTTTTCCCTGCCAAGCTTCGCCGAAGATACCGCCGCGCCTGCTGAAGCAGCGGTCACCGCCGAAGCGGCGGGACCGGCTGCTGCGCCCGCGCCCGTTCCCAACAAGGGCGATACGACGTGGATGCTGACGGCCACCTGCCTCGTTATCCTGATGACGATCCCGGGCTTGGCACTGTTCTACGGCGGCATGGTGCGAACCAAGAACATGCTCTCGGTGCTGATGCAGGTGTTCGCGACATTCTGCCTGCTGTCCATTCTCTGGGCGATCTACGGCTACAGCGTGGCGTTCACGGAGGGGAACGCGTTCTTCGGGGGCCTCTCGAAGATGTTCCTCAAGGGCATCACGCCCGATTCGGTGGCCGCCACCTGGAGCAAAGGAGTGGTGATTCCGGAATACGTTTATGTCGTGTTCCAGCTCACCTTCGCCGCCATCACCCCGGCCCTGATCATTGGCGCCTTCGCGGAGCGTATCAAGTTCTCCGCGGTTCTGATGTTCATGGTCCTGTGGTTCACCTTCTCCTACCTGCCGCTTGCGCACATGGTCTGGTACTGGGCGGGCCCCGATGCCTATACGGACCAGGCCGCCGCTGATGCTGCAACCGCAACGGCCGGTTTCCTGTTCCAGAAAGGCGCGCTGGACTTCGCCGGCGGAACGGTGGTTCACATCAACGCCGGTATTGCAGGCCTCGTAGGCTGCCTGATGCTCGGCAAGCGCATCGGCTACGGCAAGGAAGCCATGCCTCCGCACAGCCTGACCATGACCATGATCGGCGCCTCGCTGCTGTGGGTGGGCTGGTTCGGCTTCAACGCCGGCTCCAACCTCGAAGCCAACGGCGTGACTGCGGTGGCCTTCATCAACACCTTTGTCGCTACTGCTGCCGCTGCCCTCTCGTGGTCTGTCGTCGAGCAGATCCACCACAAGAAGCCCTCGATGCTGGGCGTTGCCACTGGCGCTGTCGCCGGCCTGGTCGCGATAACCCCGGCTTCCGGCTTCGCAACGCCGATGACCTCGATCTACCTCGGCCTGCTGGTCTCGCCGCTGTGCTACTTCTTCGTCTCCTATGTGAAGAACAAGCTGAAGTACGACGATACGCTGGACGTCTTTGGG
>JBKJUC010000140.1:0-8209 GCA_046590325.1 Burkholderiales bacterium | reverse complement strand
GGCGTCGGGGTCTTGGTGACTATCCTCTTCGAGGCGCTGGCCACAGGAATGTTGCAACGCTGGGCCTACAGCGACGCCATGCCACGCGTGCCGGTCATCGGAACCGGCCTGCTGCCGTTGCTGCAATGGCTGATCATCCCGCTAGTCGTAATATGGTTCGTTCGCCGGCAGCTTGCCCCTGCGTTTCGTGGGTAATCTGACGGGAAAGCCCATCAGGCGGGGTTAAGTTTCGGATGGGTCTCTTCGCCCCAGAACCAGAGCACGCCACCGGATAGCAGCATGGCAATGGCGACGAACCAGAATCCGCTTTCGATGGATCCGGTGGCGCTGGCTACCAATCCCATCCCCAGTGCGCCGAGGGCGTAGCCAATGTCCCGCCAGAAGCGATAAATGCCTATGGCGGAGCCACGCCAGTTCGGATGGGCAATATCCGCAACCGCAGCACTCAGGTTTGGATATAAAAGCGCCATGCCGAATCCGCTCAACCCGGCACACAGCGCCCACCACGACACGTTATCGAACGTGAGCATCAGACCCACACCGGCTCCGCTGAGCCACATGCCCCAAACATTGAGCCGGTGCCGGCCCACATGGTCGGAGAGCTTCCCGGTGAAAAGCTGCGAGCCACCCCACACGAAACCGTAGGCGCCAACCACCCAGCCGATGCCGCTGATGCTGACTCCATGGCGGTAAAGGAAAACCGGAAAGAACACCCATACCAGTGCATCGACGAACTTCTCGACCAGCCCAGCCTGGCTCAGCGCCATCAATCGTTTGTCACGCCAGGACATGAGAGTGAAGACCTCCCAGGTCGACGGCGCGTTCGAGATATTGTTTGGGTACCGTGGCAGGTGTTTCGGCGGGTTCGCCAGATGCCTCGCTGCCTCGGCGCTCGCCCAGGGTCGCGTGTCCTTCACCCACACAACAGTAAGAACTATGGCAAGCACAATGACCGTGAGTCCGAAGGCGGCAACGCCATTGCGGGCGCCGAATTCACTGGCAAGGTAACCGGTAATGATTCCCGCCACTGCAACGCCGACGTAACCGGAGAACTCATTCAGGCCGAGGGTGAGTCCGCGCTGCTCAGGCCGGGTAATGTCGAGCTTCGCAGTCTGGGTCATCGACCAGGTGAGCCCCTGGTTGATGCCGAGCAGAATCGTCGCTGCCACAATCCAGTTCCAGTTCGGCCCCCACAACAGCATCGGCGGAATCGGTAACGCCACGAACCAGCCAAGCAGCAGCACCCGCTTGCGGCCGATGCGATCGGAGAGCCGGCCGGCAACGAAATTCATCACGCCCTTCACGAAACCGAACGCGACCACAAACGCGCCGAGCAACATGAAGGAGTCGCGGGGGACACCGAACTCGCTCTCCGCGAGTGCCGGCACGACCGTGCGCATCATGCCGATGGTCAAACCCACCAGCAGCACTTGCAGCAACTGATGGGCGAACTGTTCGCGATTGTGGCGAATGCCGTGCAGGCGTTCGCCGGCTTGTGCCATGGTTTCGTCGGGTGACCGTCAGCCGGCCAGGTTGGCCGCGACAATCTGGTCCATGTTGGCGGGACGGACCGGAATCTCGCGCACCACGTACTCGATGAATTTTTCCCGGTCGTCGATGGCCAGGGCCGGATTCCACCGCTTCTCGAAACCCAGAGTCGAGGACGGCTTGCCGGACAGACCGGCGCCACAAACGCTTCCGGCCTGATGGCCGGGAAAGATTTCCAGCGTGTCGGGCAGAGTCAGAATCCGGTTACGCAGCGTATCGTAGAGAATTCCTGCCATTTCACGCTCCCGCCCCGCCAGGTCCGGTCTGCCGACCGCGCCGACGAAGAGCGTATCTCCGGTCAGGACAAACCACGGCTCACCTCCGCGGCGCTTGTCGGTAACCACGAGCGACACGCCGTCCGTCGTATGCCCCGGCGTGTGCATGACCTTGAGTATCGTATTGCCGGCCTCGATGGTCTGGCCATCATGCAACGGCGTAAACGGGAACTTTACGTATCCCCGGTTGCTCTCGTGCAGGCAATAGGCTGCACCAGTCATCGCCGCCAGGTTTCGGCCGCCCGAGTAATGGTCGGCATGGATATGGGTATCGATAACATGGGTGATTTCGGATTTGGCTTTGCTCGCCTGCTCTATAAACCAGTCCTCATCCCCGGCCACCACGTCGACCGCAACAGCCTTGCCGAGTGTCCCGCAACCGAAGAAGTAGGAAAGGGAAGATTCTTTTGTAGTGAGTTGCTGGAAGAACATTTTATTCTCCTATCAGACTGATTTGCCAGTGCTCTGAAGGCATTACCCACGGGGCATCAAATCCTGCCTCTTTTGCTCGTACTCCTTCCGGTCTATCTCGCCGCGCGCGTAGCGTTCCTGCAGAATCTGCAGTGGCGTTTTGTCGCGGGGACTTCCGCGACCTGAAGGTTGCTGCATCAGCCATTTAGCCAGCGCCGCGATGGCGAGAATCACGAGGCCCCAGAACAGGATCATGAAGAGCCATCCGAACCCTGGTCCCCATCCGAATCCGTCCATCATAAGACCCCCCCCTCTCGTCTTGTTTACTCACATTCGCTTGACCAGCGCCCGCAGGAAATCCGGTGTGTACTGCGGTGGTCGTGATGTCGCACCCTGAGTCTCGTGTGCCTCGCCTCACAAGACGACCGCCTTGTCCGCCCATCCAGTCCACTCGGCCAACTCGTTTAGCGTGCTGCGCCGCGCTTCCCCAGCAAGCTCAGATTCCGTGATACCGCGCACGTCTAGGCAACTGCCGCACACGCCGGCGGGGCCACCGTGCTTCGTGACGCGGTCGAACATTAGCTGGACGTTGTAGAAGCCTTCCGGAACCTTTTGGCCCGTCTTGGCACAGGCGGCGGCATCTCCAATCAGCAACATTTTCACCTCTTCGCCTGCGACCTTGCATAGGGCTCCCGCCAGGCGCAAACCGTTATCGCTTCGTTCGCTGCCGTACGGCCCGTCGTTCAGGATGAACAGAGTCTTCATGTTGCAACTCTCCTCACGGCAGCCACTGTTCGATGGGCAATCCGCGGGCGCGCCATTCGGCGACACCATCGTCCAGCGTGAATGCCTGATACCCGCGCTTCTGCAGAAGCGCTACGGCATCTTTTGCCATCATGCAGAACGGGCCGCGGCAGTAAGCCACCACCGGCTTGTTCTTTGGCAATTCGTCCAGTCGCCTTTTGAGTTCAATTAGCGGCAATGACCGCGCGTACGGGAGGTGTCCCGCCGCGAACTCATCCCCGGGACGTACATCGATGACGACGACCTCACCGCTGCGCGCCTGCTTGAGAATCGATTTACGATCCACGCCACGCAGATCATGGCCGTGTGTAATCATGGAACTCAGCCCCATCTGCAAGTCGACGAGACGTTCTTCGGCCAGCCCCCGCAGGTTAACCCAGAGGTCAGCCACTCCCTGTTCGGCCAACCGATAGAACACGTACTTACCCTCTTTGCGTGTATCCACCATTCGGGCCGTACGCAGTTCCTTCAAATGCGCGCTGGCGAGCTTGACGCTGATGTCAGCTTGCTGCGAAAGCATTTCCACTGTTTTTTCACTCTGGCACAGCAATTCAATGAGTTCCAGCCGCTTGGGACTCGCCAGTGCCTTGCCGATCCGGCTGACCTGTTCATACAAAAGGTTCTTCAGTTCGCGCATACGATTTAACGATCCAACGATCGTTAGAATGTAATCCTGATTCGATGGCTGTGTCAACAACATCGATCTGGAACGTCGTCCTGCTTGAGCAATCCTCGGCGGAAGGGAGACTGGCGCCGTCGACAGGCTCTTCGATGCCCGAGCGTACGGGTAATCCTCGACATTGCTCAGGATTTGCCCAGATATTGGAGGTGCAAGACTGACGGCTCGCGACAGCGAGAGGTTTAGCGGACGAGTGCGGCTGATTGCGCGTCGGACTCCCCCGCGTACTCGACACCCATTTCACAAGACTCCCGATACACGACAACTTTGACAAATCTCTTCGTCGCAGAAAACTCGTCCCACAGGAACTTCGCGATATTTTCGGATGTCGGGTTGGGAATTACGTCATTCAGATACTTGTGATCCAGCTTGCTTTGCACCTGGGTGACCAGCGCGCTAAGTTCTGTTTCCCGGATGACATAACCGTCCACCACCGGCCCCTCAAACCAGGCCTCCACTTTGTAGGAGTGGCCATGGAGTTCCGGCTTGTCCGGAAGCCGATGCGCTGCATCGATGGTAAAGCGTTTGAAAACTTTCACACTGCCACCTTCCTATCCCGGTTGTCGGGTTTTGAGACTTATGCTAAGGGATGCCGACAAGTTTGTGCGTCTGCGGACTGAGCCGCCACCTGGGATGCCGCAGGCAGTACTGGATCGCCAGCGTAGTATTGGCGGCTCTTTGCGGGCCGTCCATGGGTTGAAGAAAGAAATGCTTGAAGTCCCAGTCTTCAAACTGGCCCGGTTCGGTGCCGGATTGCGGGAAAACCAGCTTCAGTTCATCGCCATTTCTTTGAACCACAGCGCTACCGGCTTTTGGACTCACGCAAATCCAATCCAGGCCTTCAGGTACCGCGACCGTACCGTTCGTCTCCACTGCAATCTCGAAGTGACGCGCGTGTAACGCTTCAGTCAGCGCGCAATCCACCTGCAGGAGAGGCTCTCCCCCGGTGCAAACCACAAAACGCCGGCTTTTGTCCCCGGCCAGCCAAATTCGCTCAATCTGCGCCGCCAGCTCCTCAGCCGAGCCGAACTTGCCGCCATTGCCCCCGTCCACACCGACAAACTCTGTATCGCAGAATTTACAGACGGCGGTTGCCCGGTCTTTTTCCTGCCCGCTCCAGAGATTGCAGCCGGCAAACCGGCAGAAGACGGCCGCCCGCCCGGTGTTGGCGCCTTCGCCCTGGAGGGTGAACAAGATTTCTTTTACCGCGTACGTCATTTGATGGAAGTGTATTCGTTGTCACGAAATGCCGCGTAGCCGCGCGCGCGCAATTTACAAGCCGGACAACCACCACACCCATATCCCCAATCCCACCGTCGTGAGCGATCACCGAGGTAGCAGGTGTGGGTGTCCTCGACGATGACATCCAGCAACTTGTCACCACCGAGCTCGTGCGCAAGGCGCCAGGTGGCGGCCTTGTCAATACGCATAAGTGGAGTCTCAATTACAAAACGTCTGTCCATGCCGAGATTGAGCGCTACCTGCAGCGCCTTGATCGTGTCATCGCGGCAGTCCGGGTAGCCCGAAAAGTCGGTCTCGCACATCCCTCCCACGATGATTTCATGGCCGCGTCGATAAGCAACCGCCGCTGCCGCGGAGAGAAAAAGAATGTTTCGCCCTGGAACAAACGTCGTGGGCAGACCGCTTTCGTCCATCTCGATGGCCACGTCGCGAATAAGGGCGGTGTCGCTGATCGTCTTGAAAAGTCCCAGTTCAAGTACGATATCTTCACCGAGCCGTTGCGCCCAGATGGGGAACTGTGACCGCATCCGCGCCAGCACGTTGAGCCTGCATTCGAGTTCAATCGAATGCCGCTGCCCATAGTCGAATCCGATAGTCTCAACATGCCCGAAGCGTGAGAGCGCGGAGGCAAGGCAAGTCGTGGAGTCTTGCCCGCCGGAAAAGAGAACCAATGCGCTTGAAGCTGTTGCCTTCATTCTTTTCCCGTCTTCAGGTAACGCTCGATCGTCAGGCATCACGAATTCCCGGCGCGAAACGATGGAACTAGCCGCAACAGCCATGCTCCTGCTGTTTCGGAGGACATTTTTTCGTGCCATAACTGCAAAAAACACAACAATCCCCGCGAACGGGCCGCAGAAGCACCTTGCAGTTCGTGCACTCGTAGAAAAACAAACACGCGTCGGTCGGCATGATTTCTTCCTTTTCAAAGCCGCATTGTGGACAGGTGATGGTGCTTGCGAGTACAGGAGCCATTAGTCTACCTCCTTGATTGTTGTCGGGTAGCCTACAGAAGGGCCTTGCCGATCATTCCGACGGCGACCAACGCGGAAACAACTGCGAAACCGTATTGCAGATGCGGGCCCGCCAATCGCGAGGAAATAAGACGGCCACCAATCATTCCCGCCAGCGACCCGGCGCAAAAGGGAACCGCAATCTTCCAGTTCAGGTTACCTGCAAGGGCACCGGACACGACGCCGGATAATGACACTAGCGCAATGACCGCCAGTGAGGTTGCGACGACGGCTTGCATCGCCAGATCCGTATAGCGTTGCAGCACCGGAACCAGGACGAAGCCACCGCCGACACCCAGCAGGCCGGACAAAAAGCCGGCAACAGTACCCGACAGCGCCAGGACGCCTGCACAGCGGGCAGTCCAAATAAACCGTCCGCTGCCGGAATCCCGAACGCATGGTGGGGTACGGTCAGCTATTTGTTCAGCCCCTTTCGGGTGATCGCGAGCTTGCCGAAAAGTGCGGTATGCGACCAACAGCAAGACGATCGCAAATAGAATGCTTAGCCCGCGATTATCTACCCGGTTGGCGACCCAGATGCCGAGTGGGGATAACAGCATTCCCGTCCCTGCCATCAGCAGCGCTGCCTTGTATCGCACAGTGCCTGCCTTCAAGCCCAACACGGCGCCGAGAGCAGCGGCCATCCCTACGGCCAACAGGCCGATCGGTCCAGCCTCTGCGACAAGCAGTCCGACGCCGAAAACAAGAAGAGGAACAGCCAGTATTCCGCCACCTGCCCCGGTCAAGGCGAGGATGATGCCTACGATCAAGCCCAGTCCCGCACTGATCAACATACCGGCTTCGATGACTCGTCTCGCCGTGCGTTATCGCCCACTTTCGGAGAGTGCATGGACGAAAGGAGAAACACCGTTATGCAGTTGTTTCTTCCGAGGGCTGGGCAAATCGATCCTGGATTTCGAATATCACCATGCCCGCCAGCATGGCCATCGTGAAGATCAGCGGCTTGCTGCCTCCTGTCGCGAGCGATGCCAGAACGGGACCGGGACAATACCCGGCCAGACCCCATCCAGCACCGAATGCCAGCGCGCCAAGCACCAGCCGCCGATCAATGCGTCGGTTATTCGGCAGTTGCATTGACCCGCCCAGAATGGCTTGTGATCGCGTCGTGGCAAAACGGTATGCAAATACGCCTGGCAGGATCGCGCCACCCATGACAAAAGCCAGTGACGGATCCCACTTGCCGGCGAGGTCAAGAAAACCGATCACCTTGGACGGATCGGTCATGCCCGAAATGATCAGGCCAACGCCAAATATCAAACCGCTGAGTAATGCCATCAATACCTGCACGATTTTCTCCTTAGCCAAACAGATGCCGCGCGATGAACACGGTGACAAAGCCGGCGACCATGAACGCGGCCGTCGCGGCCATGGAGCGCGATGACAGTCGCGACAAGCCGCAGACGCCGTGTCCACTGGTGCAGCCTGAACCGTAGCGTGTGCCGACACCGACCAGCAAACCCGCTACGACAAGCGTGGTCATATCGGCATCGACATGCACGGAAGGCAGAGGTGCGGCAAGACCATAAACGATTGGGGCGCCCACCAAACCCAATACGAGCGCCATCCGCCACCCGATATCACCGGTGATGGGCCGCAACAGTCCGCCCAGGATGCCGCTGACCCCCGCAATCCTTCCGTTGAATAACAGGAGTATCGCTGCCGCGGCGCCGATTAGCAGTCCGCCGGTGAGCGAGGACCATGGCGTGAAGTGTTCCCAATCAATCATTTTTCTCTCCTGTGGCGGGTGCGCAGAACTGTTGGTAGAGCACTTGCATCACGGCCAACGCTTCCTTGCTCGCAATGCTGTAAAAGATTTTCTTGCCGTCGCGTCGAGTATTCACCAGACACTCATCGCGTAAAACGCCCAACTGCTGCGATAACGTGGGCTGGTGGATCCCGACCGAATCTTCCAGATCGCTCACGCAGTGTTCGCCCTGAGCAAGCTGGCAGAGCAAGAGCAGTCGGTCTGGATTGGCTAATGCCCGCAACAACCCGCCAGCTTTCGTTGCAGCAATTCGCATCGCTTGCACATCCAGTTTTTGCGCAGTGATAGTCATGAAGCAAGCCCCGGCAACATTCGATTGAATTACATTATATTAATTTATAGTATATAGTTAAAGATATGTTTTATGTGCATTTTCCAGTGGGGAGCCGCGATGATCTTTCGCCAACTGTTTGAACCCTTGTCGAGTACTTACACCTATTTGTTGGGCTGTGAG
>JBKJUC010000006.1:0-4069 GCA_046590325.1 Burkholderiales bacterium | reverse complement strand
TCGGCAGCTCCGCGACGCTCGGTACAGGCACTTCGTTTGTCGGCAATATTCTCGCACTCACGAGCATCACGCTCACTACCGGCGCGAATGTGTCCGGTAGAGCCCTGGCGCGAAACGGTGCAGTGTCGATGGATTCCAACACCGTCACCGTACCCGTCTGCAACATCCCGGTCACTTCCACCCGCCCCACGCTCGGCAAGACCTTCAGCCCGGGCACCATCAATGCTGGCGGGGTATCGACGCTAACCATTACCTTCACCAACCCCAACGACACACCCGCCAACCTGACCGGGCCGTTCATCGATACCTTGCCCAACGGCCTGGTGGTCGTCGATGGCAGCGTCAGCACCAACTGTATCGAAACCCCGCTCTTGTTGGGGTGGTTCATTGTCGATTCGGGGAAGGTGGGCCTGACGGCGGAAGGCCTGATCCCAGCCAACGGTTCCTGTACGGTGACGGCAAACGTGACCGCGCCGGCCGCTGGCAGCTACGTCAATACGCTGCCTGCAGGCGCCTTACAAACGGACCACGGAAACAATGCGACCCCGGCCGTCGCGACCCTGACCGTCATTTAGCCGTTTCCATTAAGTCGTTAGCGTCACCTCTGCGGAACGGCGAAACTTTCTGAAGGGGTGACGTGCCTTTTCCAGACCGCTCACGCCGCGAGTCAGAACGGCAGCAACGTGAACAGGCTCACGTCGAACATCTGGCTGCTGCTGCGAATGGCAAGCCCCCCGCGGTAATCGCCGGATTTTCGGGCGGCCGGTTGCTGCCCGATCAGGTTCCGACTAATTGCACCTCAGGAGCCGCAGGAGGACGGCCGCGCCGCGGCGCCGAGAACTTCGCCGGTAGCCGAATCTTCCGCAAAGACGGCAATGCCGACGCGGTCGAGGTTCCAGTCCGGCCCGACTTTCACCAGATGGTCGAAATTGACGCGTCCCGCGGCGCCGAGACCGAAGGGTCCGGCAAGGTCACGCACCACGAAGTCGTGAGTCAGCCGTTCCCCCGAGTTTTCTCCGGCCCGCACCTGGGTCGACAGGCCATTCTCGTAAACGGCCACCCAGACCTGCGCCCTGGAACCCTGGGTCAAATTCGTCAGCGTGGCGCTACCGCGGACCTGCAGTTCCTTGTCCGAACGCCGGATGTCGGCGCGGATATCCGCCTTCTGCGGCTGGCGGTTGATTTCCGCCAGGCGGGCACGCAGCTTTTCCGTGCTCCTGCCCACCCGAAAGTCGCGGCCATCGAGCGTGAATTGCGGCGTATAGACGAAACCGGCGCTGGATCGCGCCGCCAGCGCACGCTGGCGTTCGCTGTACTGCGGCCGGGAGAATCGATCCGGCCAGCCCAGCTGGTTCCAGTAGTCGACGTGATAGGCGAGCAAGATCGCGTTGTCGGGCAGCACGCCCTGTCCCGGCAGGGAGCTCAACCAGCGGTCGGCCGGCGGGCAACTGCTGCAACCTTCCGAAGTGTAGAGCTCGACCACCGTCACCCGATGCGCCGGGCTCTCGAGCCGGCATTCCTCTGCAAATGCTCCCGTGGCCAGCAAGGTGGCGGCCACCGCAGCGCCCGCCTTCGCCATCGACTTGTTCATATGCGCACCTCTCCAGGTTGTCGTTTCAGGAGATACGGGCGAAAGCGGCTCGTGGATGCTCGCCCAGGTCAGAAAGGCAGGGAGGTGAACAGGCTCACGCCGAACACTTCGCTGCTGGTCCGGATGGCGAGCCCGACGCGATCGACGTCGAAATACTTCAGTGACCAGGGCTTGCGGCTCATTACGCTGATGGCAAGCTCGAACTGCTCGCGCAGGCGGTTGTCCGCGTCGCCGAATTCGGCGAAGCGGATCTGGTTGAAAAAATAGTAATAGATCGGGGTGAACCCGATGAACGCATCGCGTCCGAAAAGGACCCGGTTCGTAGGGATCACCAGGTCCAGTCCGATGGCGAACACGCCGAAAGGTTGCGCCGGACCGCCGCGTGGGCGGTAGCCGGCAGCGGTCAGGCTGTTCACCAGTGAAAATTCAACGCCTTGGTCCTCGCCCAGCAGGAAGCGGCTCTTCACGCCGAAATCGTAAATGAGCGCCGATTCCCTGCCGGACAATTCCTGGCCGAGCCCAGCCGAAAAATAAGGCTTTAAAGTCCAGCGGCGCGACAGCGGCATTTCCCACTCCAGGCCCGGCATCACGCTGACCGTACTGACCTGGTCCGGAAATTCGCCGCTGAACGCATCGTCGAAGGCGTAGTCGTAGATGCCCAGCGTGACAGGGATTTTCAGCTGAAGACCGTACCGGCCTTCGCCTACCGGGCGCAGCACACGGGAGATTGGAAGCTGAATGGCGGCTACGGTGCGATCACCGGCGGTATAGACCCCGGTGCCGAACGTCGCCGCGTAATACCAATTGATGAGATCCTGCTGATCCTGCACTGCGCGGGTCTGCGCTTGCGCGGCCACTGCCACGAAAGCGCACAGCAGGGTCAACAGGATCCGGCGGATCAAGGCGGGGAACGGAATGCTGAAGCTCACGCTGCAATTATATTGGCGGGGACTTCCAGAATTCACCGTTTTTCATGATGGCGGACAGTTTTTCGGTCCGCTGCAGGATGGCCACATCGGCAAGCGGATCGCCATCCACCAGGAGCAGGTCGGCCAGATACCCCGCCCTGATCTGGCCGATGCAGTCTCCCATGCCCATGATCTCCCCGCCAAGCCGGGTGGCGGCGACGATCGCATCCATCGGCGAAAATCCCAGCAAGTTGACGAAATGCTCGATGTCGCGCGCGTCGGTGCCCACCGGATTCCAGGCGAAGCCATAGTCGCCGCCGATCAGGATGCGCACGCCGCGGCGGTGCAATTCCCGCATGCTTTCGATTCCGCGGTCGAGTTCGTGTGCAACACCCCGCTGCTCGGCGATCTGGCGCGTGATGCCCCAGGGCCCGGCTTCGTTGAGGGTTGTATACAGATGTCCGAGAACGGGACCGACGAATACCTCGTCCTTTGCCTCCTCGAAAGCATCCATCGCTGCCTCGTCCAGCAAGGTAGCGTGGTAGATTACCTGCACGCCGTGGCGCAGGCACATTTTCACGGACTCGGCGCTGCGGGCATGGGCAGCGATGCGCTTGCCGTGCGCATGGGCGACGTCGCAGACCGCCGCCACTTCGGCTTCATTCATCACGGTCGTATCAGCCGGCGAGTGCGGGGTCCCCGCGTCACCTGACACGTTTATCTTCAGCGTGTCCGCGCCTTCACGCACCATTGTCCGCGAGAATTTGCGAAATTCCGCCGGACCGTCGCAGACGACCGCGAAATTCTCCCGGTACATGTGATACAGGCGTACGTCGCCGAGTCCGGCCGAGACCGTCATCTCCGGACTGGCCGCCAGGGTCCGCGGCCCCGGGAATTCACCGCTGTCGATCGCGTTGCGCAGAACGATGTCCAGCCGCGGCTTGGCCGCCGCCGCGCTGAAACAGGAAGTGAACCCGGCATCGAGCATGCGGCGCGCGTTCTGCGCCGTTTTCAGCATGTGCTCTTCCGGGGGAATGAAGCCCAGCTCCACGGAAAGGGCGACATCGGTGAACGTCAGATGGGAATGCGCTTCGATCAGGCCGGGCATCAGCGTCGCGCCCCGGCCGTCAACGACCGCTGCATCGCGGACCAGGGTTTGCGCACCTTGCGGCATTACAGACTCTATACGCTCGCCGCGCACCAGCACGCTGCCCCGGAATGGCGGCGCGCCGCTGCCGTCGAGAATGCTTAGGTTGCTGAGCAGCGTTGCGCCCATGGAAGCAATTGCGGCTAGAGGTTTTCGATGTACATCCGGTTCCAGGTCGGGCTGATGATCAACTGGTTGATGCAGGCGTGGGCCGGCATCTCGGCAATGAAGCGGATGGTGTTTCCCAGATCTTCCGGCTGCAGCATGCGCGCCCGGTCTTCGGCGCTCGGCGGAACCGGCCGCCTATCCATGATCGGCGTGGCGACTTCCGCCGGGCAGATGGCGCAAGCGCGGATGCCGTTCATGCACTCTTCCATGTTGATGGTTTCGGTCATCGCCGTGACGGCGTGCTTGCTGGCGTTA
>JBKJUC010000033.1:0-46222 GCA_046590325.1 Burkholderiales bacterium | reverse complement strand
TGACGGTGAGCGTCACCAGCAGCACGGCCGGGTCTTATACAAACACCATCGCAGTTGGCGCGGTGACCTCCACCAACGCCGGTTCGAATACCGTAGCCGCCTCCGCGACGCTGACCGGCAACGCGTCGGTCGCCTCCTTTGACGCCGTCGAGGTGGCCGCGTCGCCCAACACGAACCTGTATACGAAACTGAGCGGCGTGAATTTTTCCGTCGATGTCCTCGCACTCGATTCTTCCAACCTGGTGAGCAGCGGGTACCTCGGCACTGTCTCGCTGGAGCTGGTGGATGCCTCCACCGGTGTTGGCTGCGCGTCCATGCCCCCGCTGCAGGCGCTGGGAAACCTGGCATTTGTCGCGGCCGATGCGGGCCGCAAGACCAAGTTATCGATCAACTATGCTGGCGCCGCCCGTAATGCGAAGATCAGAATTTTCGATTCTGCTCTCAGCATCACCTCCTGCTCCTTCGATGCGTTCGCGATCCGGCCGATGAGTCTTTCCGTCACGTCGAACATGACCAATGCGGGCGCCAGCGGCGCGCCCTTTCTGAATGCGGGCGGTAACTTCACCCTTTCCGCCACGGCGCTTGCCGGCTACGACCGTACTCCGGCAATCGACAATACAAGAATTGCGGCGCACGCCGGCGCGACACAAATCGGCTCGATAACCGGCCTATTTGCTGCGGCGGCGCCGGCCACCGGCGTCGCGTCCGGTTCGACCTTCACCTACAGCGAGGTCGGAAACTTTCAGTTCCTCACACAGGGCGTCTTCGATGACACGTTTACCGTCGTGGATCAGCCGAATGACTGCACTAATGACTTCTCGAACGCCTTGGTGGGTGTCAAATACGGATGCAAGTTCGGGAATACCGCCGCGACTGCATTTTTCGGTCGATTCACGCCGGATAACTTCGTGGTATCCGCAGTCAGCCTGACAAATCGTGGCAATCTTTGCGCGCCCGCATCGACCTTTACCTATATGGACGAGCCGATTGCGTTGGCGTTCACACTAACGGCGGCGAACGCATTGGGTGCCACGACCAGGAACTACACCACCGCCAGTAGCTTCGCGAAGCTCGATCCGGCATTGCCACGCTACTTCAACTTCGTCGTCAAAGACAGCGTCCTTGCCAGCCTGCGCACTTTTGCCATCAGCGCGATCACGCGCAGCAACCCTGGGCAGGTGACAACGGCGGTCAACCATGGCTTCGTTACCGGCCAGCAAGTGTATGTGACCGGAGTGAATGGCATGACCCAGATCAACGGCCAGGTGGTAACGGTAACGGTCGTCAATGCGACTAATTTCACCATAGGGGTCGATACCACGGGCTACAGCGTCTACGCCTCTGGCGGTACCGTATCGCGACTCGCCGGCCTCAATTCGAGCGGATCCTGGGTGGCGGGCTCCGCCACAGTGAGCGCCAGCGTCACGCTCAAGCGGGCGGTTGCCCCAGACGGACCATACACGTCCTTGAACATTGGCATCGCGCCAACAGACGACGATGGAGTTGCCCTGCTGACTGGCCTGCTGAATTTTGACGCCGATAACAACGCCAGCAACGACAGCTACAACCTGGGCACCACGGAAATCCGGTTTGGCCGCATGCGGCTTCAAAACGCGATCGGCAGCGCCTTGCTGGATCTCCCGGTATCGCTTGCAACGCAGTACTACAACGGCAGCGCCTTTGTCACCAACGCGGCAGACAGTTGCACGACCCTTCTGGCGAGCGACATTCGCTACGCGTTCGTTGCGGGCACCAGCCTGTCGGCGTGCGAGACGGCCTCGAATCCGGCAGGCATCATTTACTTCAGCGGCGGCCAGGCCTCGGCGTCGCCGCCACCGGCCAGCGTGGTAGCGCCGCGGCTAGCGAAGCCTGGTGCGGCAAACAATGGGGCCGTGGACCTGACGGTGAACCTGAACGGAGCCAGCGGCAATACGTGCACGGCGGTGGGGGCCGCCTTCCCGTCGGCGACCAATGCCGCCAAACCCTGGCTGCGGGGTAACTGGGGAACGACAACCTACGACAGCAATCCGCAGGGACGCTTCACCTTTGGCACTTACAAAGCTGCCGAGGAATTCATCTACTTTCGCGAAAACTACTGATCCAGACTCCTTGCAAACGTGTCCTTCGAACATGGCGGGCCTTTAGCAGCATCAAATGCCGATTTCGTCCCGAAATTGCCCGATTGGCCACTCCCGGGAAACGCGATGCCAGGTCCACGGAACGGCAAGTGCGAAGCTTCCGGACGCGAAGATTTGATGGCGTGCCGTGGGCGTGCCGTGGGCGTGCCGTGGGCGTGCCGTGGGCGAACCGGGCCCGTGCGGGCCGGTTCACCCGTGTGCCCGCCTGGAACAGGGCCTGATTCCCCGTGGCCGCGACCCTGATTATCCATTGACAACAATGTCTTATTCATTTAATTTCGCGTAACTCTTAAAGTAGGCATACATAACGTGTTTCGTAAGCCGTTCACAGGCAGTCTGGTTGCTCTGTCCGTGCACCAGGATCGCATAGACATTGCGAAGGTATCGCGTAATGGCGCGGCGCCGCCGCTCGTCGAAATTTGTGATTCGGTACAGAAGAAAGGCTCCAGCCTGGAAACACTGCAGGCGGTGCGCAAGGATTTCCGTCTGGACCAAAGCCGCTGCGGCACGTTGCTTGGTGCGAGCCAGTATCAGTTGCAGTTGCTCGATGCACCCGCCGTACCCGATGCCGAATTGAAGTCCGCGGTACGCTGGGGTCTTAAGGACATGCTGGAATATCCGGTAGAGACCGCTGCCGTCGACGTGGTATTGGTACCAGCGGGACCGAACTCGTCGGCGCGCGGCAAGTCGGTCTACGTTGTCTCCGCCAGGAACAGCGAAATCGAATCAGTCATGAAGGCGTTTCTCGAGGCGAAGCTTCCCTTGCAGGTCATCGACGTTCCCGAACTGGCCCAGCGCAACATCGCCGCGTTGCTGGAGACCGAGGGCCGCGGTTTGGCGTTTCTCAGTTTCGACGATGAAGGCGGCCTGCTTACGTTCACCGCGGGCGGCGAGCTTTACCTGTCGCGGCGCATCGAAATTGGCTCAGTGATGCTGGAGCAGGCGGATACGGGCAGGCGCGAGCAGATGTTCGAGCGCATCACGCTGGAATTGCAGCGATCCCTGGATCACTTCGATCGCCAGTTCAGTCATATCCCATTAGCACGGTTGATGTTGGGTCCGCTGCCGGAGAGTATCGGCCTCCAGGCCTACCTGACGAAGAACCTGTACGTGCCGGTGGAATCCGTGAATCTTGCCGGGCTCCTTGATTTCGGCGAGCGCACGGAAATGCGCGATCCGGGCCATCAGCAGCGGTTCATGCCCGTGCTCGGCGCCGCGCTGCGCAACGAGGCCGCGCAATGAGCCAGCAGATCAACCTTTACAATCCGTTATTCGAGCCGCGCCGCGAATGGCTGTCTTTCAATGTCGCTGCGACCCTGATATTGGCAGTGCTAGGTCTGATCGCGGCCGGCAGCATAGCGGCCAACTGGCGCTACCACAGTCTGGTCAGACAGGAGCAGGTCGCCTCGCAGCGGCTGGCGAATGCCAAGGAAGAGATGACCCGGCTTGCGAATCAGCTTGCCGGCCGGCAGAAAGATCCGCAGTTGCTCGCCGAACTCGATCGGGTCCAGGCCGAACTGAAATCGCGGGACGAAGTGATCGCAGTCCTGCAGGGCGGTGCGCTGGGCAATACCTCGGGTTATTCGGAATATCTGCGTGCATTTGCGCGGCAGTCTATTGAAGGCCTGTGGCTGACAGGATTCAGCATCTCCGGTGCCGGGCACCATGTGGTGATCGAAGGGCGCACCCTACGCGCCGACCTCGTGCCCGACTACCTGCAGCGACTTAACCGTGAACGCATCCTGCAGGGCAGCACATTCGCGGAAATGCAGATGCAGCGACCCGTCCAGGATGGCGGGGACAAAAAATCCCCGGAGCCGGCTTTCCTGGAGTTCAAGCTTGCCACCGCCGCGGAAGCCGACCGGAAAAAAGGAGCGCCCCAATGAAGAGCCTGTGGCGCAGCTATGGCCGCAAATACGACGCTCTGAGCATGCGTGAGAGGCTCATGGTATTTGCCGCCGTCATTGCCGCCATCGTCTTCGTCGGTTACGAGTTCGGGCTTTCCGGGCCGCTGCGCCACAATTCCCGGCTGTCGGCCCAGATCGGACAGCACGAGACGGAAGCGGCGATGGCGCAGCAGCAGACCCGGATCATGGCGGGCTCGCTGGCGCAGGATCCCAACGAAGCGGTGCGCCAGCAGCTCGCCGAACTGAATAAGCAGGTCGAAGAGCGCGACCTCACGGTGCGAGGCGTCCAAAAGGGCCTGGTGCCGCCGACGCGCATGGCAGCGGTGCTGGAAAACATGCTCAACCGCAGCCAGAGTGTGCGTCTCGTATCCCTGAAGACGCTGCCGGTCTCCACGCTGGTGGAAAGTCCGGTGGAAGAGGGGAAGGACGAACCGGCCGTTGCAGACGACCATCAGGTTTACAAGCATGGCGTCGAGATCACGTTGCAGGGCAATTACCTCGACCTGCTCGACTACCTTGCCAAACTGGAAAAGCTGCCCTGGCAGATGTTCTGGGCCCGGACCCGGATGGATGCCAGCGACTATCCCCGGGTCCGTGTGACCCTCACGCTCTACACGCTGTCGCTGGACAGGGCGTGGCTTGTCGTATGAATGCAACCTTGCTGCTGCGGGCAGCGGGTCTGGCGGCGGGTCTGGTGGCCGGTGTGGCCGTAGCGCAGGCGCAGGCATTGCGCGATCCGACCCGGCCTCCGGGCATATCCGTAATCAAGGCGGGACCCGGCGTTGCGACGGGGGGTCTGGTCCTTCAGTCGATCCTGATATCGCCGGAACGCAAGGTGGCCGTGATCAGCGGAAAATTGGTCACGCCGGGCGAATCGGTGGAGGGGTACATGCTGGTCGCGATCGCCGAGAATGAGGCGGTGCTCAAGAACGGTGACAAGGTTCGGCGACTGCACCTGTACCCGTCCGTGGACATGAAGCGCCAGAAAGAAATTCAAGGCGGGACCAGCGGTGTCCGATCCTTACCGGACAACGGGCAATGAAGGGAACTTCGCCTTCAATGGGAAGCGAACTCGACCAAGGGAAGAAAATGGCGCGAATTTTTAATTCAATGCTTCTGGTGTTGTTGCTGGCGTCCTGCGAGACGATGCAGCGTCCGCCCCAGCCCTACTCCTATGATCTGGCGTCCGGGGAGTTGGGCAAGGCGTCAGCAAAGCAGACTTCGGCGGAGCAGCCTGACGTCGTGAGCAAGGCATTGATGCCCTCGGTGTCGGTGGAAATGCCGCAGGTGGACGGCCGGCCCATCGAGCCGCGCTTCGACCTGGCCGTAAACAATGCGCCGGCCGCACAGGTATTCGCGGCAATCGTATCCGGCACGCGCTACAGCATGGTCGTGCATCCCGGCGTGAAAGAGCCGATTTCGATCACCCTGCGGGATGTCACGGTATTTGAAGCCCTCGACACGATCCGAGAGATCTACGGCTACGAATACAAGGTCCAGAGTGCGCGCATCCTGGTCGAGCCGATCGGCCTGCAGACCCGCGTGTTCCAGGTGAACTACCTGATGAGCCAGCGCAAGGGCAAGACCGATGTGCGCGTCACCTCGGGCGCCATATCAGACTCGGCCGGCTCGAGCCCGACCGGACCAAATTCTTCGACCACGACAGCTGGCGGAGTCACCACGGAGGCCGTGGAAAGCAGCCGCATCAGCACGACCTCCAACAACGATTTCTGGACAGAAATCGGCGCCTCCCTGCGCGCGATCATCGGCACGGAGGGGGGGCGCAATGTCGTCATGAGTCCGCAGGCGGGCATCATCGTCGTGCGTGCCTATCCGACGGAACTGCGCGGCGTGGTGGACTTCCTCAAGGCCATGCAGGTCGTGGTGGAACGCCAGGTTATGCTTGAAGCCAAGATTATCGAGGTGCAGCTGTCCGATGCGCACCAGACTGGTGTCAACTGGGCGGCCTTCACCCAGGGATCGAATAGCCGCTTCGCCGGCGGCGTACTTAGCCCCGGCGCAGCCCTGACACCCACGGGAACGATCAATGCATTCACCTTGCGCAACCCCGATGGCTCGGTCGCAACCAACTCGAGCCTCATTTCGAATCCGGCGGCGCCGGGCGCAATCGCCGCCGGCACCGGGATACCGGGCACACTGTTCGGACTCGCCTTCCAGACCGGCAGCTTTGCGGCCCTGGTGTCCTTCCTGGAAACGCAGGGCAACCTCCAGGTGCTTTCGAGCCCGCGCATTGCGACGCTCAACAACCAGAAGGCCGTGCTGAAGGTCGGCACCGACGAATTCTTCGTCACCAATATCACGACCAATACCACGACCACCGGCACGACCAGCACGCAGTCGCCGACGATCACGGTGGCGCCGTTCTTCTCTGGTGTTGCCCTGGACGTGACCCCGCAGATCGACGAACACAACCAGATCATTCTTCACATCCATCCGTCCGTGTCGAATGTGATCGAGAAGACCAAGAACATCGACCTGGGCACGGCAGGAAACTTCCGCCTGCCGCTGGCGTCCAGTTCGATCAGCGAAAGCGATACGGTGGTGCGCGTGAGCAACGGCAACATCGTTGCCATCGGCGGCCTGATGAAGGAAACCACTTCGCGCGACACCAGCGGTGTGCCCTACCTGAGCACCATGCCGGTGATCGGCAGCCTGTTCGGGAGCAAGAGCCGCTCGACGGTCAAGAGCGAACTGGTCATCCTCCTCAAGCCCACGGTGATTGAAGGGGACAATTCGTGGCGTCAGGATATACTGGACACCAAGGAACGCATTGACGCTTACGGACGCAGTGACAGCTCGAAGTTCAAATCGGAACCCGCGGCTCCGGCCGGGCCGGCCCAGTAGTCCCGGCCGGCCTTTGTACGAGCGGCACAACGCGTCGGCCTGACGCGGGTAGCAGTCCCAGATCATGTACCGCACCCATTTCGCCCTGCGTGAAGCGCCATTCGGATTGACGCCGGATACGAGCTACGTATTCGCGTGCACGCCGCACCAGGAGGCGCTCAACACCCTGCTGATCGCCGTGGACAGCGGCGAGGGCTTCATGAAGATCACCGGTGAGGTCGGCACCGGCAAGACCCTGCTGTGCCGCCGGTTCCTCTCCCAGCTCGACAGCGATTACGTATCCGCCTATCTTCCCAATCCCCTGCTGGATCCGCATGGCCTGCTGCTGGCGCTGGCGGAAGAACTGCGCATTGAGTTCGACAAGGAAAGCGATCCGCACACACTGACGAAGACCCTCAACAATGCGCTGCTCGAATTTGCCCGGGCGGGCAAGAAGGTGGTGGTCTGCCTAGACGAAGTGCAGGCGATGCCCTTTGAAACGCTCGAGTCGCTGCGGCTGCTGTCGAACCTGGAAACCGAAAAGCGCAAGCTGTTCCAGGTCATCCTCTTCGGGCAGCCTGAGCTCGATGCCAAGCTCGCCCACGAGTCGGTGCGCCAGTTGCGCCAGCGCATCACGTTTCAGTACCACTTATCGGCGTTGTCGAGAAACGAAGTCGCGTATTACCTCGGGCACCGGCTGAGGGTGGCCGGCTACATGGGTGACCGCCTGTTCGATCACTCCGCGATCAATGCGTTGTACCGGGGAAGCCGCGGCGTGCCACGCCTGATCAATGTGCTTGCCCATAAGGCCATGCTCGCGGCCTTCGGGGAAGGCCGTCATCACGTGTCGGCCCACCATGTGCGCCTGGCGGCGCATGATACGCCGTCCGCAAGAGTTCCCCGTTCGCCCGTGCTGTGGGCGGTGCTTGGTGTGGTTGCGGCGGCCCTGGCCGCCGGCTTCGGGTTCTGGCACCAATGAGTCTCATCAACCAGGTACTGCAGGACCTTGAGAAGCGGCACGCATCCGAGCCGGAGCTCAGGTCGTTGCCGCCCCATGTGCGCGCCATTCCGGAGGGGCCGCGTTCGGCCCATGTCGTGCTGTTCGTTGCTGCCGCGCTGATCGTTTTTGCGATTGTCGCGTCGTATCTGTTCTTTGGCGGCTGGCTGCGCCCCGCACCCAGCCCGACGGTTGTCGCCGCTCCTCCCGCGCCGACGGCGCCGGTTTCGCCGGCCGCGGCGGTCGTCCAGGCAAAATCCGCGGTTCCCGAGCCCAAGCCTGCCGCGCAGATGCAGCTGGTCGCTCCAGCTTCCAGGCTGTCGGATGAACTGAGCTTCGTTCCCGACTCACGTCAACGTAAGGAGACGGCAACGAAGCCGGCGAAGCCCGCCGCGCCCAATCCTTCCTCACAAGTCAGGATTCCCGCCGAGTTCCGCGCTGCGATTGAACCGCCTCCCGCAGTGATTGCGGCAGCTCCCCAGCCAGTGCCGGCGGTGCCGCGCGCGCCGGTGGCGCCGGCACCCCTCGTGCCCGCGCCGGCGAATCCAGCTCCAGCCGCGGAATCGTCGGTCGTGATCGACAAGCAGGTTCGCGAGATGACATCGATGCAGCGGGCGGAAATGGTATTCCGCAAAGGTGTCACGCAGCTCCAGGAGTCCCGCGCGAGCGCCGCCGAGGCGAGTTTCCGCGAGGCGCTGCGCGAGGACCAGAATCACGTCGCATCGCGTCAGGCCTTGCTCGGCTTGTTGCTCGACGCGAGGCGCAACGACGAAGCCGAGCAGCTTCTGAAGCGCGCGCTTGAACTGAATCCGCGCCAGCCGCGCCATGCGATGGTGCTGGCCCGTCTCGAGGTGGAACGGGGTGAGGTAACCGGGGCCATCAACACGATGGTCGCGGCATTGCCCTACGTGCAGGCCGATCCGGAGTACTACGCTTTCCTGGCTGCCTTGCTGCAGCGGGAGGGGCGTCATCGCGAAGCGGTGGACTATTACCGCGCCGCGCTGCGATCCGCGCCGGGCAATGCCATCTGGCTGATGGGTCTGGGCATCTCCCTGCGCGCCACCAGCCAGTTCGCGGAGGCGCGGGATGCCTTCCAGCGCGCTGTCGAAACAAAACAGCTCAATGGCGAACTTCAGGCTTTTTCCGAACGCCAGTTGAGAGAGCTGTCCTCTCCAAAAAAATAGCGATCCGGCCGCGCGGGAGTTACTGTCGCGGCAGGGTTCTGGTTGCGATCCAGCCGGTGACCTGCCGGGCACCCTGGCGTTTGAGCGCCAGCGCCAGTTCGTTCAAGGTTGCGCCGGTTGTCAGCACATCGTCGACCACGGCGACTGACTTGCCTTGCAGGTTCACGTCGCAATCGAAGGCGTTGCGAACATTGCGCGCCCTTTGCTTCCACGGCAACGATGCCTGCGGCGCGCATTCCCGGTTGCGGCGGACCAGTGCGGCAGAGATTTTCAGTCCGAACTCCGAAGCGGCAAGCCGCGCCAGTTCCGCCGCCTGGTTGAAGCCGCGCTCCGCCAGGCGGCCGGGCGAAAGCGGCATGGGAATGACGAGGTCCGGATAGGGTTCCGCATCGAGGGCATCGGCAAGGCAGGCGGCGAGCGGGCGCGCGAACGCGAGGCCGCCGCGATACTTTAGGCCGAGGACCAGCGCATTCGCGGGATATTCGTAGCTCAGGGCGCAGACCACATGGTCGAACGCGGGCCGCTTTTTCAGGCAGCGCCCGCAGGTTTCGGAGGTCGGGTTGGGCAGCGCACAAACCGGACAGCGCGCCGCAGGAAGCCGGGGCAGGGCTGCGCGGCAGCCCCCACACAGGCCGTCGACAGCGGCCGGATCGCCGCAAAGGGCACATACCGGGGCCAGCAGCCGGTGAGCCACCGCAAGGCAGTTGTCAAAAAATCTGTAGCCAATATTTGACAAGTTCCGGGGCTTCCCTGAACATGGTTTGAATCGATCAAGCCATTGCTTTCGCTCGTAATCACATCATGCCCGATACCGCCATTCCGCTCACCGGCACCCTCGTGAAGACCCGGGCCTGGACCGTTGACGAAGTCGAAGCGCTGCTCGGATTGCCCTTCGCCGACCTGATCCACCGGGCCCAGCAGACGCATCGCAGCCATTTCGCGCCCAACGAAGTGCAGTTGTCCACCCTGCTTTCGATCAAGACCGGAGGGTGTCCCGAGGATTGCGGCTACTGTCCGCAGGCGGCCCGGTATCACACTGGCGTCGAGAACCAGGCGCTGATGTCGGTGGAGGACGTCGTGCAGGCAGCGAGATCCGCCAAGGAGAACGGCGCTTCGCGATTCTGCATGGGCGCGGCGTGGCGCGGACCCAAGCAGCGCGACCTCGAAAAAGTGGCGGAGATGGTCCGCGAGGTCAAGGCGCTGGGTATGGAAACCTGTGCGACGCTGGGCATGCTCAAAGATGGACAGGCGGAACAACTGAAGCAAGCGGGCCTCGACTACTACAATCACAACATCGATACCGCACCGGAGTTTTACGGGGATATCGTGACGACTCGAGGGCAGGGAGACCGGCTCGATACGCTACGCAAGGTACGCGAGGCGGGCATGCATGTCTGTTGCGGCGGGATTGTCGGCATGGGCGAAACCCGCGCGAGCCGTGCAGCCCTGATCGCGGAACTCGCCAACCTCGATCCCTATCCGGAGAGCGTGCCGATCAACAATCTGGTGCAGGTCGAGGGGACGCCGTTGTATGGCACGCCCAGGCTGGAGGCTTTCGAATTCGTGCGCATGATCGCGGCCGCGCGCATCACCATGCCCAAAGCAATGGTGCGCCTTTCGGCCGGACGCGAAGAGATGTCCGAGGAACTGCAAGCGTTGTGTTTCCTGGCGGGCGCCAATTCAGTTTTCTACGGAGACAAGCTGCTGACCACCGGCAACCCCGAAGCGGAGCGCGATCGCGCCCTGTTCGAGAAGCTGGGATTGCGCCCGATGGACGCGACGGGCTGAGCGCGCGGAGCCGCGCCAGCCGCATCCGTTCCCGCCCTCCCGGATCAGGCGTCCGTTGAATCCGGTGTCCATTCTCAATGCGTGATATTTCCGCAGAACTGCACGAACTCGAAGCCCGCGGGCTGCGTCGCCGCCGCCGCTTGGTTGAATCAGCACAGGGACCGCTGCTGGATGTCGATGGCGGGAACAAGCTTTCCTTCTGCAGTAACGACTACCTTGGCCTGGCGGGCGATCCACGCATCGCGGAGGCGTTATGCGAAGGCGCAAAACGCTGGGGCGCTGGTGCCGGCGCCTCGCACCTGGTCAGCGGCCACCACCGCATCCACGAGGAACTGGAACAGCGGCTTGCGGCTTTCGTCGGAACGCCGCGCGCCCTGCTGTTCTCCTCCGGCTACATGGCCAACCTGGCAATCGTCACGACGCTCGCCACCTCTTCCTGCGAAGTGTTCGCCGACCGCCTGAATCACGCATCGCTGAATGACGCGTTGCTGCTGTCGCGCGTACGCTTCAAGCGCTATGCGCATTGCGACCTTGACGCCCTCGAAGCGCAGATGTCCCTCTCGCTGGCGCCGGAGAAAATGGTGGTCACCGACGCCGTCTTCAGTATGGATGGCGACATCGCTCCCCTGGACCGTTTGTTCGATCTTTGCGAACGCCACAATGCCTGGCTGCTAGTGGACGATGCGCATGGATTCGGGGTATTGGGCAAGAACGGCGCCGGCAGCCTGTCGCATTTTCGGTTGGAGTCTCCGCGCATCGTCTACATGGGAACGCTGGGAAAGGCCGCCGGTGTATCGGGTGCCTTCGTCGCAGCCGCGGATCCGGTCATCGAACTGCTCATCCAGCAGGCCCGTCCCTACATCTACACCACCGCAAGCCCGCCTGCCCTGGCAGCGGCGCTGATCAAGAGCCTGGAACTGATGGCGGAAGAGCCCTGGCGGCGTGAGCGTCTTTTCCGGTTGTGCGGCAAGCTCGCCGCCACGCTGCAGACCAGGCGCTGGCAGCTGGCTCCGTCTATCACGCCGATCCAGCCGTTGATCGTGGGGGACAATGCGCAAGCCGCGGCATTGAGCGATTCGCTGGCTGCCGCCGGCATCCTGGTGCCGGCCATCCGGCCGCCGACTGTTCCCGAAGGCACAGCGCGACTCCGTATTTCCCTGTCCGCGGCGCATGAGGAGCGGGATGTGGAGAGCCTGGTCGCGGCGTTGCATGAGGCCGAGAAATCAATCTCTGACAGGGCATCGCCTTGAGCGAAGCGTTCTCGCTGGACAAGCGCCAGATGCGCCGGTCGTTCGACCGTGCTGCTGCCACCTATGACCAGGCGGCGGTGTTGCAGCGGGAGATCTGCACGCGTGCGCTGGAGCGGCTCGATCTGGTCAAGCTTGATCCGGGTCTGATCGTCGACGCAGGCAGCGGGACGGGGTTTGGTGCCCGTGCCCTTTCGAGGCGCTACCCGCGCGCATCGGTGCTGCAACTCGATCTGGCCGATGCCATGGTGCGCACGGCGCGGGAGTTGCGCCCCGGGTGGCGGCGATGGCTCGGCCGTCGGCGCGAGATGTTTGTGTGCGGCGACAACGAACGCATGCCGATCCGGGACGGTGCGGCCGGGATGGTCTGGTCCAACCTGGCCTTTCAGTGGTCCGACGATCTTCCGGGCGTATTCGCCGAATGCCGGCGCGTGCTGCGTGCGGAAGGGCTGCTTACTTTCACGACCTTCGGCCCCGATACGCTGAAGGAGCTGCGGCAGGCATTTCCGCCGGAGCCCGGCGCAGTGCATGTCAACCGATTCCTCGATATGCACGACATCGGCGATATGCTGGTTCATGCGGGATTTTCAGATCCGGTGATGGACATGGAAGCGCTGACACTTACCTATGAAAGCGTCGAACAGTTGATGCGGGAACTGAAAGCATTGGGCGCGCACAACATCGCCCGCGGCCGCGGGCGCGGATTAACCGGCCGGGGGACGCTGCAGCAGCTCAAGCAGCGCTACGAGAGCCATCGCCGCGACGGTCGCCTGCCCGCCACTTTCGAGGTCATCTATGGCCACGCGTGGAAGCCGCAGCCCCGCCTTGGTCCCGGTGGCCGGCCGGTTATCGACATTAAATCGCGCTAAAAGCCCGCATGCCCGCTCAACCGATAGCTCCCGCCGGACAGGGCCTGTTTGTCGCCGGTACCGACACCGGCGTCGGCAAGACCCTTGTTGCGACGGCCTTGCTGCATGCGTTTGCCGCCAGGGGATTGCGCTCGCTGGGCATGAAGCCGGTCGCCGCCGGATGCGTCGAGCACAATGGGCGGCTGATCAACGAGGACGTAACGGCGCTTGTCGCCGCCTCCAATGTTGCCGCCTCCGAGGATGACATCAATCCCTACCGGTTCCGGCCGGCCATAGCGCCGCATCTGGCGGCAGCTCAGGCGGGACAGCGCATTTCGCTGGAGAGAATTCGCACGGCGTATGCAGCATTGTGCATGAGCGCGGATCGCGTAGTGGTCGAGGGCGCCGGCGGATTGCTGGTGCCGTTGGATGAAGATCAGGACTTTGCCGAACTGATCCGGCTTCTGGATCTGCCCGTAGTTCTGGTGGTGGGAATGCGGCTGGGGTGTCTGAATCATGCCTTGCTCACGGCCGAGGTTCTGCGCAACCGTGGCTTGAAGCTCGTCGGCTGGGTGGCCAATTCCCTGGAGCCGTCGATGACGGAATTCGCCGGCAACCTGCAGTCGCTTCGGGGCAGATTGCAGGCCCCATTGCTGGGAGTCCTGCCTTTCGGCCCGCCCGGTCCTGCCGCAGCGTCACGACTTCTCGATCTGCCCTCTGGAAACCGCTGAGCCCTGCCGCAAGTTGCGTCGCAACTCGCTGTTTCAAGGCCTCCGTTTCTTGCTATGGCCCGGGGCCGTGTGCGACAATTCTCCGCGCTCAAAATGCGTTAGCTTTGCTTCTGGCAAGCCCAACGCAAGGATTGTGACGACGGGTTCTGGCATGGGTTGCAGCATCGTGGAAGGGATAGCCGGGACGACATTCGTTACCCGGCGGAACAACTCTCTGTCACCGGGTGGCAGGAGACTTGTACTGGGTTTTCTTGCGGTGCTTGTTCTTGCGATTTCACTTGGGTTCGCATTCAGCGGCGCATGGCTGGTGTTACCGTTCGGTGGATTGGACGTACTGCTCGTGTACCTGGCTTTCCGCTACATGGAACGACATGAGGCGGACTACGAGAGCTTGAGCCTGGGCGACGATACGATTGTCATCGAGCGCGGGCAACGCGGGAGTACCCGCAAGTTTGAATTCAACCGGCACTGGGCGCAGGTTGATTATCAGGAGCCCCGGGGCATGGATAGCGGTAAATTGGTATTGCGGTCACACGGGACCGACGTAGAATTCGGCATCTATCTGACCGACAAGCAGCGTGCCGATGTGGCGCGCCGCCTCAAAGAACACCTGAGAATCTGTTAATACAAAGCACTATGTTTGGGGGAAGCATGATCAAGACGTTGTTGCAGAAAATCGGCGCCGGTGCGATGCCGATGCTGGTCCCGGCGCTGGCGTGGGCGCAGGACAAGGCGAAGTGGAATCTGCAGGAACCTCACACCGAGGTCGCCAGGCAGATGTATGACCTTCATACCATCGTCCTCATCATCTGTCTGGTCATCTTCATCGGTGTCTTCGGCGTGATGTTCTACTCGATGCTCAAGCATCGCAAATCGGTCGGACACAAGGCCGCGCAGTTCCACGAAAACACCACGGTCGAAATCATCTGGACCGTCGTTCCCTTCTTCATCCTGATCGGCATGGCAATTCCCGCGACCAAGGGCGTGCTCAGCATGCGCGACGCCTCATCGCCCGACCTTACGATCAAGGTCACGGGCTACCAGTGGAAATGGGGTTACGAATACCTGAAGGGGGAGGGCGATCTTTCCGGCGTCGCGGACGGCATGCAGATTTACAGCACCCTGTCGACGCCCCGCGAACAGATCTACGGCAAAGCGCCCAAGGGCGAGCATTATCTGCTGGAAGTGGACAATCCACTGGTCGTGCCTGTAGGCAAGAAAGTGCGGGTTCTGATTACCGCCAACGACGTATTGCACGCCTGGTGGGTCCCGGCCTTCGGCGTCAAGCAGGATGCCGTGCCCGGGTTCATCCGGGACGCCTGGTTCAAGGTCGACAAGCCCGGCACCTTCCGCGGCCAATGCGCGGAGTTGTGCGGCAAGGAACACGGTTTCATGCCGATCGTCGTGGTCGCCATGGAGCAGAAGGAATTCGCCGACTGGGCCGCTAAAAACAAGGTCACGACAGCGTCAACCGCGACCGCCGTGGCAACGGCAAAGTAAGAGCCTGCAGCGAACCAATTTCGAGCAGCATCCAAAGGTTATTGAGGAGATACACCATGAGCGCAGTCATCGGCCACGATCAAGATCACGACCACGGACATGGCTATCATCCCGGCGGGCTCATGCGCTGGGTCAAGACGACCAACCACAAGGACATCGGCACCATGTACCTGTGGTTCAGCTTCGTCATGTTCCTTGTCGGCGGATTCATGGCGATGGTGATTCGCGCCGAGTTGTTCGTACCCGGATTGCAGGTGGTCAATCCGGAAATTTTCAACCAGATGACGACGCTGCACGGCCTGATCATGGTGTTTGGCGCGATCATGCCGGCCTTTGTGGGCTTCGCGAACTGGCTGATCCCGATGCAGATCGGCGCGCCGGACATGGCTTTTCCGCGCATGAACAACTGGAGCTTCTGGCTGCTACCCCCGGCCGCGACGCTGCTCGTGCTGTCGCTGTTCGTTCCCGGCGGTGCTCCCGGCGTGGGCTGGACGTTGTATGCCCCGCTGAGCATCCAGCAGGGCATGGGCATGGACCTGACGATCTTTGCGATCCACATCCTCGGCATGTCCTCGATCATGGGCTCGATCAATATCGTCACCACGATCCTGAATCTGCGCGCGCCCGGCATGACGTTGATGAAAATGCCCCTGTTTGTGTGGACCTGGTTGATTACCGCTTATCTGTTGATCGCGGTGATGCCCGTGCTGGCCGGCGCGGTTACCATGGTGCTCACCGACCGCCATTTCGGCACCCATTTCTTCAATGCGGCCGGCGGTGGCGATCCGGTGCTGTTCCAGCACATATTCTGGTTCTTCGGCCACCCCGAGGTTTACATCATCGCGATTCCCGCATTCGGGGTCGTTTCGCAGGTGATCCCGGCGTTTTCGCGCAAGCCGTTGTTCGGCTATACGTCGATGGTTTATGCGGTTGCCTCGATCGCGATCTTGTCGTTCCTGGTTTGGGCACACCATATGTACACGGCAGGCCTGCCGACCACCGCGCAGCTCTACTACATGTACGCGACCATGCTGATCGCCGTCCCGACAGGTGTGAAAGTGTTCAATTGGGTCGCCACCATGTGGAAGGGCTCGCTCAGTTTCGAGACTCCGATGCTGTTCGCCATGGGTTTCTTGTTCCTGTTCACGCTCGGCGGCTTTACCGGTCTGGTACTAGCCGTCACGCCGGTCGACATCCAGTTGCATGACACCTATTACGTCGTCGCCCACTTCCACTATGTGATGGTGGCGGGCGCATTGTTCTCCGCTTTCGCCGGGGTCTATTTCTGGCTGCCGAAGTGGACCGGCCACATGTACGACGAGACACTGGGCAAGTGGCACTTCTGGCTGTCGTTCATTTTCTTCAACATGATTTTCTTCGTGCAGCACTTCCTCGGCCTTGCCGGAATGCCGCGCCGGATTCCCGACTACGCACCGCAATTCACCGACTTCAACATGATTTCGTCGATCGGCGCGTTCGGGTTCGGTCTGTCGCAGTTGCTGTTCCTGTACATCGTGCTGAAGTGCATCCGCAGCGGCGAGAAAGCGCCCCAGAAACCCTGGGAAGGCGCGGACTCGCTCGAGTGGACGCATTTGCCGACGCCGGCGCCGTACCACAGTTTCGAGACGCCGCCGGTCGTGAAATAACGCGAGCCTGGCGGTGTATGGTTCCAATTACATGGATGAGAGGCAGGCCCAGCAACTGAAGTCGAGGAAGGCGAGGACGGCATTGATCCTGCTGTCCGTCGCGGTTGCGTTCTTCGTCGGAATGGTTTTGCGGCATTGGAAATGAGCAGGGTATCCGCAGACAACCGTGCGGTGCTGAAGAAACTGGCCCTGCTGGCGGTCATGATGTTCGGCTTCGGCTATGCCATGGTGCCGATCTACAAGAAGATTTGCGAGATAACGGGCATCAATGAAGTCGAGAAGGCGGGCTCGCCCCTGACCAGCACGCAAGTGGACGAGAGCCGGGTGGTGACGATGGAATTCGACGCCAACATCCGCAGTGATCTGCCCTGGCAGTTCAAGCCAATGCAGACCAGCATGAAGGTGCATCCAGGCCAGTTGGTGCAGGTGGAGTACGAAGTACGCAATGCGTCGGACCGACCGATCACGGGCCAGGCGATCCCGAGTTACGGGCCGCAGGTTGCTGGAAAGTATTTCCGCAAGCTCGACTGCTTCTGCTTTACCAAGCAGAATTTCGCGCCCGGGGAAGTGCGGCGGATGCCGGTGGTGTTCGTGATCGAGGCAGGGCTGCCCAAGGATGTGAATACGGTCACGCTGTCCTATACCTTCTTCAAGGTGGAAGGCGCGGCTCCGGCGGCAGCGGCGCCGGTTGATGAAAAAGCCGGCAAAGCCGGCTGATCCTGCCGGTCAGCCAGGCCCTTGCGTTGACGGCGAGCGAAGAGACGTGAAGTACTGGGGAATGAAAACTTAGGGAGATTCGAGAATGCTTAGCCAATCCACTCGCTATTACCTGCCCGAGCCGTCGCACTGGCCCGTAGTCGGTTCCTGCGCATTGTTCCTGATGGCGCTCGGCGCGGTACTCTGGATGAACGGCGCCGGGGCCGGTCCCTGGGTCGTGGTGGCCGGTATGGCCATACTAATCTACATGATGTTCGGCTGGTTCGGCACTGTGATCCGCGAGAGCGAGGGCGGCAAGTACAACGGCCAGGTCGACCTGTCGTTCCGCTGGAGCATGAGCTGGTTCATTTTCTCCGAGGTCATGTTCTTTGCCGCCTTCTTCGGCGTGCTGTTCTACATGCGCGTGCTGTCCCTGCCTTGGCTTTCGGGCGGCGACACCATGGAGCAGCTCTGGCCCGGCTTCGCTCCCCACTGGCCCGTGTCCGGGCCGGGGATTGAGGAAACCTTCACGCCCATGGGTGCATGGGGAATTCCCGCCATCAACACGCTGATTCTGCTGACTTCCGGTGTCACTGTGACCATCGCGCACTGGGGCCTGAAGAAGAACAGTCGATCGCAACTGATCGGCGGGCTGGTGGCCACGGTTGTCCTCGGCCTGCTCTTCCTGAGCCTGCAGGCCTACGAGTACATCCATGCCTACAAGGAATTGAACCTGACGCTCGGCATGGGCGCGTACGGCGCCACGTTTTACATGCTCACCGGGTTCCACGGATTTCACGTGACCATTGGAACGATCATGCTGATCGTGATCCTGGGCCGATCTATCGCGGGGCACTTCACTGCCGAGCATCACTTCGCCTTCGAAGGCGTGTCCTGGTACTGGCACTTCGTGGACGTGGTATGGCTGCTGCTGTTCGTGCTGGTTTACTGGCTGTAACGCGCGGCGGGAAACAACAACAAGAACAACGGAGGAAGGACCCCGCCGGGTCACGATCAAGATCATGGCGGGGACACTCAGGCCGCACTCTGTGCGGCTGTTTTTTTATGGGCCGGATTTCGGAATGAGCCCGAAGTAGTAGCTGATCATGAGTATCAGGAAAAGAGTCAGCGACAGCGCGACGCGAACGGTCAGCGCCTTGACGGTTCGATCGGAGCCGCCCTTGTCGCGCATGAGGTAGAACAGCGCGGAAGCAAGGCTCCCGACGATGACGACGAGAAAGGCAATGATGACAAGTTTCATGGCGGATGCGCGACGAAAATCAGCGGTCCAGTGTAGCCGATAAGCTTGGCACCTTCTACTCACAGAGCCATCGATTGGATCAGCAGAGTTCCTCACGACGCCGGCGGCCGCGCTGGCTGCCGCTCCTTGCCGCTGTGCTGGGCATCGCGCTGACGGCCAGTGCCGGCAAATGGCAGCTGAATCGCGCGGGCGAAAAGGAGCAGTTGCAGACGGCGTACGATCGCGGCGCCGCCGATCGACCCATCAGCCTGTCCGCCCGGCCCATCACCGTGGATGAAGTGCGCCTGCGTCGCGTCGAAGCAACGGGCGAGTTCGATCCGCAGGCGATGGTGCTTCTCGACAACCGGATCCAGGCGGGCGTGGCCGGCTATCACGTGATGATGCCGCTGCGGATCGCCGGTTCTTCGATGCATGTGCTGGTGAACCGCGGCTGGGTGGCTGCCGGAGCGGACCGCAGCAGGCTGCCGGAGATCCGGACGCCACCGTCGACGATTACGATTGCCGGTGTCGCGGTCGTGCCGGGACGCTTTCTCGAGCTGGCGAAGGCGGATAGTTCGGGCGTGGTGTGGCAGAACCTGACCATGGAACGCTTTATCGAGCACAGGGGCCTCGCGATACAGCCGATCGTCATCGAACAGACCAGCGACCTGGACGATGGGCTGGTACGCTCGTGGCCGCGGCCGGATTTCGGCATCGCCAAGCATTACGGTTACGCCGTTCAATGGTTTTCATTTTGTGGGTTGATTGTTTTCCTCTACGGCTATTTTCATGTCAGAAGCTCCAGATCCAAAAAAAACGCGGCGGATGCTGCTTCTGCTGGGCGCGATTAGCCTGGCACCGTTTGTCGGCTCGCTGCTGCTCTATTACTTATGGAAGCCGCAGAGCCTCACCAACTACGGGGAGCTGCTGCCCGTCACGCCGCTGGCGGATGTCATCGTGAAGGCGCAGGATGGGCCTGCTTTCCGCTTTTCGGAACTGCGCGGCAAATGGGCCTTCCTGATGGTGGATGCCGCAGCCTGCGATGACTACTGCAAATCGAAACTCTACTTGATGCGCCAGATCCGCCTGACACAGGGCAAGGACCAGGAGCGCATCGAACGCCTGTGGATGATCGCCGACGGCAAGCAGCCGCCGCCCGAACTTGCGGCCCAGTATGCCGGCACGCGCGAAATCCGGGTGCAGGACGCCGGGTTTGTCCGCACGTTGCCGGCCGTCGCCTCGGTCAGCGATCATGTTTACGTGATCGATCCCTTCGGCAACCTCATGATGCGTTTCCCTCGCGATGCGGATCCGCAGCGCATGAAGAAAGACATCGGCAAGCTGATGAAAGCCTCCAGCGGCTGGGTGCAGACCGGTAAATAGGGCCAACAGATGCAGGCTTCAGCGATCTGGCAATTTTCCCTCGATTCGTTCCACGCGCTGGCTTGGGGCGGGCCCCTGCTCATTGCGCTGGTTGTATGCGCGCGCTTCGTGCCGCTGCGCATGCTGGTGATTTCGACGACGGTCGTGACCCTTGCCCTGGTCATGCTTGGCGCCTATGTTCGTCTGACCAATGCCGGCCTTGGCTGCCCGGACTGGCCGGGCTGCTACGGAAAACTTTCGCCTGGACTTGCCACCGAGCAAATCGAGGCCGCGGAGGCCGCAGCGCCGACCGGACCGGTTTCGCTGCCCAAGGCGTGGAAGGAAATGCTTCATCGTTATCTCGCATCGCTGGTTGGCGTCATGATCCTGGCCATTGCTTGTCAGGCCCTTCGCGGCCGCCGGCGCTACAACTATTCGGAACCGAGAACGAGCGTCGGCTTGCCGCTTGCCCTGGTCTTGCTCGTGGTGTTGCAGGGCTTGTTCGGCAAGTGGACCGTGACTCTGCTGCTCAAGCCGGTGATCGTGACCTTGCACCTGCTCGGTGGAATGGCCTTGTTCGCCATGCTTGCCTGGCTGTCGGCGCGAATGCTCGAACTGAGCGCCGGCCCGCCGTCGGTGCTGCGCAGCATTCGCCCGTGGGCGTTGTTCGCCCTCGTGGCGCTGGGATTCCAGATCGCACTCGGCGGCTGGGTCAGCACCAACTATGCGGCCCTGGCCTGCACCGATTTCCCGGTTTGTCATGGCCGCTGGGTGCCGTCGATGGATTTCGATGATGGTTTTCATTTCCTGCGCGAACTGGGCATGACTGCGGGCGGGGAGCCGCTGTCGAACGAGGCGCTGAACGCGATCCACTGGGCACACAGGGTTGGCGCGCTGGTGACCTTGATAGTCGTCGGATTTACCGGACTGAAGTCGTTGCGCGTTCGCGACCTGCATGGATACGGCATGGCGTTGCTGGCGCTGTTGCTGCTGCAGATTGCGCTGGGCGTAACCAATGTTCTTGGCAGCCTGCCGCTGCCGGTGGCTGTGGCCCACAATGGGGTCGCCGCGCTGTTACTGGCCACGCTGGTGATGCTAAACTTCGCGGTCAATTCGCCCGCCACTTTTCGCCGATAGATGTCCGTCTCCGTCCAGTCACCCGCCCTGCCGTCACGGCTACAGCAGTTCTTCGAGCTGACCAAGCCGCGCGTGATTTCGCTGATCGTGTTCACGGCGGTCATCGGCATGTTCCTGGCCGAACCGGCGGAACGATTGCTGACAGCGAGTTTCTGGTGGGCGGCGATTTTCGCCACCCTGGGCATCGCGCTGGTGGCGGGATCCGCTGCCGCCGTGAACTGCCTGGTGGAGCAGAAGATTGATGCCGTCATGGCGCGCACCCGCGCACGTCCGCTGCCCATGGGCACGATTTCTTCGCCGGAAACCCTGCTGTTCGCAGGGGTAGTGGGCGGTGTCGGCCTTACCATCCTTCACGTGCTGGTGAATCCCCTGACGATGTGGCTGACGCTGGCGACATTCGTCGGTTACGCGGTTATCTATACCTTGCTGCTCAAGCCGTTGACGCCGCAGAACATCGTGATCGGCGGGGCGTCGGGCGCCATGCCGCCGGTGCTAGGTTGGGCTGCGGTCACCGGTGGCGTTTCGCCCGATGCATTGCTGTTGTTCCTGATTATTTTCGCCTGGACGCCACCGCATTTCTGGGCTCTTGCGCTGTATCGTAAAAACGAATACGCCAAGGCCGGCATTCCGATGCTTCCGGTCACCCACGGCGACCGCTTCACCCGTCTGCATGTCTTGCTCTATACGGTGATCCTGGTGGCGGCGACGATGCTGCCGTTTGCCACCCGTATGAGCGGGATGATCTATCTGATTTCCGCCGTCGCGCTCGGGAGCTTGTTCCTGATCTACGCCGTACGCATCTGCGTCGACTACAGCGATGCGCTCGCCAGGCAGACCTTTCGTTATTCGATCTTGTACCTGTCCCTGCTGTTTGCGGCACTGCTCGTCGACCACTACGTCCGCTTCTGAGCGGGCCTGGATTCAAGCATGAAGGTCCTATTGCGCCTGTTACTGCTCGCGTCGCTGGCTGTCGCCGCCGGCTGCCAGCGCGGTGACGCCGGCTTCCGCTCCACGGACATTACTGGCGCCGAATTTGGCAGGGATTTCACGCTTACCGACCACACCGGGGAACGCCGTTCGCTGGCCGATTTTCATGGCAAGGTGGTCGTGATGTTCTTCGGGTTCACGCATTGTCCCGACGTCTGTCCGACCACGCTGGCGGAACTGGCGAGCGCGATGAGGAAAATAGGGGCCGGTTCGGACAAGGTGCAGGTGTTGCTGGTGACTGTCGATCCCGAGCGCGATACGCCCGCAGTACTCGGACCCTACGTGACCGCGTTCGATCCGCGCTTCCTGGCGCTGCGCGGCAGTGCGGGAGAGACTGCGCAGGTCGCGAAGGAGTTCAAGGTGATCTACCAGAAGGTCGCCGGCAGTAAACCCGAAAACTACACCATGGACCATTCGGCCGGCAGCTATGTCTTTGACGCGCAGGGGCGGATCAGGCTGTACATCGGCTACGGTCAGGGCAGCGAGGTATTTGCCCACGACATCGGCCGGCTGCTCGAGCAGCGCTAATCAAAAAAAGCCCCGCTGTTGCGGGGCTTTTTGTCGAACGGTTCGCGAGAATCAGGCCATTGCTGGTGCCATCAGTCCGCGCATTTTCTTCATCGCCTGGCTTTCGATCTGGCGTATGCGCTCGGCGGATACACCGAACTCATCGGCCAGGTCGTGCAACGTAGCGGTATCTTCTTCACGCAACCAGCGCGCCTCGATAATCCGGCGGCTGCGGGCGTCCAGCGATTCCAGTGCGTGCGCCAGCCCTTCAGTCTTGTTCTGCTCGGTTTGCTGGTGCTGCAGAACCAGGCCCGGCTCGTCCTCGGCATTCGTGAGGTAGGCGATTGGCGAGAAACTTTCCTCCTCGTCGTCGCTCAGCGGCTCGAGCGCCACATCGTGCCCGCCGAGACGGGTTTCCATCTCGACCACATCCTCGGGCTTGACGTTGAGCTCCCGCGCCACGGCGTTCACCTCGGCCGGACTCATTGCCGAATGGCTCTTCTTCAGGCTGCGCAGGTTAAAGAACAGCTTGCGCTGGGCCTTGGTCGTTGCCACTTTCAAGATGCGCCAGTTCCTCAGGATAAACTCGTGGATCTCGGCGCGAATCCAGTGGATGGCGAAAGAAACCAGCCGGACACCCCGCTCCGGATCGAAACGTTTGACGGCCTTCATCAGGCCGACGTTGCCTTCCTGGATCAGGTCGCCATGCGGTAGGCCGTAGCCCAGATAGCCCCGCGCGATCGCGACCACCACCCGCAGGTGGGATACCACCAGCTGGCGGGCGGCCTCGACGTCATCCTGGTCCCGCAGACGGCGCGCGTATTCGGTTTCCTGCTCCTGGGTCAGAAGCGGGAAGCGGTTTACTGCCTGAATATAAGTGTCCAGGCTGCCGGTCGCGGACGGAAAAGGCAACGCAACAGTCAATGCATGGGTCATGGCATATACCTCCTTGGGGACCATATTAGCACTCCAATACTGGGAGTGCCAGCGACCCCAAAAGTTCTACCTGATAGAGCGCGGTTTCCTTTAACGGGGCTCTATCTGCCATAAGTGACGACTCACTGATAGCCAGCTGCCCAGCCAGGCGACCGCAGCAGACAGGCCGAGGAGAATCACCGAGTCCCAGGCGCTCAAGGGCTCCAGTGCGAAGGAGGTGCCGTAAAGGGTTACCAGCTCGGTCAGTTGCAGATTGAGGGCCATGCCCGCCAAGGTCACGATGAGCCAGGCGGCGGCGCCCCCGGCAAGTCCCTGTAGCGTACCCAGGTACAGGAAAGGCCGGCGGATAAAGGGATTGGTTGCGCCGATCAGTTTGGACACCTCGATCTCGTCCCGTCTGGTCAGGATCTGCAGCCGGATGGTGTTGAAGGTGATGGCTACCAGCGCCGTGGCAAGTAAGGCGCCCAACAGGCTCACCAGCAGCCGGCCTACCCCCAAGGCTGCGTCCAGGCGCCTGGCCCACTCCGCATCCAGTTGCACGTGCTCAACCTTGGCCCATTTGACCGCCTCGGCCCGCAGCGATTCCAGGATTGCCGGATCGTTATTGCGGGCGGTGACCACGAAAGCGTCGGGAAGCGGATTGCGGCCCAGGTCGGCGAGCACGTCAGCCAGGCCGGCGCTGCGCTTCAAGCGTTCCAGGGCGCGTTCCCGCGAGACGAATTCGAAGCGACCGACATCCCCGTGGTTACGGAGCCGCTGCTCGATGCCAGCCACGTCCGCGGCGCTGGCATCCATGGCCATGAACAGACTGATCTGCGGATCGCTGGAAAGCTGACGTGAGAACGTCTGCACGTTGTTCAACCCGACATAGAAGCCCGCAGGCAGCGACATGGCGATGCCGATCACGAGCACGTTGAGCAGGGTCGCGAGCGGCTGCTGCGCAAGGCGCAACAGGCTCTCGCGCAACGTGTCGAAGTGGCCGAGCAGCCAGTTCATCGGTCGAGCCTGCCATGGTCAAGCTGCAAGATACGCGGACCGAGGCGTTCGATCATCCCCTCGTCATGGGTGGCAATGACCACAGTCACCCCGACCTGATTGAAGGATTCGAACATGCCGATGATTTCCTCGGCATAGGCGGTATCAAGGTTGCCCGTGGGCTCGTCCGCGAGCAGGATCGCGGGCCGGTTGACGATGGCCCGCGCAATGCACAGGCGCTGCTGTTCCCCACCCGACAGCGTGATCGGCCGGGATTTCTCGCGGCCCAGCAGGCCTACCTTGTCCAGTGCGGCGCGCACCCTCTTCGCTATCTCGCGGCGCGGGAAACCGGTGATGGCGAGCGGCAGCGCCACGTTCTCGTAGACGCTGCGATCGAACAGCAGTTTGTGGTCCTGGAACATGAGTCCGAAATTGCGGCGCAGGAAAGGAATGGCGCCGGACTTCATCGCCGAGACGTTCTGGCCGTTGATGATCACGCTGCCGGAGGTCGGCATCTCGATGGCGGCGATCAGCTTGAGCAGGGTGCTCTTGCCCGCGCCGGAATGGCCGGTGATGAACACCATCTCGCCGGACTCCACCACAAAGGTGACGTCCTGCAGGGCCTGATAGCCCCCGGCATAGCGCTTGGAGACGTGGCTGACGCTGATCATCTGTGAGGCGGCCATGGCTGGATCAGTCGGTTGATGGCAGAGTAAATGGCGCCGGCCCGGCTGACGAATGTTGCGGAGTCCGGCCGCGCTTCATTCGAACAGGGCTTCGACAAATTGTTCCGCCGAGAACGGACGCAAGTCGTCCAGGCCTTCGCCGATGCCGATGAAACGCAGCGGGATTGGCTTGTGCCGCGCGATGGCGGCTATGGCGCCACCTTTCGCCGTGCCATCGAGCTTGGTGAGGATCAGGCCGGTGACGCCGAGCGCCTCGTCGAATGCCTTCACTTGTGCCACCACGTTCTGGCCGGTGTTGGCATCGAGCACCAGCAGGACCTCGTGGGGCGCGTCCGGCATGACCTTGGCAACTACCCGCTTTACCTTGCGGATTTCCTCCATAAGGTGGAGTTGCGTTGGCAGACGCCCGGCGGTGTCGGCAATGACCACATCGATGCCCCTGGCTTTCGCGGACTGGATGGCATCGTAAATTACCGCAGCGGTATCGCCGCCTTCCTGCGAGACGACGGTGACGTTATTGCGTTCGCCCCAGACTTTCAGCTGTTCGCGGGCGGCGGCACGGTAGGTATCGCCGGCGGCGAAAAGTACCGACTTGCCCCCGGCCTGGAACAGCTTCGCCAGCTTGCCGATGGAAGTGGTCTTGCCGGCGCCATTGACGCCAGTCATGAGGATGACGAAAGGTTTTGCGGTTCCGATGTCGAGCGGCCGCTCCAGGGGCTTGAGCAGATCAAGCAGAGATTGCTTCAGCGCCTCGCGTATCTGCGCAGCGTCGTCAAAACGGCCGCGTTTGGCGCGGGCACGCGTGTCGTCGAGCAGATGCCCGGTTGCGCTAACGCCGACGTCGCAGGCGAGCAGCACCGATTCAAGTTCTTCGAACAGCGCCTCGTCGATCTTGCGGCCCGCGCCGAATACGGCGGCGAGCTGATCGCCCAGTCTGGCGCGGGTACCGGCAAGCCCGCGACGCAGTTTGGCCGCCCAGCCGCCCCCGCTTTCTTGCGCGGACGCTTCGTCCTTGTCGTCCTTGTCACGTTTGAGGAAACTTAACATACTCTCGCACTGTCACAACGTCGCTGTATCTGGCGGCAAAAGAGCCGCAATTCTATTCTGTTTGCGTCCGGTCCATCCAAAACCATGACCCGTCATTTCGCAATACCAAGCCTTGGGCTTGTCCTGGCGCTGTTCTGCGTGCCCGCCGTAGCCGCCGAGGCGCAGCAACGCACGCTGGGTAATGGCATGAAGGTGATCGTCAAGGAGGATCATCGCTCGCCGATCGTGGTGTCGATGGTGTGGTACCGCGCCGGCAGCATGGACGAGGTCAGCGGCACTACCGGCGTGGCGCACGTGCTCGAGCATATGATGTTCAAGGGTACGAAGAAAGTTCCGGCGGGCGAGTTCTCCAGGATCATGGCCCGCGCCGGAGGCCGCGACAACGCCTTCACGTCGCGCGACTACACCGCGTACCACCAGCAGCTGCACAAATCAAAACTGCCCCTGGCCCTCGAGCTGGAGGCCGATCGCATGGCCAACCTGATTCTTTCGGAGGAAGAATTTTCCAAGGAGATCAAGGTCGTCATGGAAGAAAGGCGCATGCGCACGGACGATGATGCCCATGGCCAGGTCTCGGAGCAGATGATGGCCTCGGTTTACGTGGCCCATCCCTATCGCACCCCGGTTATCGGCTGGATGAACGACCTGGCCAACCTGCGCGTGCAGGACGCGCGCAACTGGTATGACACCTGGTACGCGCCGAACAACGCCACGCTGGTTGTCGCGGGTGACGTTGTCACGGAAGAAGTGTTTCGGCTCGCCGAGGCACTCTTCGGGCCCATTCCGTCGCGCCCGCTGCCGGAGCGCAAACCCAATTCCGAACCGAAACAGTCGGGCATCAAGCGCCTTACCGTGAAAGCGCCCGGGGATCAGCCCTACATACTCATGGCCTATCACGTGCCCGTCCTGCGCGATCCTGAAAAGGACTGGGAACCCTACGCACTGTCGGTCCTCAATGGCGTGCTGGACGGATACGACGCGGCGCGCCTGAACCGGGAACTGGTCAAGACGTCTCGCATCGCGAACAGCGCGGGTGCCAGCTATGCCGCCGTGAATCGCGGTCAAGGATTGTTCTACCTGGATGGAACCCCGGCGGAAGGCCGCTCGGTGAATGAGATCGAAGATGCGTTGAGAGCGCAGATCGCGCGCGTTGTGAACGATGGCATCAGCGAACAGGAGTTGCGCCGCGTTAAATCGCAAGTGACAGCTTCCCAGGTATTTTCCCAGGATTCGGTTTATTACCAGGCGACGCGCATCGGCATGCTGGAAACGGTCGGCATTCCCCATCAAACGGCCGATCTCCAGGTGCGCAGGCTTCAGGAAGTCACTGCCGAGCAAGTGCGCGAAGTCGCGCGCAAGTATCTGATCGACGACAACCTCACCATCGCGGTGCTGGATCCGCAACCGCTGCCTGGGGGCAAGCGGCCGCGACCGAAAGTGGAGAATTCCCGTGAACTGCACTAAACCGGAGAACACCATGCGGGGATCCTGGGGCTGGCTGACAGCCGTACTGCTGTTGTTCGCGGCGATTCCGGCGCAAGCGACCTTGCCCATTCAGCAATGGCAAAGCACGAACGGCGCCCGCGTATTGTTCGTCGAGACCCACGACCTGCCGATGCTGGACGTCTCGGTGGATTTTCCCGCGGGAGCCAGCCGCGACACGCGCGAAAAATCGGGTGCCGCGAGCCTGACCTTGCGGATGATGGGCCTCGGGGTGCCGGGCCTGAAGGAAGAGCAGATTTCCGAACGCTTCGCCGACGTTGGCGCGCAACCGTCGGGACGCTTCGATGCCGATCGCGCCGGGCTTACGTTGCGCACACTGTCGGGCACGGCAGAACGCGTACAGGCTCTCGACCTCATGGCGCGCATCCTGCAGCAGCCGACGTTTCCGCAGGCGATCCTCGATCGCGAAAAGGCGCGCGTCCTTGCGGGATTGCGCGAATCGGACACCAAGCCCGAGACCATTTCCGATCGGGAGTTCCGGCGCATCATTTATGGAAACCATCCGTATGGGTTGCGCGGGTCCGGCGAAATCGAGACCGTGGAAAAACTCACCAGTGCCGACCTCGAGGAGTTCTATCGCCGGTATTACGTGTCCGACGCAGCGATCGTGTCGATCATCGGCGACGTTACGCGCGACCAGGCGCGCGCGATTGCCGAGCAGCTGACGGGCAAGCTGCAAAAATCCGGCAAGCCAATTCCGGCCTTGCCGCCTGTGCCTGTGCTCGACGCGGGACAAACCGCCAGGATCGCACATCCCGCGACGCAGGCGCATATCGTCATCGGCCAGCCGGGCATCACGCGCAAGGACCCGGATTATTTTCCGCTGTGGCTCGGCAACTACGTGCTCGGCGGCGGCGGATTTTCGTCGCGCCTGAGCGAAGAAATCAGGCAGAAGCGCGGCTTTGCCTACAGCACCTACAGCTACTTCAATCCGCTCGGGCAGGCAGGGCCTTTCCAGATCGGCTTGCAGACCAAGAAAGAACAGTCGGAAGAGGCGCTGAAGGTGGCCAACGATATCCTCGCCACTTTCGTCTCGGGTGGGCCGACCCAGCAGGAACTCGACAACGCCAAGCAGAACGTCATCGGCGGATTTCCGCTGCGCATCGACAGCAACCGTAAGATCCTCGACTACCTGTCGATCATCGGATTCTACGACCTGCCGCTCAACTATCTCGACGAGTTTCCCGCAAAAATCGAAGCGGTGACGCTGGCCGAGGTCAAGGACGCGTGGCGCCGGCGCATCCGGCCCGACCGCATGGCCACGGTGGTGGTCGGCGCGCTCGACACGAAGTAAGCGAGCACGTGCCCTCCCGGCGCCAGAACGCGGTGCGCATCATCGGCGGCGAGTGGCGGCGGCGCCTGCTGGAATTTCCCGACGCGCCGGACCTGCGCCCGACACCGGATCGCATGCGCGAAACCCTGTTCAACTGGCTGGGCCAGGACCTGACCGGAGAAACCTGCCTCGACCTTTTCGCCGGCAGCGGCGCGCTTGGATTCGAGGCCGCTTCGCGCGGGGCGAAGCAATCCGTCCTGGTCGAGCGCGATGCGGCGATCATTCGCACATTGGTTGCCAACAAGGCGACTTTGTCTGCCCAGCAGGTGGATATCGTCCGTGCCGATGCCATGGCTTTCCTGCAGACCGATTCGCGCCGTTACGATGTCGTGTTCGTCGATCCGCCTTATCGGCTCAAGTTATTGCCTCGCGTCCTTCCCCTGCTCGGACGGATAATGGTCCCCGGCGCGCGGGTATATGTCGAGTCCGACCAGGTCCTGGAGGCTCCCCCGGGTTTCGAATTGCTCAAGCAGGCCCGGGCCGGGCAGGTGCACAGTCTGCTGCTAAAATGGCAGCAAAACTGAAACCCATTCAGCCCCAGACGAAACGAGCGATGAAAACCCGCATCAACCGGGCCTTGTATCCCGGCACCTTCGATCCGATCACGCGCGGCCACGAGGACTTGGTGCGACGGGCTTCGAGCCTGTTCGACGAGGTGATCGTCGCGGTGGCGGACAGCCGTGGCAAGCAGCCGTTCTTCACCCTGGACGAGCGTGTGGCCATGGCCAAGGAAACGCTGGCGCCGTTCGGCAACGTGCGGGTGGAAGGATTCTCCGGCCTGCTGATGGATTTCCTGCGCAAGCACGACGCCAAGATCATCCTGCGCGGCCTGCGGGCGGTGTCCGACTTCGAGTACGAATTCCAGATGGCGGGCATGAACCGGAATCTGTTCCCGGACGTCGAAACCCTGTTCCTGACGCCGTCGGAGCAGTACATGTTCATCTCCGCGACCATGGTGCGCGAGATCGCTAGCCTGGGCGGTGACGTCTCGCTGTTCGTCAATCCGCTGGTGGTCCCGAGGATGAAGACGAAAGCGCCAAAGCCGTGACACCAGGAATGGATGTCTCATGGCGCTGATGATCACTGACGAATGCATCAACTGCGACGTCTGCGAGCCGGAATGCCCGAACGACGCCATCTCGCAGGGCGAGACGGTTTACGTGATCGATCCCGATAAATGCACCGAATGCGTGGGCCATTACGACCGGCCGCAATGCCAGGAAGTCTGTCCGGTCGATTGCATTCCGGTCAATCCACAACAGGTCGAAAGTCGGGAACAGCTACAGCGCAAGTACCAGCTCCTGACACGACAACCGGCAGGTCGTCAGGACTGAACTTTCGCTGGGTCGGGCTGCGGTCAGGGGGCTCGGTGTTCGACGCCGTACTTGGCGTAGATCCGGGTGATGGAGCCGTCGGCGAGAAGCCGATCGAGCACTTTGTTCACCTCGTCGACCAGCGCAGTGTCGGATTTGCGCAACCCTACAGCGACTTCCCAGGTTAGGTCCGGCTCACCGTCGAAGGCGTGCGCCAGTTGCAGGCCGGTTTCGGGGTGTTGCAGGATGTAATAGCTCAGAGTGGCTGAGGACAGTGCGGCGCCGTAGAGTGTGCCCTGTGTCAGATCTTCTAACATGTCGTTCTCGAATGCATAGGGCGAGGTGATCGCGCCGCTCTTGCCCAGCACGACTCTCGCAACAGAACTGCTCATCACTCCGACCTTCTGGTCCTTGGTCAGGTCCTTGAAATTTGCGACCGGCTCGGCGCCTCGCGCTATGCCGAGAACCACGCCGGATTTCTGATACGGCCGGGACAACAGCACCGCACCCTTGGATCTCCCCGGATCGTAGATGCTGTCCAGTTGCATGTCGCAATTTACGATGTTTGCCCGACGACGCGGCACGACCCACTCGGTGCTCAGCCCAAGCCCGAGCCCCTCGGCGATCGCGCGTCCCAGCTCGATCTGGAAGCCCGGAACCTCAGGCTGGTTGCTGGCATAGGGCAGCGTCTCCGGACTGGCGCACATCGAGATGCTGCCAAGCGCGCGCACCTCGGCGAGTGTTCGCGCCCCAGCCTGGTTTGCTGCGAACAGCGCCAGTGTGGCACCGCAAAACGCAAAAGCGAGCCCGGCCCGGCTTGCGAAGGCAATCAGGTTCGATTTCATGGGTTCTGGGGCTCTTCCCCGGCTTTGAGGTTGCGGATGAATTTCACGATCTGCCAGATCTGTTCTTCGGTATAGACGCTGCCGAAGGCGGCCATCCGGCCCGGCAATCCTTTCTTGATTCGGTCGAACAGGAATTGATCGCTGCGTTCGGAGTTCATCAGCTGCGGTCCTTTGCCCGAATGACGGCCATAGTCCTCGTGACAGAATCCGCAGATATTGCGGAAATTGCCTTTCACGTCGAACGGCTTGGCCGCGGGTTTGCCTTCTTCCGCTGCGGCGGGCGCAATACCCGCCAGGGTTGTGGCCGCCAGAACCAGGCCGGCCAGCAAGGCCGATGAAAACCGGCTTGAATTGAGATCGTACACTTCTGAAAGTTCCTTCTTCACAGGTGACTCAAAGCCCCCGAACCGCGGGGCGCCCCCTTATTAACGAGCGAGTGCTCGCTACAGACGACAAGACAAGGCGAGGCGCAAAAGAAAAAAGGCGGGGACGAGGTCCCCGCCTTTCTCCGTTACCACGATTATATCCGCGGAAAACGCCGATTAATCGAGTGCGTAGACCTTAAGCACACCGGAATCCTTTGGCATGCTCTTCCAGGGTTCGCCCCACAGGTCGCCGTAGCCGTCTCCCACCAGGCTGCCCCAGCCGGTCATCACGGCCACATACTGCTTGCCCTTGGCCATGTAGCTGATGGTGCCGCCGTTGCTGCCCTGGCCCATATTGTGGCTCCAGAGCTTCTTGCCGTTGGAAGCGTCGTAGGCGGTGAACATGCCGTCCGCCTCGGGCACGAACAGCAGGTTACCCCCGGTCGACAGCAGGCCGCCATGCGGAACTGCACCCGGGTACTTGATTTCAAACTTCACCTTCCCGGAAATCGGATCCCTGGCGCGGATGTGGCCAAACGGCGCCTTGTCCCCGGGACCGTGCATGGTGAAGTTCGCACCGATGTTCAACTGCACAACCGGTTCCGTGATGGGCTCGGTCTTGACGATGTCCAGGTCCATGCACCACTCGAAGCCGACCTTGTACAGCAGGCCGGTCTTCGGGCTGTAGGTACCCGCGTTCCAGCTGTAGCCGCCGGCGATGGCCGGGCACAGGTTGACGTGCTTGCCTTCGGGCGGATCCCAACGGCCCACCAGATCGCCATTGGGCTTGATGTCCTTGACGAAGTTGATGGCGTCCACGCCCTTGTAGACGTTGACGGGCTTGCCGCTCTTGCGGTCGAACACGAACACGAAGCCGGCCTTGCTCGGATGCACGACATATTTCTTGCCGTCGCGGTCAATCATCATCAGCTCGCCCTGAGCCGGGTCGAAGTCCCAAGCGTCGTGGGGCAGAACCTGGTGATAGCTCTTCAGCTCACCGGTGTCGGGATTGAGTTGCAGCACCGCCGAGGTGTAAAGGTTGATGCCGGGCCGCGGACCTTCGGTCATGTACTTGTCGCCAGCCCAGTCGTACAGCGGTGCCGGGTTGGCGGTGCCCCACCAGACCGTGTCGTTCTCCGGATCGTAGCTTCCGGCCATCCAGCCGCCACCACCACCGGTCTTGTAGGAGTCGCCGCCCCAGGTGTCGCGCCGGTCGCTCGCGGTGCCGTCGTTGCCGCCAGCGGTCAGAAATTCCCAGACCTTTGCTCCAGTCTTGGCATTGACGCCGAAGATCGGGCCGCGGTCGGGCCACTCGCCGCCCTGGGCGCCGATGATCACTTTGTCCTTGACCAGCAACGGCGCGCCCGTGAAGCCGACTGTCAGCTTCTCGGAGTTGACCAGCTTGGTTTCCCAATTCAGCTTGCCGGTCTTTATGTCGATGGCGGCCAGCTTGCCGTCGAGCGTACCCATGTAAAGATTGCCATAACCGACGGCCATCCCACGGTTGTAAGGCGAATGGGTCTGCCGGGCGACGAGGTCTTCGTTCAGCTTGTGTTTGTAGGTCCAGACCATCTTGCCGGTGGCGCCGTCAAGCGCATAGATCTGGTTGTACGGGCTGCTGTAATACAGCATGCCGTCAATGACCAGCGGAATGCCTTGCAGGCCCCGGTTGGCGCGCGAAGCCACGTGCGACCAGGCTTCGTTCAGCTTGCCTACGTTGCTGGTCTTGATCTGGTCCAACGGGCTGTAGTGCCAGGACTTGTAGGAACCGTGATAGGAGAGCCAATTGCCTTTTGCGAGTTCCTTGTCGCCGTTCAGAAGGCGGGCGCCGTCAACTTCGGCGGCGGTCGCGCTTCCGGCGGCAAGCAGGGCCGCCGCGAGCGCTAGGCGCACGAAGCGAGTCTTGTTGCTGATCATGTGATTTCCTCTCCGAAAAATATGCATCCCCCGAACTTCAGGGTCGCCACGGGATTCGTTATTGATAAGGCCGGCAGGGGGGCGACGGCGGAGCCGGCCTTTATCCTTGTGCCCCTAAGGTGCAATCGCCCGGGCCAAGGAGCTGGTTTCGGGTTTCGCACTTCGGTACGCTGATTTTCGGGAGGTTTCCCCGGGCAGTCAAGGGAAAACCTAATGCAGCCGGTGGTCGCTATCTCAATGCTGGCATCGGGGGCAATAGAACGTAGCCCTTTGTCCGAGGCGCAGGGACTTTATTGCGGTGCCGCAAACGCGGCAGGGTTGGCCGTCGCGGCTGTAGACGAAATAGGTTTGCTGGAAATAGCCCGCTTTGCCGTCAGCGCTGACGAAATCGCGCAGGGTGCTGCCTCCCGCCTCGATAGCTGCCCCGAGGGTTTCCCGGATTGCGTCGACCAAACGTTCGCAACGCAGCAGGGAGACCCTGCCCGATGCGATTTTCGGGTTGATGGCGGCGCGGAACAACGACTCACTGGCGTAAATATTGCCGACGCCTACCACGATGCGGCTGTCCATGATTGCCGATTTGATGGCGGTGCGGCGCCCACTCAGGCGGGCATGCAAGGCAGCCGCGTAGAAGTCCGGACCCAGCGGTTCCGGGCCCAGGTTCGCCAGCAGCGGATGCGAGTGCGGGTCGTGCGCCTGCCACAGTACCGCACCGAAGCGACGTGGGTCAGTCAGGCGCGCCATCATTCCGGAATCCATAACCAGGTCGAAATGATCGTGCTTGCCCGCGGGGGTTTCCTGCGGCAACACGCGCAGGCTGCCGGACATGCCCAGGTGAAGGATCATCCAGCCGCTTCCGCAATCGACGAGAAGATACTTGCCGCGGCGCTCGATGGATCGCACCGTGCAGCCGACCGCCTTTTTCGACAGGTCGCGCGGAATCGGCCAGCGCAGGCGGCGGTCGCGCACCACTATTCCGGCGATGCGTTTGCCCAGCAGGTGCGGCGCCAGGCCGCGGCGCGTCGTCTCGACTTCCGGGAGTTCGGGCACGGTGCGGCGGCCGCGGACTATTTCCCGGCGGCCACGTAGGGATTCATGAGACGGCTCCCGGTTTGCGCGCCGAAGCGGTACAGCATGTTTTCGTCATTGCGCAGCAATGTGAAACCGGAGTCCGTGCCGGCCGCCCGCATCGTGATCGATTTGCCGCTCTTGAAGCGCAGCGTCAAGCCCCGCGCCCCTGCGCCGCCCTTGTGCGGCTCTACCGAGAGCGCGTAGGTCACGCGCCATTCGTCGGCCCAGCGGTTGAATTCATCCTGCGAAAGTTCTGCTGCCGCCTTTGCGGGCACGGTTCCCGTGCTCGACCACCGCCCCTTGTCGTCGCGGATGATGCGATAGCCGCCAAAATCGAAGGCAACGGGAACCTCATCGTCGGCCAGGAGCTTGCGGCTGGCGAGCTTGCCGGCGTCCGCGGGAATGCCATAGCCGTAGAAGGGCGTCACCAGGTAAACCGCATCGGCCGTCGCCGCGTACTGTTCATTGGTAATGTCGTTGATGCGGCCGAATGCGATTGCCTGTTCGTCGAGCATGACCTTGACTTGCGGCGGATCCAGATCGAACCGAGCGAGGTCCTCGCGGGGAAGCTTCTGTTTGGCATTGGCGGAAGTCAGGTCGAGTACGCGGTCGACCTGGCCGATGTCTGCGCGCGACGTGAAAGGCGCGGTGACATGCCAGCCATCCGTGCGTTTTTCCAGCCGGATCGGGGCCGCCTTGCGGCGTTCGATGCTTATGCGCGTCACCTGCTCCCGCTGCAGATCGACCAGCTTGGTGCCGGGAACTTTTTTCTCCGCCGGCCGCAGGATGGCGAAAAGCGCGATCGCGGTGACCGCGAGCACCAGCAACAGGTTGAGGATGACCTTCGATTTCATGCCTTGCGCCTGCGCCACCAGATCACAACGCCGGTGATCAGCAATGCGAGCGGCAGCACGACCAGGAAGCCGAATCCGATCAGGGACAGCCCGGCGCGGCTCAGTTCCAGCGTTAGGTCCTCGCGGTTGCGCGGCTGGATGGTGATCAGCGCTTCGTCTCCGGCCAGCCAGTTGATCATGTTGATACCCAGGTCGAGGTTGCCGAGCAGGCCGGCGTACTGGTTGGCGATGAATTGCGACGTGCCGGCCACAACGACGCGCTGCTTGCGCTCGCCGACGTCCCGCTCCAGTGCGGCGCTGATGACGACCGGACCGCGGATGTCGCGATCCTTGTTGAATGCGACGTTGTCGTTGATGCCGCCGGTTTCCAGCCAGCCGTCCGGCGCCACTTCCACGAGCGGCGTGAAGCGCCATTTCGAGCCCTCCGCCGGCGCGATCCGGCGCGCGTACGGAAACACGCTGGTAAGCGTGGAGTTCTCCGTAATGCGGTGCTTGCCATAACCCGTGGCGAGCGAGAATGTCGCCGGAAGCTTGAGCCCGGCGGCGCGCGGGTCGACTACCGTGCCGGAGATCAGGCTCAGGCCCAGTTCGTCCGCCAGCGGCTGCAATCCGCGCAGCGAGTCGTTGTTCACGAGCCAGAGCAGGTTGCCGCCTTTCTCCATCCAGCGCCGGATGCGCGCGGTTTCGCCGGGTAGCAGATCGACGCGCGGTCCGGCAATGACCAGCACGCTGACGTTGTCCGGCACGTCCTGCGCCGTTGCCAGGTTGAGGGGCGCGGTCTTGAAGCCTTTCACCGTCAGCTGATTGCCGAAGTCGCCGAGGTCGTGATTGGCGCGGCCGTCGAGCTTCGCCTCACCGTGGCCGTCGAGGTACATCACCTGCCGTTCCGATGAACGCGCCAGCCGCAGCAGCAGGTTGGAAAGGTCCTGTTCGGTGAGGTTGGTCAGGTGTTCGCTGCGGTTGTTGAACTCAACCACCAGTTCGCCGTTGACGCGCACGCCGGCTGCCTGGGCCTGCTGCGGTTGTTCGCGCGGGTCGATGAACGCGAGCGAGAAGTCGGGCTTGGCGCGCTGGAACGGCGACAGGAATGTGCTCACCGTCTTGCGCACGTCGCCTTCGGTATCCTGCGCCGTGGCATAGGCGGTAATCCTGACCGGCCCGCGCAATTGCTTCAGCACGTCGGCCGCGGCCGGCGACAGGGTGTTGCGCCGTCCCTGGGTCAGGTCCCATTGGGTCTTGATGTCGCGGGTGACCCAGCCGATGCCGGCGGCCAGAGCCAGCAGCAATATGACGAAAACACCGTTCTGGATCAGCAGCTGCAGTTTTAGTTTGCGATTCGCTTTCATGCGCGGAGGCGATCGGCATCGAGACGCCGGATCGAGAGAATGAGGAATACAGTGATCAGGAGCGCAAAATAGATCAGATCGGTGACCGCGATCGATCCGTTTATGAAGCTTTCAAAATGCTTGAGCAGCGACAGCAGGTGCAGCGGACTGGCCGGATCGGAAGTGGCGATGTTGATCAGCCACAACACCAGGAACGCGGCAAGTGTGCCCACCGCGGCAACCACCGGGTGCGTAGTGAGGCAGGAGACGAACAATCCGATCGCGGCGAAGCTGCCGGTTAGCAACAGCAGGCCAACCAGGTTGGTGGCGATCAGCCCCGCATCCAGCTTGCCGCCCGGAAGCAGTGACAGGCCCATCAGCACGATGAGCCCTCCTACCAGCCCCAGAAAGATGACCGTGGCAAAGTATTTTCCGAGAACGATCTGGGTCATCGACAGCGGCGCCGAGATGAGCAGGGTCATGGTCTGGTTGCGGCGCTCCTCCGCGACCAGGCGCATGGTCAGCAACGGCACCGACATCAGCAGCACGATCGACGCAATGCCAAACAGGGGTACCACGACAATCTCCGTCAGCCCGGGCGCATTGGGCACCCGGGCCAGTTGCGCCTGGACGGTGAGGAAATAATCGACCCGGGTGAGGAAGATCCAGCCGAGGATGATTTGCAGGAATGCCAGCACCACCCAGGCGAGTGGCGAGGTGAAGAGCGATCTCAGTTCTTTTCCAATGATGGTGCGGATCATGATGCTGACTCCACTGAAGTATTTGCCCCTGGACCGTCCTCTTCCTTCTGCGTCAACTGCACAAAGACCTCCTCAAGGCTCGCCAGGGCCGGTTGCAACTGATATAGGCCCCAGCCACGCTCGACGCTGGTGCGCACCAGTGCCTCGGTGGGATCGCCACCGTTCGGCCGTACGCGGAACAGGTTGGCATTGATGGCTTCGACGTCGGCGCCGTCGGCGGCGCGGGCGATTTCCTCCTTTGGGGGCGGATTGCGCAATCCGATCTGCAATGCCTGGCCGCCGCGGAACTGTTTTAATCCGGCAATGGTGTCGTAGAACACCACTTCGCCGCGATGCAGGATCTGCACGCGGTCGCATACCGCCTCGACCTCGGGCAGGATGTGCGTGGACAGGATCACGCTGTGGTCGCGCCCCAGATCGCGGATCAGCGCGCGGATCTCGCGGATCTGGTTCGGATCGAGGCCGATCGTAGGTTCGTCGAGAATGATCACGTCGGGATCGTGGATGATGGCCTGGGCTATGCCCACGCGCTGCTGATAGCCCTTCGAAAGCGAGCCAATCAGGCGCTTGCCCATGTCCGAGAGGCCGCAACGCTGCCGCGCCCGATCGACAGCCTGCTGGAGCGCCGGCTTCTTCACCTTGTGCAGCCGGCCGGCGAGGCGCAGGTATTCGTCGACCTTGAGCTCCTTGTAGAGCGGCGGCACCTCGGGCAAATAGCCGATTCGCGACTTTGCCTGGATCGGCCGATCGATCATGTCGATGCCGCAGATCAGCACCTGGCCACTGCTCGGCGCGAGGTTGCCGGTGAGCATCTGCATGGTGGTGGTCTTGCCGGCGCCATTCGGACCCAGCAGGCCGAGCACTTCGCCGCGCCGCAGTTCCAGCGAAACATCGCGCACCGCGCGGTTGGCACCATAACTGCGTGTCAGCGACTGCGCGGAAACGGTCAATTCAGAGACTGCCGTGTTGGTCATGCCCTTGCTTTCATGTTGGTTGTCGGAATTCCGGCCGTGGCAAGACGCCGGGTTTGATGGTGCACGATGCCGTTTGATGGTGCACGATGCCCAAGGCAGTCACTTGTGATGGCCGCGAAATATACCTAAACTGTCCTCCGGATAGAAGAACTTCGCGTGTTGCCGCGCGATCCAAGTTTGCGTTACGTATTGACGCTGCCAACCCGTATCCGTCCATGTCCTTGCGCCAAGCCCTGTTTTTGTTCGCGATATGCGCTGCGCTCAGCGCCTGCGCCGGTACCGGCGCCCACACCCGGGCGCCCGCGGCGGCCAATGCAGGCGTAGCTTCGGCGGGCGGTGCCGTCATGGAAATCGCCCAGGCCAGCGATCCGGAAAACTACGAGCAACGCGCCCGCGAGGTGTTCGGAACACGCTCTCTGTCGCGCAGCGACCTGCCCGGCACGGGCTTGGATTCCGATCTGCTCTACAAGTTTCTTCTGGCCGAGATCGCAGCGCAGCGCGGCGATTTCCAGGTGGCGGCCAAGGCCTATTTCGAAATGGCCAAGAAAACCGGCGACCCTCGAGTCGCGCGCCGCGCAACCGAACTGGCGCTCTATGGCCGCAACAACGAACTTGCGCTTGAAGCCGCGCGGCTCTGGCTGGCCTTGGAAAAGGATTCCGCACCCGCCAGGCAGACGGTTGCCGCCCTGCTGGTCAACGCCAACAATCTTCAGGCCGCCAAACCGTTGCTGAAGGACATGCTGGCGGCCGACGTCGAGAATATCGGTACCTCACTGATGCAGTTGCATGGATTGCTGGCCAAGCACAGCGACAAGAACGCGGTGCTCGCACTGGTCCAGGAACTCGCCAAGCCGTACAACCAGCATCCCGAGGCGCATTTTGCAATAGCGCAAGCTGCGAACGCCGCGGGCAAATACGACAAGGGGCTGTCGGAAATCCGCGAGGCGATGCGTACCAAGCCCGACTGGGAGGCTGCCGCGTTGCTGCAGGCACAGATCCTCGGTCGGGATTCGCGCGCCAAGTCGCTGGAATACCTCGGCGCCTTCCTCGCCGCCAACCCGGACGCTCAAGACGTGCGGCTCGGCTACGCGCGGCAGTTGACGGCGGAAAAGAAATATCCCGAGGCGCGTGTCGAGTTCCAGAAACTGCTGGAGGACAATCCCGAGAATGCGGACATCGCCGTGACCGTGGCCCTGCTGTCGCTGCAGATCAACGACTTCGACGCGGCGGAAGTGCAACTTAAACGCGTGCTCGAACTGAACTACAAGGATGAGGACAGCGTGCGTTTCCACCTCGGCCAGGTCAGCGAGGAACGCAAGCGCTACGACGAGGCCGCAAAGTGGTACCTGTCGGTTGAGGGCGGTGAGCAATTCGTGCTGGCCAATGCGCGCTATGCGTTCATGCTGGCAAAGCAGGGTCGTCTCGCCGAAGCCCGCAAGCACCTGCAGACGTTGCAATCGCAGAACGATGGGCAGCGCGTGCAGCTCCTTCAGACCGAGGCCCAGCTGCTCCGGGAAAACAGGGAGTACCAGGAATCCTTCGATGTCCTGAAAAAGGCGCTCGAGGCCCAGCCCGACCATCCGGAACTGCTCTACGACGTGGCGCTGGCGGCGGAGAAACTGGATCGCATCGACGTGGCGGAAACCAGCCTGCGCAAACTGATCATGCTCAAGCCGGATCACGCGCAGGCCTACAACGCGCTGGGCTACACCCTGGCCGATCGGACCAACCGGCTGACCGAGGCGCGCGATTACATCGAAAAGGCGCTCAAGCTCTCGCCGGAGGATCCGTTCATCCTCGACAGCATGGGCTGGGTGGAATACCGCCTGGGCAACTCTCGGCAGGGTCTGCAATACCTGCAGCGCGCTTTCCAGCAGCGCCCCGATCCCGAAATCGCGGCACACCTGGGTGAAGTCCTCTGGAGCAAGGGCAAGAAGACCGAGGCGGAGAAAGTCTGGCGCGATTCGCTCCGCGAAAATCCGGAGAACGAAGAGCTGCAGAAGGTCCTCAAGAAGTTCATGCCCTGAGCCGGGACGTGCAGCGCGCGCCCCGTTTTCTTGCCGCCTGTTTTTTGCTGGCATGGCTCGCCAGTTGCGCCACGCCACGTGCGCCGCATGACTTGCCGGTCTCCAACGTTGCGATCACCGATTTTTCCCTGGCGGGCCGTGTTGCCGTCAAAACCGGCGCCAAGGGTTATTCGGCCAATCTGCAATGGCGCCATGCGGGGCAAGTTGATTCGCTGCGCCTGCTGTCGCCGGTCGGCACGGTGATCGCACAGCTCGAAGCCGATGCCGCAGGCGCGACGCTGGTTACCGCCGACAAGCAGGTGCATCGCTCGGACAATGTGCAGGACCTGATGCGGGAAGTCCTGGGCTGGGATCTGCCGCTGGAGGGCCTGCAGCACTGGGTGCTGGGCCGGACCGATCCGGCATTGCCGGTGGAAGCCGAACAGCGCGACGCGCGCGGCCGCCTTACGCAGTTCAGCCAGAACGGCTGGCGCGTCGGTTATCTCGCCTACACTGGCGACGGCGTGTTGCCGGCACGCATGACGCTGCTGCATGAGCGGCTGAGCCTGCGCCTGGTGATAGACCGCTGGGACATCCCGGGATGACGGCGACCGGTGCGCGTTATCCCGCTCCGGCCAAACTCAACCTGTTCCTGCATGTCGTGGGCCGGCGCAGCGATGGGTATCACCTGCTGCAAACGGTTTTTCGATTCATCGACTACGGCGACGAACTGGCCTTCCGCATCCGCGATGACGCGCTGATCCGCAGGACCACGCAACTGGACGGCGTGCCCGAGGACGGTGATTTGTGCGTGCGCGCGGCGCGACTGCTGCAACACCATACCGGCAGCCACCTCGGAGCCGACATCGAACTGGTCAAGCGCCTGCCGCTCGGCGGGGGGTTGGGCGGGGGAAGCTCCGATGCGGCTACTACCCTCATCGCGCTGAACCGCTTGTGGAAGACCGGATTGCCCCGCGCAGAACTGCAGGAACTGGGGCTGCTGCTGGGCGCGGACGTGCCGGCGTTCATTTTCGGCCGCAGCGCCTTTGCGGAAGGCGTTGGCGAGCGTCTTCAGGAACTGGTTCTGGAGCCTGCGTGGTACCTGGTTTTGGTACCGGAAGCGGCTGTTTTCACTGCGGAAATCTTCTCCGCCCCTGAATTGACACGTAATACGAATGCAATCACAATAGCCGCCTTTTCGGTTGGCCACGGTCTTAACGAATCCGGTTTCATGGTTACCGGCCGCAACGATCTCGAACCGGTGGTGGTCCGGCGTTATCCGCAAGTGGCCCTTCACCTCGAATGGTTGCGCCAGTACGGCGATGCCCGAATGACCGGATCCGGGGCCTGCGTTTTCTGCGCATTCGGCAGCGAAGCACAGGCGGCGCGGATCCTCGCGAAAGTGCCGGCAGGCATGTGCGGTTTTGTCGCGCGCGGCCTTGATCGGCATCCCCTGTGGTCGGGGGATGACTAAGGAATTCTTGGGGAGTCGCCAAGTGGTAAGGCACCGGATTTTGATTCCGGCATTCGTAGGTTCGATCCCTACCTCCCCAGCCACGATGGATGCTGGCTTCTGCGTGGGCGGAGGCTGGAACAGGGCAGCCGCAAGCGTAGTTGCGGCTGATTTTTTTGGGGCCGCCTGAAAGCGGGCAACTGGGTTAACACTCGAGCATGGCTTACGACAGCTTGATGGTGTTCACCGGCAATGCACATCCGAAGCTTGCCGAGGACGTCGTCAGACACCTGAACATCCCGCTGGGCCGAGCCACCGTCGGCCGCTTCAGCGATGGCGAGGTAATGGTCGAGCTGCTCGAGAACGTCCGCGGCAAGGACGTGTTCGTGTTGCAGTCCACCTGCACCCCGACCAACGACAACCTGATGGAAGTGTTGCTGATGGCGGATGCGCTGAAGCGCTCCTCCGCCGGGCGCATTACCGCCGCTGTGCCCTACCTGGGCTACTCGCGCCAGGACCGGCGGCCGCGTTCGGCGCGGGTAGCGATCAGCGCCAAGGTGGTGGCGAACATGATGGTGGTTGCCGGGGTGGACCGGCTGCTGACGATGGACCTGCATGCTGACCAGATTCAGGGGTTTTTCGACATCCCGGTCGACAACGTGTATTCGGCGCCGATCCTGCTGGGGGACATCTGGAAGCTGGGACACCAGAATCTGGTGGTGGTGTCGCCGGACGTCGGCGGAGTGGTGCGGGCTCGGGCCCTGGCGAAGCGCCTGGAATCGGATCTGGCGATCATCGACAAGCGGCGCCCGCGGCCCAACGTGGCCACGGTCATGAACATCATCGGCGATGTGGCGGGCCGCACCTGCGTGATCATGGACGACATGGTCGACACCGCGAATACGCTGTGCGAAGCGGCGCTGGCGCTGAAGGAGAAGGGTGCGGACAAGGTGCTGGCTTACTGTACGCACCCGGTGTTGTCCGGCAAGGCGATCGAGCGCATCGAGAATTCCGTGCTCGACGAACTGGTGGTCACGGATACGATTCCGCTGCGCGAAGAGGCGAAGCGCTGCAAGCGCATTCGCCAGTTGAGCATCGCGGCCCTGCTGGCCGAAACGATGCTGCGGATCAGCAACGAGGACTCGGTGTCCTCGCTGTTCATGGAGTAAAGGTTTTTTGGCGGGGTGGCAGAGATGCCGCCCTTTTTACGTGATGGCGGCAACTGGTCGCGGTGGCCGTCTTGTAGGACTTAGGAGAGCAAAATGGCAAAGATCGAAGTCAATGCGATGCCTCGCTCGCTGCAGGGAACGGGTGCGAGCCGCCGCCTGCGCGGGCAGGCCAAAGTGCCGGGAATCATCTACGGTGGCGAGCAACCGGCGCAGAACATCGAGCTGGAACACAATGCGCTGTTTCATCAACTCAAGCAGGAATCCTTTCATGCCTCGATCCTGAGCATGAACCTGGACGGCAAGAAGGACCGCGTGCTGCTGCGCGACGTGCAAATGCATCCGTGGAAACAGATGATCCTGCACGTGGACTTCCAGCGCGTGTCGGCGAACAAGAAGATCCACATGAAAGTGCCGTTGCACTTCATCAATGCGGACCTCGCCCCGGGTGTGAAGACCGGCGGCGGCATCGTCAGCCACGTGATGAACGAAATCGACATCACGTGCCTGCCGGACGCGTTGCCGGAGTTCATCGAAGTGGACCTGCAGACGCTGGAACTTGGCAACTCGGTGCATTTGGCCGACCTGAAGATTCCGGACGGGGTGGAATCCGTGCAACTGACGCGTGGCGACGACGCAGTCGTGGCTACCGTGCAGGTCCCGCGCGTCATTGCCGAGCCGGATCCCGCAGTTGCAGCCGCGGCAGCCGAAGGCGCCGCAGCGGATGGCGCAGCACCTGCAGCCGGTGCAGCACCCGCGGCGGGCGCAGTTGCCGCCGACGGCAAGAAGGAGCCCGAGAAGAAGGAAGGCGGCAAGAAGTAATTCTTCTTGCTGTTCGCATTACGGCCCGCCCCGCCTGTTACTGTGCGTCCGGCGGGCCGTTTCATTTTTAGCGGTGGTGAGCCGCGCGAGCTGTGAATCATGAGACTGGTCGTAGGACTCGGCAACCCGGGACGCGAATACGAAGCCACGCGCCACAACGTCGGCTACTGGTGGCTGGACCGCCTTGCGCGGCGCGCCAGCGTGCAGTTGAAGCAGGAGTCCCGTTTCCATGGCCAGGTCGGCCGGTTGACGGACGCGGGCAGGGAATGCTGGCTGCTGAAGCCGACCACATTCATGAACGTGAGTGGCCGTTCGGTGCAGGCCCTGACGCAGTTTTACAAGATTGCGGTGGAAGATATCCTCGTGGTGCATGACGAACTCGACCTGCCGCCGGGCTCTGTCAAACTCAAGAAGGGCGGGGGCGCCGCCGGCCACAACGGGTTGAAGGACATCACCGCGCACCTCGGGCCGGATTTCTGGCGCCTGCGCATCGGCATCGGCCATCCCGGAGATCGCGCCGAAGTTTCGAATTTCGTGCTTAACGCGCCGCGCAAGGAAGAGACGCCACTGATTGAGGAAACCGTCGAACGAAGTCTCGATGCCTGGCCGCTGCTGCTGGACGGCAAGACCGAGGCGGCGATGCTGAAGCTGCATACGAAGGCTTGACCGGTGAACGGTGAACAGTGAACAGTGAAGGGCGAACAGTGATCAGCCAAACCGGGGTTCACTGTTCACCGATCACTGTTCACCGTTTACCGATCACTGTTCACCGAATACCGTTTACTGACCACCGATCACACAATATGTCACTCAAATGCGGAATTGTCGGACTGCCCAACGTGGGCAAGTCCACCCTGTTCAACGCGCTCACCAAGGCGGGCATCGCGGCGGAAAACTATCCCTTCTGCACCATCGAGCCGAACGTCGGCATCGTCGAAGTGCCGGATCCACGCCTGGCGCAGTTGTCTGCGATCGCGAAGCCGCAGAAAGTCATTCCGGCCATCGTCGAGTTCGTCGACATCGCCGGACTGGTGGCCGGAGCCTCGAAAGGAGAAGGCCTGGGCAACAAGTTCCTCGCCAACATCCGCGAGACCGACGCCATTGTGCACGTGGTGCGCTGTTTCACCGACGACAACATCGTGCATGTCACCGGCAAGGTCGATCCGATTTCGGATATCGAGGTCATCGACACCGAACTCGCGCTCGCCGACCTCGGTACCGTCGACAAGGCCATGGCGCGATACCGCAAGCCGGCGCAGTCCGGTGACAAGGAAGCCAGGCTGCTGGTTGCGGTCCTCGACAAAGTCCATGCCCAGCTCAACGAGGCCAAGCCGGTACGCGCGCTGGATCTCTCGAAAGAAGAAATTGCTCTACTGCAGCCGCTTTGCCTGATCACCGCCAAGCCGGCGCTGTACGCCGCCAATGTTTCGGAAAAGGGATTCGGCGACGACAATCCCCTCCTGCAAAAGGTGAAGGCCCACGCGGCGAAGGAAGGCGCTCCCGTCGTCGCATTCTGCGCGCGGCTCGAAGCCGAAATCGCGGACCTGTCGGACGAGGACAAGCAGGTTTTCCTCGCCGACATCGGCCTCGAAGAGCCGGGCCTGAACCGGCTGATCCGCGCTGGCTACGACCGGCTAGGCCTGCAAACCTATTTCACCGCCGGCGAAAAGGAAGTGCGCGCCTGGACCATCCACAAGGGCGATACCGCGCCGCAGGCCGCCGGCGCCATCCACACCGATTTCGAGAAGGGCTTCATTCGCGCCGAGGTGATTGCCTTCAACGACTACCTCGCCCACAAGGGCGAACAGGGCTCGAAGGAAGCCGGCAAGATGCGGCTGGAAGGCAAGGAGTACATCGTCAAGGACGGCGACGTGATGCACTTTAGGTTCAACGTCTGAGCAAATTCAGGAGTTATCAGTCATTGCCTGGAAGCCACTGGAATCTTAACTGCAGAAAAGCAGTTCTTGCTCCGAGACATCCTGAACCCGGGACCGTGCGCCCGATGAACGCCGGCCCGGTGTTGGCACTGCCCGCCGCCTCGAAACGCAAGCGTCATAACCGATATCCTGGCCATTCCGGTCATTACGATTGACGTAACGGCCAGGTGATTG
>JBKJUC010000114.1:0-13218 GCA_046590325.1 Burkholderiales bacterium | reverse complement strand
AGCAATGACCGGGATATGAGCTTTGGCGCCAGCTTGCCCGGCAGCAGAAGCGCGCCGATCACCAGGTCCGCGCGCGCCACCTGTTCGGCGACAGCAAGTTTTTCGGAGAAACAGGTTTCGACCCGTCCGCGATAGGTGCGGTCGATTTCGGCCAGGCGGTCGACATTCACGTCAAGGACGACCACCCTGGCGCCCATCCCCGCCGCGGTCTGCACCGCGTTCGCGCCGGACGCGCCGGCGCCGATCACCACCACCCTTCCCGGTGGCACGCCCGGCACGCCGCCGAGCAGGACTCCGCTGCCGCCATTGATGGTGGTGAGCATCCAGGCGCCCACCTGGATCGAAAGCCGGCCGGCAATGCGGGACATGGGTTCCAGCAGCGGCAGCGTGCCGTTACGACCGGCGACGGTCTCGAATGCCACACCGCTCACCCCGGCGACCAGCATGGCGTCGAGCAGCGGCGGATCCGGCGCGAGATGCAGGTAGGCAAAAAGAATCTGGCCGCGGCGCATCAAGCCGAATTCCGCCGGCTGCAGTTCCTTAACCTTGACCACCATGTCAGCCGCAAACACTTCGTTCGCGGATGAGACGAGTTGGGCGCCGGCAGAAGAATAGTCCGCATCCGTGATACCGACGCGCGCGCCGGCGCCGCTTTGCACGCTTACCCGGTGGCCGCGGCTGACCAGCTCATGCACCCCCGCGGGCGTCAGTCCGACACGGTACTCATGGTCCTTGATCTCCCTGGGAACGCCGACCAGCACGGAAACCTCCTTTAGTAGATAGCGCCACTCTGGCAGCGCCGGATAAAGGCGGCCATCAGGCCGCCTGTGAACGCGCCGTGGAGCTTGCCGCAGCCGCGTTGGCGCGCTGCTGCCGCAGCAGATAGAGCAGGCGGATGATCAGTAAAGCCGCGAGAAGGACTGCGAAGATGAATGGCTCGGTGATGTCTTTCTTCACCAGCCACCAGAAGTGGATTACGCCGAGCCCGCCGATCAGGTAAACCAGCCGGTGCAGGGTTTGCCAGCGTTTTGCACCAAGCCTGCGGACCATCGAGTTGGTCGACGTCGCCGCAAGCGGGATGAGCAACACGAAGGCGGCAAATCCTACGGTGATGAAGGGCCGCTTGATAACGTCCTTGACGATTTCCTTTACGTCGAAGAACTGGTCTAGCCAGATGTACGTGGTGAAATGCAGGCTGGCGTAGAAAAAAGCAAACAGCCCCAGCATGCGCCGCAACCGCAGCAACCAGGGTAGATTCGCAAGGCGACGCAGCGGCGTCACGGACAGTGTGACCAGAAGGAAGCTCAGCGCCCACCAGCCCGTCGAATGCGTGATGTACTCGATCGGATTCGCGCCGAGCTTGTGATGCAGGCCGAGCCACGCCAGCCGCGCCAGCGGAATCAGGCTCGCAGCAAAAATCGCCGCCTTGATCCAAGATATGTGTCTATTCACAAATCAACTCTCACCGCAGACAAGGGCACACTTGAAGCGCAGCAGGACGCGGAGGACACAGAGGAAAAAACAACTGAGAGATCAAAGCAGGTCCTTACCGGGATATGCGAACGGACTGAACAATTGATTATTGTCTTACCCGACAAATGTCGCCATGTGTCATTCCTCGTTCTTGCTTTTCCTCTGCGTCCTCCGCGTCCTCTGCGGTGAGCGCTTGGCTTTAGAAGTTCTTCTTGAGATCCATGCCGGCATAGAGCGAAGCAACCTGGTCGCCATAGCCATTAAACATCAGTGTGTCACGCTTGCGGAATTCGCCAATACGGCGTTCCTTGGCCTGGCTCCAGCGCGGGTGATCCACCTGCGGATTGACGTTGGAGTAGAACCCGTATTCTTTCGGGCCGGCGAGTTCCCAGGAGCTTTTCGGCTGCTGTTCGACGAAGCGGATGCGTACGATGGACTTGGCGCTCTTGAATCCATACTTCCAGGGCACCACGGCGCGAACGGGCGCGCCGTTCTGGTTGGGCAGCGCTTCGCCGTACAGGCCCAAGCCCAGCAACGTCAGCGGGTGCATGGCTTCGTCCATGCGCAGTCCTTCCACGTAAGGCCAGGCCAGGACAGGGACTCTCTGTCCCGGCATCTGCGCTTCGTCCTGGAGCGTGATGAACTCGAGGAACTTGGCATTACCCGTCGGCTCAACGCGCCGGATGAGTTCGGACAGCGGATAGCCGATCCAGGGAATCACCATCGACCAGCCTTCCACGCAACGCATGCGGTACGTGCGTTCTTCCAGCGGCGCCAACTTCATCAACGCGTCGAGGTCGAACGTTTTCGGCTTCCTGACCTCGCCGTCGACCTTGATGGTCCACGGGCGGGTCTTGAGGGTGCCCGCTCGCGCCGAGGGATCGTCCTTGTCGGTGCCGAACTCGTAAAAATTATTATAGGTCGTGACGTCCCCGTAGGGCGTCGGCGCGTCCTCAACCGTGTAGCTGCTCTTGCGCACATTGGCTAGCTTGGCTGCCGCATGCGCGTTGCGCGACGACATCAGCCCGGCGGCGGCCAGCCCGCTCGCGGCACCCAGGGTCGCGGCGGCGCGTATGAAATCGCGCCGGCCCTGGTACAGCGCCTCGCTGGTGATCTCGGATGGACGGATATCGGACGGACGGTGGATCAGCATGACGACTCTCCTCATTCCAAATCTGGGCAGCATTCCTGCAAGCTAGTTGGCGGCAACACCTGGCGCAGCACCAATGAAATTGAGCACATCTTCCAGCACGGGTACACCGCCGGACAAGGGCCGGGAAAACGCCGCGATCGTGCGACCGTGTCCGATATCAGGATACACCCGGTGTTCCACTTGAACTGCCGATGCCCTCAGCGCCTCGGTCAGGCGCTTGCTGTTGCCCGGGTTCACGGTCTCGTCGGCCGATCCGGTCACCAGCAGCGCCGGCGGCGCGCTGGAATCCACGAAGTCGATCGGCTGCGTCAGCCGGGGTGCCGGATCACCAAAAATTTCCTTCAGGCGCGCGCTCTTCAGTGGCAGGAAATCATAAGGACCCGAAAGCCCGATGAGGCCGACAACGGCCCGCCGGTCGAAGCCGGCAGCCTCGAGGTATTTGTGGTTCAGGGACAGCATGGCGGCGATGTGCGCACCGGCCGAGTGACCCATCAGATAAAAGCGCCGCGGATCGCCGCCAAAACCGGCGACATTGTCCTGCACCCATTTCGCCGCCAGGGCGCCGTCTTCGACGAAGGAGGGAAACACAACCTCCGGATAGACACGGTAATCCGGGATCGCCACGGCGATCCCTTTGGCTGCCAACGCGGCGCCGACGAAGCGGTAGTCGCCCCGGCTGCCCTCTTCCCAGCCGCCGCCGTAGAAAAAAATCACGACCGGGGCCGGCGCCACAGTCTGTCGCGGCAGGTAGAGATCGAGTTTCTGGCGCGGCAGGGCTCCGTACGGAATGCCGGCCTGCACGGTGTACCCCTTGCCAGGAGCGACTGCATTCAGGAATGAAAGCGGTGAGCAGCCCGCCACCATCAGGGCGGCAGCCCCTATCAGGGTTCGTAATACGGGAAACAAGTTAAAGGCTCCGGAATCGATTGAAGGTCGGACCTAACCCCATACGGGCAGAACCGCGCGCCGGATGCGGGCTAGAGCAGGAAAACGGTGGCCAGCCCGAGAAAGATGAAAAACCCCATGCTGTCCGTGGTAAAGGTCAGCAAGACGCTCGAACCGATGGCCGGGTCGCGGCCCATTTTCTGCAGAACCAGCGGCACCAGCATTCCGACCAGAGCGCCTACGATAAGGTTCAACGACATGGCGCTCATCAAGACCAGACCCAGCGGCAGGCTGCGGTAGAGCAGATAAGCGAAAAGTCCGGTTATGCTGCCCCAGACCAGGCCGTTCAGCAGGCTGATGGCGAGTTCTTTCTTGATCAGCCGGCGCGCATTCTCTGGGTTCACCAGTCCCAGTGCCAGCGACCGGATGATCAGCGCGGTGGTCTGGTTGCCGGAATTGCCGGCAATGCCCGCCACGATCGGCATCAGGGTGGCCAGCGCCACCAGTTTCTCGATCGTGCCTTCGAATACACCGATCACGCGCGAGGCAAGAAATGCCGTGACCAGGTTTACCGCCAGCCACAGCCAGCGGTTCTTGGCGCTTTTCCAGACCGAAGCGAAAATGTCTTCCTCTTCCAGCAATCCCGCCTGGCTGAGCAGCTCGTTCTCGCTTTCCCTGCGGATGAAATCCACCACCACGTCGACGGTAACCCGTCCGACCAGGCGGCCTCTGGCGTCTCCCACCGGTGCCGATACCAGATCGTACCGCGCGAACGCCTGGGCAGCTTTCTGCGCCTTGTCGCCGGGGAGCAGCGTGATGAACTCCGTGCTCATCACGTCGCCGACCAGCACTTCCGGGTCAGTCACGATCAGGCGGTTGATCGGCAGAACGCCGCGGATGACTTCGTCGCGGTCCACGACGAAGGCCTGGTCGGTGTGTCCGGGCAACTCATCCATGCGCCGCAGATAGCGCAGTACAACTTCGAGCGTCACGTCTTCGCGGACGGTGACCAGGTCGAAATCCATCAGCGCGCCCACCGAATCGTCCGGATAGGACATCGCGGAACGCAACTGCTCGCGCTCCTCACTGGACAGCGACTGGAAGACGTCCGCGACCACGTCCTGCGGCAGGTCCGGCACCAGGTCGGCGATCTCGTCGGTGTCCAGTTGCTCCGTCGCGGCGACCAGCTCCTGGCGGTCCATGTCCGCAATGAGCGTTTCGCGCACCGCATCGGAGACTTCCAGCAGGATGTCCCCGTCGCGGTCTGCCTTGACCAGTTCCCACACCACCAGGCGCTCTTCCAGGGGCAGCGCTTCCAGGATGTAGGCAACATCGGCCGGATGCAGCCTGTCGAGCTTCTTTTGCAACTCGACGAGGTTCTGCTTGTGGACCAGGGACTCCACCAGGTCGTGTTTCGGCATTTCCTGCTTGCGGACAATGCTTTCCACGATGCGGTGCTTGCGCAGCAGCTCCCTGACCTGGTCGAGGGCTTCCTGCACGCTTTCCTGGCGCTTGCGTTCTGCTGCTGGCGGCATGGACGGAGTCAGTTCGGCGGGCTGGCGGTCGAAGAACTCATTGTATGCAACGAAGTTTGCAAACACCTAACGCCGCGGCCGCATTTCGGAGGGACGCGGAGGCCCGCCGCGCTGGCGCGCGCGGCAGGACGCCGCGCGCGAGGGGACCTTGCGTCTTACTGCTTGGGCGGGGTACGGGTCGCTTCCCAGGAAATGAACTGCAAACCCTTGTCGCGGTTTGCCCAGATGCTGTGGAAGCGAATCTCCACCGACAGGTCCTGGCCCTTGACCGTTACGTCGAAGTTGGCGAGGCCGGTGATGATCGCAAGGCAGCCATAGATGCGAACGGTCTCTTCGCTGCGCCGCATTTTGCGATATTTCACGTTGCCGGAGCGCATGGATTCGATATAACTGGCCTTGTTGTCGACCACGGCGGACGAATGGATGTAAACCAGGTCGCCGCCTAACAGCTTCTCCATGGCGGCAAAGTCGTCGCCCGTCTGCGCCGCATAGCGGGCATCCTCCGCCGCCCGCGCTTCGTCGGCAGTGACCGGCCCGCCGCATTCCTCCGCGAAAACTGCACTGGACACCAGCACACCGAGCAATCCGCAACCGGCCAACATTCTCTTCAGCGTTTTCATGTTCCTCCCGTTTATTGTCGTTTCGTGGCTTGAAAACTCCGGCGCTCTAAAGGTCGACGGCCTGCCGCCGCCGCTTAACGCGGCGTGGTTCGAATTGGTGCACAGGCCCTACAGAGGCGTAAGGACCGCGAGCGGTCTGGGCTCGCACACGACTTTCTTGCCCGCCAGACGGGCTGGGAAAATCGAAAGCTTGCCGGCCTTCCAGGCATAGCCGAAGCGCTTTTTCTCCTCGCCATCCCGGATGTCCTCCGTGTGCAGGTACTCGCAGCCGGCCGTCGGATCGTTCAACGACAGTTCGTAGGTAAATTTCTGATTGGGCCAGCGCGCTTCACCCGCGTCGGTGAACTCCCATGCCCGACCCTTTTCGTCCTTGTAGGTGCCGGTGATGACGATGCGATTCAGGGACGGGCTCAGCTCCCCGGGCATCGGCAGGTAGTCGATCCACTTACCCTTCATGAAGGTCGGTTCGGCCATGCGCAGCTTGTCGAATCCGCCCTGGGCATTCCTCGTTCCCTGGAACGGGATGTACTTCACCTCGTTGCTGCTGACGGGCTTGTCGTCCGGCGCCACCACCAGGCGATAGGACCCGGGCTTGCCATCGGGCTCGACATCGAGGACGGACTGAATCGAAGCCTTGTTGAAATCGGTGATCACGATCGGAAAAGCACGGCCTTCGCGCTTCATGGCGATGACCACCGGCGCCGTCTTCTTCGCCGCGGCATGCGGACTGCGCAACTGCGTCAGCGCCTTCATGTAGGGCTCGTTGATCCAGATGCCCTCGACATCGCGCAGGTAGACGCGGTCCTTGCGCGGGGCGGCAGTCTGCGCCAGCGCGGTAGCGCTGCACAGCACGGCGAGGGCGATGATGCAAAATTTTCGGATGCTTGGGGTCATATGCGGATTCTTCATGATCGTGAATCGGTGAAACAGCTCAGAATCCGGCGATTGCCGGACGGCGCTTCCAGAAACCGGTTGCCTGCTCGAATGCATGTCCCATCTGCAGCACGCCGAAATCGTCCTGGTAACGGCCGACGATCTGCAGGCCCACCGGCAGACCCTGCGTGCTGAAGCCGCAAGGGACGGACAGCGCCGGGGAGCCGGTGACGGTAATGTAATAGCACGAACGCATCCATTCTATGTAGTTCGCGAACTTCGTTCCGTTGATTTCGGTGGGATAGGGCATGCTCACGTCGAAGGGCAGCACCTGCACCACCGGGGCAATCAGGAAATCATAGCTGTCCATGAACTCCCGCATGCGCTGGAACAACTGGGTGCGTTTTCGCTCCGCAGCGCCGACCTGCGGGCCGCTGAGCTTTTCACCCTCTTCGATGTTCCAGATCACCGTATCCTTCATGTCGCCGCGCCTGGTTTTCAGCAGTTCTCCGAAACCAAGCTCCATGTTCCAGGCGCGCATGACGCCGAAGATCTCGTCGGCGTCGCGCAAGTCGGGGGTGGCATCTTCCACCTTGCAACCGAGCGCATCGAACACCCCGCGCTGCGCGTCGGTAATTTTCCTGACTTCAGGTTCGAGCGGCAGTCCGCCGAGATCCGAGCTCCAGGCAATGCGCGCACCCTTGAAATCCCGCACCAGCGAACGGGCGAACGACGGTCCCGGCTCCTGCAGCGAGATCGGCGCGCGCGGATCCGGGCCGGCGATCGCCGAAAGCATCAGCGCCACATCCTGCGTCGTGCGCGCCATGGGGCCCACCACCGAAAGCGGGAACCACGCGGAGAAACCCGGCCAGTTCGGCACCCGCCCTGCCGACGGGCGCAGGCCTACTACGTTGCAGAAGCTTGCCGGATTCCGCAGGGAGCCGCCGAGGTCGGAACCGTCGGCGATTGGCAGCATGCCGCAAGCCAGTGCCACCGCCGCTCCACCGCTGCTGCCGCCGCAGGTTTTCGACAGGTCGTAAGGATTGCGAGTGGCACCGAACACCTTGTTGAAGGTCTGCGAACCGGCGCCGAATTCGGGTGTATTGGTTTTGCCGATCGAAACAGCGCCCGCCTTCTTCAGGCGCTCGACAATGATGGCGTCCACATCCGGCACAAAGTCCCGGAAGATCGGCGACCCGAACGTCGTCCGCACGCCCTTGGTGACCGCAAGATCCTTGTGCGCAACCGGCAGGCCGGCCAGCGGCCCCGGATCTTCACCGCGGGCCAGCGCCGCGTCCACGGCTTTTGCCGCCGCCCTGGCCTGATCCGGCAGCAAGGTCACGATTGCGTTGACTTTGGGATTGACACGGTCGATCTGCTGCAGGTGCGCCTCCAGAACTTCGAGCGCGGAAAATTCGCGCGCGCGAATAAGCCGGACCTGTTCGGCGGCGGTCATGAAGCAGATTTCGCCAGTGCTCGTCATCGGCTGCGGGGTTTCGCGAAAAGCGCTCATGGTAGCCGAATCGCGGGTGACTCCGCAGCAGCAATGATCCCCACACTCCAGATCAACTCTCACCGCAGACAAGGGCACACTTGAAGCGTAGCAGGACGCGGAGGACGCAGAGGAAAAACACAAAGAAAGCTAATGGCGGAAGGGCTGACGAACGAGCCACAGATATTGTGGATATCCGCAATCCGGCTCCTATATTCAATTTTTCTCCTTGGGTTTCCTCTGCGTCCTCCGCGTCCTCTGCGGTGAGCGCTTGTTTTGGTAAGGCCTTATTTATCCTGTGGGCGCATCAGGGCCCGGCGGGCGGCGGCCCAGGGGGCGGAGTCGTCGAGCACGACCTCGCCATCGGCCACGGTTACGCCGGCACGCACGAGGACGGCCTTGAAGTCGGGAAACTCGATGTCGTCGAGACGCCCGCTGACGAGTTCGCCGAAGAGGGTGGTCCCGGTCGCCTGATCCAGTTGCTCCGTCAGTTCCACCGCCGTCCAGCGGCGGTCCTGGCGAAAGCAGCATTGCGCCATCGCTTCCAGGGCGGTATCGAGCGACTGCGCTCCGCCCGACTGTTCGCGCAAACGCAAATCCGCCTCCAGCATAAGCGCCGCACCGGCCCAGTAAACCCGCTGATACACCCCGCCGATGCCGACCCGTTCGGAAGCCCTGGCGAGGCTCAGTCCAGCGCCGACTTTCGCCGCGCGCTGGAAGCCCACGATCATGCGCTTCCAGGCTTCGCGCTCGTCGATCGCACCGCCGCGCGCCATGAGCACGTTCTGCAGGTAGGTTGGTAGTCCTTCCGTCAGCCAGGCATCGCGCGCCACGGCATAAGGCAGGAACAGATGCGACATTTCATGGGTGGCGCTCCAGTCCCTCTCGAAAGCTTCCCCGGGATGCGCCGGATTGATGAACAGGTGCACCGCCGGTCCGCCGCCCCTGGAGACATAAGCCCAGGGCACCGGACCCTTGCCACGTGGCGTCGGCGCCACGATCACCTGCGCCGAGTCCACCGGAAAACGCCCGTGCAGCGTCGACGCATTGCGCGCGGCGGCGACGATCCAGCGCTCGATCCACGCCTGCTGCTGCTGCGGCGGACTGTCGAGGATCGCCAAACGCAAGGTCCCGCCGTCCACGGCGAGGTCCCGTTGGGTAAAGCGGCCGAATGCGACGATGCCCGCCCAGTTGACCGGTGTGGGTCCCACTCGATAGACGTGCGCGCCGCCGTTTCCGGCGCTCCGCTGCCAGGGCGTGGAAACGTTCACGCCGGCAGGCAGCTTGAAAGTGATCTCGATCTCGCCGGCCTCCAGCGGCGGACGCCACAGCCAGTCACCGATCGAACTAAGCAGGTCGCGGCCCGCCCATCGCGACTCCGGACCGCCCGACTGCACGCCTCCACGCGCCGCTTCGAGCTTTACGCGATACTCGACGCAACCATTATCACCAAGTCCGTCGAGCAAAATCCGGTCGCCGTCGGGCTGCCGGGCGGTGCCGTTCCCCGGAAACTTGAACTGTTCGAGAAATGCCCGCGCTCCGCTGGTCTCCGCCATCAGTTCCGATGGTGCAGCACCCTCGAAGCAGGCGCGCACCCGAAGCCGGTCGAGGGATTCTTGCACCTCCACCTGATAATGATGCAAGGGCACCGCCTGCGCGGCGCCCACGCCGGTCGCAGCCAGGAGCAGGCCAGGCAACCACGGCAATCTCATGAAGAGCCGTGGGGAGCCGGCTGGGTCCCGATGCCACGCGCCATCATCACCGCCATCAAGGGAATCAGTGCGAACAGGATCAGTTCCACCTGCAGGTAGCGGCTCACGCGCGCGACCTGCCACGTCTCCGGAGCGCCACCGCCGGACGTCAGTGCGCGTGTCCAGCGCAGGTACTGGAGCGTCGGCGGAATCGACATCAGTCCGATAGCCACGAACAAAGCCAGCTTGATATACAGCACGGGATTGTGCAGATAGAAGGCCGCGCCCTTGCCCAACCAGATCAGGCGCACAACTCCCGTAGCCAGCGCCAGGATTGCCGCCAACATGTAGAACAGATCGACTCGGGCCAGGTAGCGGATGCGCTGCGGCGTCAGCCCGGGCCTGCAGGTCTGGTATTCAATAACCAGGAATACCGCGATCAGGACCATTGCGGTGTAATGGAGGTAGGCAAGCAATGCGTCAATCATGTCTATTGCGCCGGTGTTTCGCCGACTGTCAGTACGCCGGTTTCCATGATCGCCTCGCGCAACCCGCGTTCCCGTTCGTCTTCGGACAATTCGATTCCGCCAGCCCCCGTCGACAGTCCAAGCGCGCGGTAGGTCGATCCCAGTTCAGGGAAATCCATCGAAGCAACGTGCCTGTCGTAGAGGTCTCGAAACACCCGCGTTCCGGTGATCTCGTCGAGCTTACCCAGCAGGTCACGCGCGCTCCACGCACGTTCCGGCGAACTGCAGCATTCGTTGAGGGCCGCCAGCGCAGTATCCAGCGACTGCTTGCCCGCTGTCATCTGCCGCAGCCGCACGTCCGCCATCAACATGATCGCCGTGCCCTCCCAGTAGACGCGCATATAGGCGCCGCTGCGGTACATGCTCTCGGTGGCTTGCGCCAGCGTCATGCCAGTCGCGTCGTCTCGCCCGCGCTGGAATCCAGCGTGCATCATGGCCCAGGCATCGCGCGCCGAGATTCGTCCGGCGCGGGCGCGCAACACGTTCTGGTAGTAGGTCGCCACGCCCTCGTACAACCAGGCATCGTCGCGATTGACCAGGGGCAGCAGCAGGTGCGAGAACTCGTGAACCGCCGTCCAGTCGTCGTAGAACTCGTGGATGGGCCGGCGCTGGTTGATGAAGAAATGCACGGCCGGCGCGCCCCCCCGCACGACGTGTGCCCACGGAGTCGGTTCGGACCCGCGCGCATCCGGCACCACGAGAACCTGCACCTGGGCCAGAGGGAAGCGGCCATACAGTCCGGATACGATCTGCGCGGCATCGGTTATCCAAGCCTGCATTTCCCCGGCGGAAACCGGTGGTGACCCTTCCAGGACCGCAAGCCGCACTCTGGAGCTGCCCACCGCAACCTCTCGCTCCCGGAAGCGGCCGAATGCAACATACGCGGGCTCATCGTGGGGCGCGTGCCCGAGACGGAATACCGCGCGGTCCGCCAGCATTGCCAGCGGCTTCCAGGGCGCGGAAACCGCCAGGCCGTCCTGCAGCAGAAAACTGATCTCGACGTCCTCGTTGTCCGCCAGGTCGGCGGGGCGCCACAGCCACAGGCCGATTGAAGTCAGCAGGTCCTTTCCCAGGCGGCGGATCTTGCCGTCGGTGCGATCGTGCAGGCGAATCGGTTTCGATACATTCACCGAGTAGAGGAGGCAGCCATTGTCGGGCACGTGGCGCAGGCTGATCGAACCGCTGGGCTCGATGATCCTGCGGCTGCCCTCCACCCGGGCCTCTATCAGCGCAAGGGGCGCGTCGAGCGATTCAGCGACGAGTTCTGCCGGCGGTTTGCCATCGAAACAGGCGCGCACGTTGAGGACGGTAAGTTCAGGGTCGATCGTGATCGAGTACTTGTGCAGACGTTGCGGTTCGGCGGCCTGCGCGACGCAGACGACCGACAACAGCCCCATCGCGATTCCGCGCAGGATCCGCCTGGTCAAGCCACAAGCTTCACGCCACATATGCACTATCCCCGCAGACAGCATGCCACATGCGCATTCGAGCCACGACGCGCAAGGAAGTTCAGGTGGAAGGTCCGCGCTCAGGCGGCAAGGGCCGCGCCAGGTTCATACGACAGGTTAGGTGCCAGCCAGCGTTCGGCTTCCGGCAGGCTCATGCCCTTGCGGCGGGCATAGTCTTCCACCTGGTCGCGGTCGATTTTCGCGACGGCGAAATACTGCGATTGCGGATGTGAGAAGTAGAAGCCGCTGACCGCGGCAGTCGGCAGCATGGCGAAGGATTCGGTCAATGTGATGCCCGCCGCCTGCGGCGCGCCCAGCAGATCGAACAGCAACCCCTTTTCTGTATGCTCCGGACACGCGGGATAACCGGGCGCGGGACGGATGCCGCGGTACTTCTCGTCGATCAGATCGTCGACGCCCAGGGCCTCTTCGGCAGCATAGCCCCAGAACTCGCGCCGCACGCGCTGGTGCATCAGTTCCGCAAAGGCTTCGGCCAGGCGGTCTGCCAGGGCCTTGAGCATGATCGCGTTGTAATCGTCGTGCCTGGCTTCGTAGGCCGCCACCCGCTCGTCGATGCCGATGCCGGCGGTCACCGCAAAGGCACCGATGTAATCGCGGGCGCCGGAGTCCTTCGGCGCCACCATGTCGGCAAGGCACAGGTTCGGTTTGTCTTGAGGCTTGACCATCTGCTGGCGCAGGAAATGGAAGGTGGCCGCCAGCCTGCCGCGTGACTCGTCGGTGTAAACCTCGACGTCGTCACCAACGCTGTTCGCAGGAAAAAGGCCGATCACCGCAGCGGCGCCCAGCCATTTTCCGGAAATGATCCGGGCCAGCATTTCCCGTGCATCGTCGAACAGGTTGCGCGCCGCTTCGCCTACGACCTTGTCCTGCAGGATCTTCGGATAGCGCCCGGCCAGTTCCCAGGTCTGGAAGAACGGCGTCCAGTCGATGACCTTCGCAATTTCGCCGAGCGGGTAATCCTTGAACGCCCTGAGGCCGATGAGCTTCGGTACCGGCGGCACATAGGCGCTCCAGTCGGTCTGCAGCCCATGCTGGCGCGCCTGCGCGATCGGGTAGTGCGGGCCCTGGCCTTTCTTTCCCTTGTGCTGGCTGCGGGTCTTCTCCATTTCTTCCCTGACCTTGCGCACGTAGTCCTCGCGGATTTCCTTCGAGATCAGGCTGGTGCAGACACCGACCGAGCGCGATGCATCCGGCACCCACACCGTCGGACCTGAATAGTTGGGCTCGATTTTCACCGCGGTGTGGACGCGCGATGTCGTGGCACCACCGATGAGCAGCGGCAGCGTGAATCCCTGGCGCTCCATTTCCCTGGCGACGTGCGCCATTTCCTCGAGCGAAGGCGTGATCAGGCCGGACAGGCCGATGATGTCGGCGTTCTCTTCGCGCGCAATGCGGAGGATTTTTTCGGCAGGCACCATGACGCCAAGGTTCACCACGTCGAAGTTGTTGCACTGGAGCACCACGGACACGATGTTCTTGCCGATGTCGTGCACATCGCCC
>JBKJUC010000065.1:0-25048 GCA_046590325.1 Burkholderiales bacterium | reverse complement strand
CGATCGATGTGCAGAGCGGAGATTTCGACTTTGTAATCAACCTTGACGGCCAGGCGCGCGGTGCGGCGACCAGTACGTCGGGTGCGACCGTGGACGTCAGTTCAAGCAATGCGACGGTCGCTTTCAACAGCTCGGCGGATCTGACGATCGGCACTGCAGGATCCATCAGCGCGGCCGACGATATCAACATCGGTGCTTACCTCAACTACGACGAGACGGCGCAATCCTTCGTCGGTCAGGATGACGGAAGCGCCAACGGCCGGGGTGCGATCGGAAGCGCCGGAAGCGCCGGTGGCGGCTTACTGACTGTGTCCACTGGCACCGTCGATGTGGACGCGAACTCCACGATGGACGTTCTGGTTTCTGCGGGTACGACGCTGACAACCGATGGCGGTGACGTGAACGTCTCGGCCTTCCACTCGAATACGGCCTACGCGGCCTTCTCGAGAGCCGGCGGCGGAGTAATTTCTGTCTCGACTGGCAATGCCCTCGCCACGGCGCTGGGTTCGAGCACGCTGTCCTTTTACGCCGATGTCGATGACGGCGATGGCGACCAGACCAACAATCTCAACATTACGGCTCAGACCTTTGCCGCGTCTGAGGCCACATTTGGTGTCACGAGCGGTGGAGCAGTCAACGTCGGTGCGGACGGCACGGTCAAGGCGGAAACGGACACAGACCTGACGCTCAACTTCGCGAATGGCCAAACCGATATCGATGTTGCCGGCGCTGTCGGCGTATCAGCCAACCTGATCACGGATGCGGATTCCAAGTCCCGCGCCGGAGGGGGTGGCGGAATCAATGTGAGTGCGATCAATCCGCGCTCGCGGTCGCTCGGCCAGGTCACCCTGGATGTGGGCGCGGCGCATAACGTGTCGGCTGGCACCACACTGAGTCTTACCGCCAACCATGGAGCGGCGCCGCAGGCCGTCTCCGATGGATCCATTCAATCTGTCGATACGAGCAACCCGGGACTGGGCGCGCAGAGCCCCGGCGAAAACAACTTCATCGACTTCGGGCTGCAGACATTGCTCTCGACGGGTGCGACCATCAGCTATGTGGCGAGCGTCGAAGACGCAACCCAGGGCGGCCTGACAGATGGACGTCAGTACTCCGTCATCACCAAGACGCCGAATGCGGTGTATCTCGGTGAGGTGTTCTCGGGGAGTAACGTCAGCACGAGCAACGATACGATCTTCATCGCGGGCCATACATTCGAAACCGGGGATAGCGTCTTTTATCACTCAAATTCGGGCTTCACAATCGATGGCCTGAACAATGGTCAAAGATACCGGGTGACGGTAGTGGACGCGGATCGAATCCGGCTGGTTGCCACATCCGACTATGGCGACACCGCAACATTCAATCGTGGAAATGTGACCGGCGGCGACACGATCAACGCGTCCAACACGTTCAGCGATGCGACTCAACCTGTGATCTATCGCCTGGATCCGCCGAAGACTTTCGGTGCGAACCTGGTCGATGCTTCGATCGACACGGCCAACGGAGCCGTTTCGGAGGAAGGGAATGCTAACCTTCGCGACCGCATCAACATTCCAAGCCACGGGTTCTCCCTGGGGGATGCGGTTGTTTACCGTACCGACGGGGACGGCATCGACTACATCGGCGGCGGACGCCTGGTGAACGGAACGACCTACTACGTTGCAAATGGTGGGGCGATGCAGCTCGACGGCACCTTCGCCTTCGATCCCAATTACATTCGCCTGGCCTCGTCACTGAGCGCGGCAACCGGGTACATCGACAATAACGGGACGGTGAATGATGGTGATCCCGGCAATGGTGATGAAACTGCGGACGATTTCTTCGTCCCGCCGTCTTCTTTTAACCTTGTTTTCAACAGCACGTCCCTGGCCACGGTTCACTCGCTGCGCGAGGTGGAAAACGAAGCCATAAGCGGCCTGACTGATGGGCAGGTCTATTTCGTCGTAAACCGCTCGGCCGGCAGCTTCCAGCTCGCCAACTCGTACAACGGTACGGCAATTACCGGTCTCGGCAGCGGTTCGGGCGGAGTCCACAAGTTCGTGGTCGAAGGCGAAGACCTCAAAAACCAGGCCGGGGGAGACAACCAGTACCTGGTTGTAGATCTGACCGGATCGCTGCCGGGGTCGTTCAACGGCATCGGTGGTGCCAAGGGATTTGCCGGCGCCCCCTCGGGCGACGGCACGGTCAGCTCTACCGCCACAGGAGTCGGTGGTGGTGGGATCCAGATCGGCAGTGCCGATACGCAGGCCGATCAGACGGTCGACACCAATCTGACAATCGCCAGCGGAGCGAACCTGTTTGCCGCCGGAAGCAACGTGGATGGCTATGGCGTGATCATCGGAATCAGCAGCTCGCTCGGCGTGAGCGCGGTGGCCGATGGTGCGGGTGGAGGCGGAATATCGGTTGGTAATGCCGAGGCTGACGCTCGGGGTACGCACTATACGAATCTATCGATTGGATCCAACGCGAACATCGAAGCGCTGTTTGGGATCGACGTCGGGGTGGTCGCCTATTCGAAGGTCGACACCTTCTCCGAGTCCAGCAATGGCGGCATTTTCGCCGGCGGAAACGGTGACTCCCGTTCCGACCTGAACTTCGAACACGAGACCTTCATCAACGGCAACCTGACAGCAGGCACCGTGATCAACATCCGCAGCGGTGCGACCGAAATTGCGATTGCCGAATCCGAAATGGTTGCGGGTGGACTGGGGGCTGGAGCGTCGGCCAATTCCGTAGCATACGTCGGGAACAGTGACCGAGACGCGAGGCGGCTCGGTAGTGACGATGACAGTAATGCGCCGGACTCACAGTCGCCCGGGGTGAACCGAATCACGATCCAGGGTGCCGCGGATCTGATCGGGACCAACGTCACGATCCAATCCGATTTCGACAAGCTCAAGGCTCGTGCCTATGCCGAGACCGACGTCGGCGGTGCTGGCGGCGGCGCGTACGCTGATGCCGACACCGTCGTCAAGGGGGACAGTGAAGTCATACTGAACCATGGCGCCTACATTCAAGGCAATGAGTCGATTCTGATCGACGCCACCATATCCGAGATCGACAACTATGCGCGCGGGGATACCAGTCTCTACGCCTTTGCCGGTGATACGCGCACCGACGCGGATGTCTCTCTGAACACCCTTGCCAAGATCGAAGGCATGTGGGAAGCCGTGCTCAGGACGTCCGAGCTTACGGTGAATGCGACCACGCCGGGCGACAACATCCGCCATGACGCGTCGGTCCGCAAGGGCGGCGCTTTCATCGGGCCGAAGCGGGGCGGCTCAAGCGATGGTCCAGGCACGCGCACCACCGATCGCCACATCTTCTGGGAGTCACATGTCTATCTGATTGGCGAACCCAATCCGGAACTGGAAATCGACGCGAACGGCGTTATCACCAAATTGACCAACATCGAGTTCCTCGGGGTCAACGCCGGTAAGGATGTCGGCGATACGCTCGCTGCATACGTGAGCAACCCGCAGGTCATCCTCGACGACATCATCTATGACGAGGCGGGCCGCGCGACGTTCTATGCAAACGAGATTGCGGGTGCGCAAGAGGGCGTGATCTGGGGCAACCATGGGCTGATCGAGAGCCAGCGGACCTGGGATTACGTCAAGATCATCAACGATTCCGAGTTCGACCTGGTGATCAATCACATCGACACCAGCGACGGCGCGGCGGTGGTCGATATCATCGTCGACGACATCAAGTTCTCCGGCGCTGACAATACCAACAACAATGTCTCGCTCGACCCCGACACCGTGGGTTCCACGTTTGAATTCGACCTTAACCTGTTCTACCCGCAGACAGAGGTCGAAATCCGCAATCGCACCGCAGGGACGAACGGGGACAGCGACATCATCCTGCTCGGCGGGATCGAGAACACGATTGGCTTCACCACGGTGGAGAACCAGCGCGGCAACATTCGCGTAGACGAGCGCGATCTGGTGGCGCAACAGGCCGCTATGATTTCGGCGATCTACGACGAAGGCCTCATCCGCACCAACACGCTGGACCTCGATGCCACGGGCGACATCGGCAACCAGAGCGCTTCGGCCGCCTCCGGCGTGCGCAGCGCGCTGATGGTGGAACTGGTTCGCATCATGCATGCAACCGAGCGCGGCGAGACGCCGACGCTGAAGCAAGTCCAGCTGACCGCAGATGCGGGAGGCGATGCGGTGCTGGACATCGCGCTCCACGACCGGTCGCAAAACCCGGCGGCGAGCAGCCTTGCGGTCACGATCGACCGCATCCGGGCCGGTGATGACGTAGACGTGGTCGTGAACGACTCTCGTGCCGGGGCGAACCTGTCGACCATTGAGGGCGTCACGGTCAGGACAATCGAGCCGCCGCTTCCCGGCACCGTCACACTGCCGCTGCCGACGAACATTACAGGCCTGGGCATCACCTTCAACAGCCCCAACCGTTCGGGCGGGTACTTCGACCATTTCAGCCCGGACGAGTTTGGCGCCGAGCAATACGACTTCATCCGCCGCACCTACGGAACGGACTACGACGAGGTCACGTCCACCTACACGTTCTCCGACGTGCGGGCCGGTGACGACATCGACATCGGTCACGTGAATGGCACTGACAGCTACACGGGGGCCGAAAACCGCACTTACTCGACCACCTCCATCGCTGGTTCACCGTACGGTGCAACGGTGAGCGCCGACGCGCCGGATACCGTCGTCAACATCGTGATCAACACCGACGTGGATTGGGCGGGCAAGCAGCCCGACACCGAAGTCGAGCAGATCTGGATCACCACCAACGGCACGATCACCGTGACCGAGCTGGCGGGCGACCTGCTGGCCGGTCACATCAACTCCACCGGCGCCGACGTGACGCTGTACGCCGGCGGCCGTATCGTCGACGCCGACATCGATGTCGGTGCCGCGGCGAGGGTGGACGTCTCGGGCGGCAACATCTACATGTACAGCGGCGCGAACGTGGGCGAGACGCCGCAGACGGCAGGCGGCATCGGTGCGTCCGACGACTTCCTGGAAATCAACGTCGACCGCAACAACGGCGCGACGGCGGGGATGCTGTACGCCTACGACAACAACGTCGCGGCGGCCACGCATGCCGGCATCTTCATCGACGAGCTGACCGGCAAGCTCCCGGTTGCCATCGTCCACTCGCTCGAAAACGTGTCGCTGCGCACCGTGGCCGGGTCGATCCTCGACGGCGAGAACGACACCGTGGCCGACGTGCTCGGCCAGGCGATCGACCTCGACGCCAACGGCGCCGGCGCCAGCATTGGCGAGTTCGGCAACGACCTCGAGATCGACTCCCGCCGTGGCTCGACGCAAGGGCTCAGCCTGAACGTCTTCAATGACGACGACGTGGCCCTCGAAGCAACGGCCAACATCTACCTGACCGAGACCGACCAGGACCTGCGCCTGGTGCTGGCGCACACCTACACCGGCGACATCCGCCTGACGGTGCGCGACACCGGCGGCGCCAGTGACAACACGAGCCCCGAGTCGAGTGATGAAGACCTGGAGCTGATCGACAGCGGCAGCGCGCGTTTTGCCGAGAGCAACACGCGGCTTCCGGCCGTGCAGACCGACGCCGACCGGACCATTGCCCGCGGCACCATCTTTGCCGAGGGCGGCTCGATCACGCTGTACGTGGGCGACGACATTGAGTTCGACGCCAACGCCGACGTGCTTGCCAGGGGTTCGATCAGCATCTATGGCGATGCCAACGCGACCGATGGCGTGCTCAGCGCAACCGATCCCGACGAGTACTTCGGCTCGACGATGATCCTGCGTGGCCGGATCATCGCCAATGCCAACGTCACGGCAGGCCAGCAGACGGGCGGAAACCCGGCAATGGGCACCGCCATCCCGACCTACACCGCCCCCGGCAGCGTGATGACGCGCATCTTCGGCAATGACGATGCCGACACCATCCAGTTCGGCGACGCGACCGGCAGCGCCGGCAGCACCGCGCAGAACAGCAACGGCTACATCTTCCTCGGGTCGAAGACCCGCACCTACGGCTCGCAGGGCACGGCCGTCCTGGCGAGCGACAACGACGGCGAGGACAAATTCCTCGTCTACTTCTTGCAGGACACCGCGACGGTCACGTCGCCGTCGATGCTGAGCAATCCCAACGACGCCAACTCAGCCTACGGATCAGACCTCACCAACCTGGGCCGCCAGAACGCAGAGCACACGCTGACGCTCGACGGCCAGGCCGACACCGACAGCTACGAGGTCTACACGCTCGGCTCCAACGGCGTGGACAACCGCAACTACATCATCAACGTGCTCGACACAGGCGATGAGCACGACGGCGTCGACGAGCTGACGATCTATGGCAAGGACAGCGCGAGCGGCGGCACGACCGACGACATCTTCCTGCTGCGTGCGTCGGCCTTCCTGCCGAACGAAACCGCCGACCGTCCGGGCTTCGTCGCGCTGCTGCACGGCACCCTGGGCGAGTACCAGGACGTGGTGCAGTTCAACGAGGACAGCCCTGAAGTCGAGCGCATCAACTACGACACCGGGCTGAACGGCCGGCTGACGGTCGAAGGCCGTGGCGGCAACGACGCCTTCTTCTCCGACGACGCGACCGTGACGGTCACGCTCGACGGCGGCGCCGGCGACGACACGTTCCAGATCGGCCAGATCTTCGGCGAGAAGCGCAACATCGCCGAGGGCAACCTGCTGCCACAGGACGTGTTCCCGAATCTGGTGGCCACCACGCGCGGCTGGCTGTCGCAGGGCATCTCGGCACCAATGGTGGTGCAGGGCGGCTCGGGCAACGACACCTTCCGCGTCTATTCCAACCAAGCCGAGCTGCGCCTGGAAGGCGACGACGACAACGACCTGTTCATCGTGCGCGCCTTCGCGCTCGCCGCGACGACCGACTTCAACTGGAATGGTGACGTAGCGACCGACAAGGCCGATCTCGACGCAGGCGTCGCGGTGCTCAAGGCGCTTGAGGAGATTCGCGTCAACAACCCCTTGTTCACGCTGAGCCAGGTTGTCGATGCACTCGTGCCTGGCAATGTGGTCGGACAAACCGTAACCATCAACGCGGCCTGGCGTACAGCACTCAAGGCCCAGTTGGCTCTGAGCGGGGCGACGACCTTCGACATCAACAACGATGGTGGCATCAACTACCTCGACCTGAGCCTGACGAAGACCGTCACCGACGACGTCATCGTGCTCGACAGCAAGGGCGTCGCGTCGCCGCAGATCGGCCTGGGCTTCTCGGTCGCCCAGGCGCCCGACATCCGCACCGGCGGCGGGCAGGACGAGGTGCGCTACAACGTTAACGCGCCGGTTTCGGTGGACGGCGGCACCGGCTTCGACAAGCTGGTGATCCTGGGCACCGAGTTCGCCGACGACATCGTCATTCGTAAGGACGGTATCTTCGGCGCCGGCCTGAACGTGCGCTACAGCAACATGGAGGTCGTCGAGGTCGATGGCCTGGAGGGCGACGACGAGTTCTTCGTGCTTTCCACCGCATTCGGCGTGGCCTACCGCGTCATCGGCGGCCTGGGCTCCGACACCATCAACGTCGGCGGCGACGTGGTCGAGGACATTGTCACCCGCGAACTCGAGGGTGCCTCGGGCGCGGTGGACCACCTTGTCACGTCGGATGATCCGCTCTACAACGGGCTCGTAGTCGACGGCTTCGACTACAACGTGGCGCGCAACGGCGAAGGCCTTGTGGTCATCAACCAGGAGGCCACGGGCGATACCAGCCAGGGCCGCACGGTCGTAGGCGAGGAATCGCTGGCGGCCAACCAGTACGCCGACTTCTACACGGTGCGCCTGGCCGAAGCGCTCACTGGCAGCCAGGTGGTCTACGTGACCGTCTCCGCCGCGCGTTCGCCGCAGGAGGAGCGCACGCTCAACCCGGCCACAGGACTTCCCTACAACCTCAACCCCGATCTTCCGGCCGGTGTCCTCGCCGATGAGCTGGGCGATTCGATCTGGCTGTCCTCGAGCGACCCGGGTGCTTCGGTCACCAACAGCGACTTCCAGCGGTCTGTCTGGATCAACGGCGTGCTCACGCCGGTCGCAAACCGCGCCATTACGCTCAGGTTCGACAAGGACAACTGGAGCAATGCTCAGACTGTCTACGTCTTCGCCCCCGACGACCAGCGCTCCGAAGGCGAGCGCGTCACCGTGATCCAGCACTCCGTGATTTCCAACGTCGCGAAGTACGACGCCATCGACGTGCGCAACGTCGAGGTGACGGTGCACGACAACGACACCCCGGGCATGTTCGTCAAGCAGGTGGATGCGGCCGGTAACGAGGACGGGCGCACGCTCGTCATCGAAGGCACCAGCATCACCCAGCTGAACGACGAGATCCGACTCAGCCTGGCCAAGGCGCCGGCCACGGGCACGGTGGTCAAGGTCGACATCGTGCTGAACGACTTCGCCGACAAAGCGATCCAGTTCGCCAACCTCTTCTCGGACAGCCGTCTGACGATCTTCGCCAGCCCGACCTACGACGCGATCAACGACCGCGTGGTCGTTGGCCAGGTCGTCTTCAACGACAGCAACTGGAACTCGCCGATCCGCGTCGGCGTCCAGGCGCGCGAGGACTTCGTGCGCGAGGACGCCCAGATCGCCGTGGTCGAGTTCGAACGCAATGCCGGAACCACCGACACCACCTACGTCTTCCCGAACCTGCGTTCGGGCCTGCAACTGCTTGACGTCGAGGTGATCGACAACGAGACCTCTGGCGCAGTCGTGCTCGAGAGCGGTACCGGCACGCAACTGATCCCCGGCACTCCGCCGACGGGCCAGAACGACACCTACACGATCCGCCTCACGCGTGAGCCGGACGATTCGGTGAGGGTGGCTGTGCTGACCGACGGCCTGGCCGACGTGGTCAAGATCGGCAGCACCGTCATCACGCCGAACGACTATGCCGTTATCGGTGGCCTGCAGGCCACGCAGATGTTCAATGGCAACGTCGTGTTCGGCTTCGACGGCACGAACCGGACGGTCACGCGCGGCGTGGGCTCCGACCTCGGCAACTTCATCGACGAAGGCTTCTTCGGCGCTAGCGAGGCGGCGAACGAGGTGTTCAACGGCACGGTGAACTTCGTCATCGCGGGTGGCAAGCTGGCGCTCAATGGCGCCGGCTTGGGCGCACTCGGCTTCGTGGCCGGCGAAAAGATCCGCGTCAGTGCGCCGTCGACAGGCGGTTTCGACGTCAACAACAACGACTACACGGTGCAATCGGTCAGCGTGAACCAGATCGTGCTGACCCAGAGTGCGGGGTCCTGGGCGCTCAATGGAACACCGAGCCAGGCCGTCAGCCTGAGCGAGTTCGTTCCAGTGGACGGCCAGCGCATCCGTGTCGGCGGCAACTTCGGCAACGACGGCGACTACCAGATCAAGTCGATCTCGGCCAATGGCAAGACCATCGTGCTGACGGCCACCACGGCGTGGGCGACCAGTGGCGCCTCTGCCGACCCGATCGTGTTGAGCGACCTGGCCGAGAACACCATCTTCACCGGCACCGTGAGCTTCGGCCAGGTGACCGATCCGCAGCTGTTCGCGGGCCAGTTCATCGACCGCAATCTGGACGGCAAACAGGAAGGTTGGCTGGCCGACGGCTTCCTCGAAGGCATGTGGGTGCGCATTTCCAGTAGCGGCAAACCCGACATCGAGGCCAAGATCCAGCTGATCCGCGGCGACAACGACAGCCAGGACGACAAACTGCAGCTCATCAACGTGCAGATCGACGGTGTCGTCCAGGACCTGAGCGCTACTTGGCTGGGTGATGCGACGCCGGATACCGTGACGGTAGTGCGCATCGCACCGCAGGTGAACTTCACCTCGGCCGACTACCACGTTCAGCAGACCGTCGAATTGGCGGCCGACGTCAACTACATCATCCCGCCGATGCGCGACGGCGTGAAGATCTTCCCGGTCTCCACGCACCTGCTGTCCAAGCTGCGCGGCCCGCTGGCGGTGGAAGGCGGACCGGCCGGTGCCGATCGCTCGTTGACCAACGGCGTCAAACTGCCCGGCGAGAAGGACACCTTCCTGATCGCCATAGGCGCGCAGCCGCCGGAGAGCCAGCAGATCGACGTGCTGAACATCTTCAACGACTCCAGCCTGGCGGATACCAAGGGCGTGATGTCGCAGACCACGCTGCGCGGCTTCGGCATGGCCAACGACCTGGTGTTCAAGAACCTGTCCGGCCCGCTGTTCGGCGAAGGTGCAGCGAACTCCACGACAATCACTGTTCCTGGCGGCATCAGCTTCGGCAAGGTGAACTACGGCTCGTCCAGCGTGGGCACCGACGTGAGCCAGAGCACGATCGAGGTCGTCAATGTCATGCTCGGCCAGGGCAATGACTACATGGACGTCAACGGCACGCTCGACCCGGCACCGTTCGTCTCGGCGCAGAACACGTTCAGTTTCTACAACGCGGGCACGCTTGCGGGCGATGCCTACAACGCCAATCCGACCATCCGCCGCGCCGGCTTCGACTGGAAGGCCGAGGGCTTCCTGCCCGGCCAGACGGTCACCATCCAGGGCCTGACCGGCAGCTGGACCGTGGTCTCCGTCGAGGACGATGTCTACCGCGACGGCAATGGCCTGCCCGTTTCGGACGGCTTGGGCGGCTTCCTGCGCAACCCGAACGACAACTCGATCCTCCGGCTGTTGCCGGTGGCTGGCGCGACTTTCGGAGCGAACTTCACCGCCGACCGCAAGATCGTCGCGGTCGACAAGCAGGTGCTGGATCTGGTGCCGTACAGCGTGGCTTACACCACCACCGGCGGCATCCTCACGCGCACCGACGGCAAGAACTGGGGCGCGCAAGGCTTCCTCGAAGGCCACCTGATCCACATCGGCGGCAGCCTCACGGCCGAAGGCAGCTTTGGCGACGCGCCGACCTACCGCGTGCTGAAGATCGACGGCACCAAGATGGAGGTGCTGGGCACACCGATCGCCAGCGCCACCGGCGTCACCAAGAACATCTGGGTCCAGGGCGCGCACGGCTCGCTGACCGTGCTGCATGGCGGTGGCAACCTGCCGGTGCAGACTCTTGGCGACTATCAGACCAAGACCGTCAGCGGCCAGAACGTGCTGACACGCATGGATGGACGCAGCTGGCAGGATGACGGCTACAAGGCTGGCCAGCTGATCCAGCTCGGCAACGAAGGCGAGACGCGCACGATCCTGGGCTTCGGCGATACCAGCGCTTACGGTGTCACCACGCCGGCCGGTCAGTTCGCGACCTGGGGCAAGGGTTCCGTCATGATCCTCTCGGGCGCCAGTTTCGGCACCGAAACGATCAGCAGCACCGACCTGCACCGCTCGATCCCGCAACGCGTCGAGGTCCAGATCGCGGCCACCCTGTTCGTCGATACCCTGACCCGCGCTACCGGCAACTGGCTCGCCGAAGGCTTCGCGGCCGGTCAGGTGGTCTACATCGACGGCCTGCCGGGCGGCTTCACGGTGGCCTCTGTCACCGAGCTCAGCCTGGTGCTGAGCGGCACCGCGATCCAGGACTGCGTGATCGAAGACGGCAGCCTGATCAACGTCTACCGCATCGACACCAAGAAGGACTCGGGCCCGCAGATCGGCGGCGACCACTTCGTCGTCGGCTTGAAGGCGGGCGCCCCGGCCAACAGCGTGCTGGCCGGGCCGAACAGCCCGCTCGTCATCTACGGCGACACCAGCCAGGACGGTGCGTGGTATTCCGGCCATTCCTACGACCGGCTCGGGCAGGAGTTCGGCGCCAAGCCGTTCGACCCGTTCGCGTACCTGCCGGACGACCAGAACGAGGACAACGAGTTCGTGTTCCCGCTGGCCAATCCGTACCTCTATGCCGGCAACGACATCATCGACGCGCGCGGTTTGTTCACGAATCACTACAACGTCGACGGCACACTCAAGGCCAACATGCAATTGCCGAGCGTGGGCCTCACCGCGTACGGCGGCATGGGCAACGACCTCATCTACGGCAGCCAGGCGGGCGACCACCTGGCCGGCGGCTCGGGTGACGACACGATCTACGGCCAGGGCGGCAGCGACCACATCTACGGCGACAGCGGCGTCAACGTCAACATCTTGACGCGTGCTCTGACGATCCCGACCGTGGACGCCAGCCCGGCACCGACCATCGACCCGAGACTCGGCGCCAGCGACCAGACCTTCAAGCCGGTCAAGGTCGGCACGCCGATGCGCGACGACATGGCGGCGGGCCGCGACTTCCTGGACGGCAATGGCAGCAACAACCTGGATCTGCCCAACATCATCTTTGGCGATCACGGCGTAGTGTTGCAGTACGTGGACGACCCGAATCTGCCGCCGGTACTGCAGCAGAAGATCCAGACCACCACACTCGACTCGGTGCTGGCAATTAACTCGGTCGAACTGCAGAACGGTGGCGACGACACGATCTTGGGCTCCGATACCGCCGACATCCTGATCGGCGGCGCCGGCCACGACATGATCGACGGCAGGGAAGGCGACGACCTGATCTTCGGCGACAACGTCTTCCTGACGCGCACGGGTGGCGACGATGGCCAACTGCTGGACGACATCAGGAATGCGCGCTTCCAGACGCTCAAGGGTGCGCTGATGTACGGGCGTACCGACTTCGCCGCTGCATCGAACGCAGCGCCGGCCTACGCTGGCGACCCGATCAACGGCGAAAACAGCGGCCGCCTGCTGACCGACGGCATTGCGCGCAATTACCGCGATCCGAACGGTCCGCAATGGTGGGTGGAGTACCAGATTGACTACGCCGATCTGCATACCTTCGAGCGCGACGCGGGTCTGGTTGGCGTCGGTAGCTTCGGCAACGATTACATCGCCGGCGGCGCGGGCCATGACACGCTCTTTGGCCAGCTTGGCCATGACATCATCCAGGGCGACGGCGCGATCGCCAGCGCGGTGGCGGCGCAGAATCATGCCGGCGCGGCGCGCAAGCCGGGCGACGAGAGCGACCCGGTCGGGCCGCTGTTCGTGGTCGGCAGCTTCGAGGCGGCAAGTAACGGCGAGGACTACATCGAAGGCGGCGGCGGCTGTGATGTGATCTTCGGAGGGCTCGGCCAGGACGACATCGTCGGCGGCAGCTCGAGCTTCTTCAGTCTGGCCAGCCCGAACAATCGTCCGGATAGCGACGACATCATCTTCGGCGGCGCCGGCACCCAGGCCAACCGCAACAACGGCGTGAATGCGGCCACCGGCGTGGACGAGCTGCTGCTGACCGACGGCACGCCGGTCAGCAAGGCGCATGCGCGCGACGCCGACACCATCGTCGGCGACAACGGCGACATCGTCCGCATCGTCGGCATCAACGGCATCGATGTGAATCCGTCGGTCAATCCGGCCAATCCGCTCTATGTCAGCTACCAGTACGACAATTACGACACCAATACGAAGATCGTGGTGCGCGGGGTGCAGTTGCTCGACTACACGCCTGGCGGCCCGGACTTCAAGCCCGAGTTGTTCTCGCTCGAGAACCCGAGCGATCCGGAATTCCGCGAAATGTTCGGCATCTGGTCGAAACTGGATATCGGCGGCCATGACGAAGTCCATGGTGAAACAGGCGATGACGTCGTCTACCTCGGTGGCGGCCACGACGCGGCCTACGGTGATGCCCAAGACGACGACATCTACGGCGGCTGGGGCTGGGATTGGATTTCGGGCGGCACCGGCATCGACGGCATCGTCGGCGACGACGGGCGCATCTTCACAAGCCGCAACTCGGCCACCTACGGCGAGACGCTGTACGGCGTGGCGTCGCTGCTGCCGACCGATCCCGACACCCGCACCAGCCAGGGCAACGTGCTGAACGAACTGATCTACACGCCGGGACAGGTGCAGATCGAGACGATCAACATCGGCGGCAAGCTGAAGAAGTCGGTCGACCTGACGCCGTTCGACCTGAACCCGGGCGCGGACGATCCGCTGTTCGCGCCGATCTTTGCCGACGACATCATCTTCGGCGGACTGGGCGACGACTTTATCCACGGCGGCGCCGGCGACGACGCTATCGCCGGTGGCGAGGCGCTCGCGGAAAGCTATGCGCCTCGCATCCAAGGCTCCGAGCTCGACGCGCAGGGCCAGCTGCGCGACATCATCGGGCTGGTACGCAGTGACTTCTCGCGGCCGTACAATCCCGGCAACGTGCTGCTGTTCGGCGCCGACACCAATCCGTGGAATGCGTCGAATCCGGTGCAGAGCCGCCTCGGCGAGTTCTATCTGTACGACGAGTACGATCCGCGCCGCACGATCATGTTCCATGACGACGGCAGCGTGTGGAAGTCGGGAGCGGCACCGGCCAAGCACTATTTCCTGAACCAGGCCTCGGACGAGGGCCGGATCGTGTACGGCGCGACGTCGTTCTCGCCGAGCGGCACCCCGCTGACCTTTGGCAACGCGTACGACGACGGCGCCGATGCTATCTTCGGCGACTACGGCAACGACTGGATTGTCGGTGGTACCGGGCGCGACCATCTCTACGGCGGCTGGGGCAACGACCTGCTGAATGCCGACGACGTGCTGACCATCACCGGCACCGGCGACTTTGGCGACGGCAACCCGAGGAAGATTCAGCCCAGCCAGAACGACACACCCGACACCCACATCATGTACGAGGACCGCGTGGTCGGCGGCGCCGGGCTGGACATCCTGATCGGCAACACCGGCGGCGACCGGCTGATCGACTGGGTGGGTGAGTTCAACTCCTTCATCGTGCCGTTCGCGCCGTTCGGCATCGCCACGGTCAGCCGCCAGGTGCCGCCGGGCCTGTTTGACTTCCTGTGGGCGCAGGCGGCGGGCGATGGCGCCGACATCACGCGGCTGACCGACATCGGCGCGCAGAGCTCCAGCAGCCGCTACAGCAACGTCGCGCATCTGCAAGCCGAGCCTTACGGCGAGATCGGCATGGTCACGCAGAAGGACCATGGTCTGTGGCAGGACCAGACCGGCGGGCCCACCGATCCGCAGCCGGGCAACATCCCCGGCGGCGCGCGCGACGTGCTGCGCACGGCCGACTTCAATGACGGCCTGTTCAGCAGCTTCGCGCCGGACAGCGGCAAGTGGGAGGTGAGCCAGGGCAGCCTGAAGGTGTCGGCCGCCTCGCTCGGCCAGGATGCCACGGCGGTGTTCTATGTCGACAATTACCTTCCGATCTACTACGAGGTGTCGGCGAAGATCAGCATGGAGAAGCCGACCGCAGGCTGGAAGGCGAACTCCTACATCATCTTCGACTACTTCTCGCCGACCGACTTCAAGTTCGCCGGAATCGACGAGTCGATCAACAAGCTGGTCGTCGGCCGCCGCGATTCCTCGGGCTGGCAGTACGACAGGCAGTCTTCGGTGCTGGGCGGGGTCAAGTCCGGCCAGTTTTACGACATGCTGGTCGCGATCAACGGCACCAATGTCACCGTGATGATCAACAACAAGGTCGCCTTCAGTCATGTGTTCGCTGCGCGCATCGTCGACGGCGAGGCAGCGGGGCTCAATCGCGGAATGATCGGCGTCGGTTCCAACAATGCGCGCGGGGTATTCGACAACGTCAAGGCGCAGGTCCTGCCGCCGCAGATCACGCTGGATTACACCGAGGACTTCAACGACGGACTGGCGCAGCTCTTCACCGGGCCGCGTTCGGGAATCTGGTCGGTGGCCGACGGACGCTACACAGGCGCGCCGCTGGCGGGCGAAAGCCTGGCGTGGAGCGTGCTGGATGTCGGCGCGACGCTGCAGACCAGTTCCTATCTGGAGCTCGAGGCGAAGTTGCGCAGCGGCCAGAGCGGCGGTGTGATCTTCGATCGCTATGCCGATGACGACTTCAAGTTCGTTGCCCTCGACGTCGCCGGAGACAAGTTGCTGTTCGGCCACGTCGATCCGAAGCGCGGCCTGCAGATCGACCATGCCATCGCCCGCACGCTCGAGCCTACGCTGGATTACACCTTGAACCTGGTGATGAAGGGCGCGTCGGTCAGCGCCACGGTCAACGGCGCGATGGTCGGCAGCTGGGGTTACAACAGCGCGGTAGTCGACGGCGAGTTCGGCGTATTCGCCAAGGGCGGCTCAAGCGGGTTCGATTCGGTTCGCATTCGCACCAACGATCCCGCCTTCGCAGCCCCGGCGGGTTCTAGCATGGTCGCAGTTTCGGCCACGCCAACATCCAATCCGGAGGCTGTTGCCGAGCTTACGCTGGAGGAACTGGAGTCTATCGGCGCCGCAGCAATCGGCCTTTGGGTCGAGGCCCTCGGGGCCGATGACGGCAGGGTGTCCATGCTGGGAGATGTGCGGTTCGGCATTTCCGACCTGGCGTGGGCGCAGGTCGGCAGCAGCAACGGCACGATGATCACGGTGGATGTGAACGGTGCCGGCCATGGCTGGTTCGTGGATGGGTCTCCGGCGAGTAACGACGAGTTCCGGATTCGTCTCGATCAGGGCGTACTCGGTTCGGTGAAGTCGAGCAATGCCTTTGGCCGCATGGATCTGCTGACGGTGCTCACGCACGAGATCGGACACGTGCTGGGCCTTAGCCACGACGATGCGGCTCGTTACGCAGTGATGGATGAAGAGCTTGACCCGGGCGTGCGCTTCCTGCTCGACAATCTTGATTTTGACGGTGATCCGGACGTGGCGGTGACCGACGCCGTGTTGCTCAAGCTGGCGACGCAGGCAGCGGAGTTCGAGGCTGCCCAAGCCCGTGTTGCAGCGGAACGCAAGGCGGGGTCTCAGCCGGCGGTAACCGAGCCATTCCAGGGTGCCGGTTCTCTGGCGATAATCGAATGGCAATCGCGTAACGATGCGAACTGGGCACTGCGCCTTTCGCCCTTCGATACGGTCAGGGGCAAAGTTAGTGCGCCGAACTTTGCCGAGTTTGCCTACAAGTCGCTCGATGCCGATGAGGACGACGATCAACTGCTGATCGACGGATACGACAGCCTTGGTGCGGCCTTGCGCGGCTCGTCTCCTGTGGATGGCAAGGCTGCGAACGGGAAGGGAAAATAATCACTCTGAAGTAGTCCATATATGAGTCAGTGAGCCCTGGTTCCGGTCGGGGTTGAACGCCAGCGGTGCGGTCGCCGCTGGCGACTCGCGGCAAAATCGTCGACCCGGATCGGGCATAACGCCTGCGGCATTGCGTTGGAGACTTGTTCGATATCCGCGTCGTCAGCCAGCCCGGTTCCCCCGTCAACGATCCGACGCGCGCCCCTCTGGTATCGTGATGACTGGCTCACCGCCAAACTGCAGCGCCAGCCTGGCCCGCACCCGACTCGCCAACCCCCGCACGGGCTGGTTGCGGGGACGTACGATTCCGGATCGGCCAACTTCGAGGGAAGGCGGGGCACTGGGACATTGACGACTGGCAGACTTTGCGAAAGTCTGCTTAACTATCAAACGGATACACTTTCGCAGCAAACCTGATGAGGAGAAAAGTATGGCCGTTGGAAAAAGTGCTGAAACTGCGCCTTCAAAGGGAGCGGAAGGGACGAAGATCAAGTGGGACGATTCGAACATGAAGAGTTCCTACGCCAATGTGTGCAATGTCACCAGCACGCGCGAAGAGGTGGTGATGCTGTTCGGCATGAACCAGGCTTGGAATCGGGGCCAAAAAGAGGTCACTATCCAGTTGACCGACCGCATCGTCATCAGCCCTTATGCGGCAAAGCGCATGAGCATGCTGCTCGACAGCGTGGTCAAGGAGTACGAGAAGCGTTTCGGACCTCTGAACGTGGAGGCGCCCGCCGCGCAGGCCGGTGGTGGCGTAGCCGCACCCGAGAAGAGTTGAGGTCGGCATTACGGACGATGCAAACCTCGAGTCCGGATGCAATCCAAATGCAGTTTCAGAATCCCGCCGGTGCGCGGGATCGACATTGACGGAAATTAAGGAGATCGAATGGCCGCGCAAATGCTCATCTATGAATCGGCTGCCCCTGTGTCTTACGCACGACACGGACAGGGGTCTGTGGAAGTCGGCACCGATTACGCCTTCAGCAAACATGTCAATTCGGTACCGCTGATGGCGGTGGAGTTTCCAAACGCCGCGTCGGAGTATTCGATCGTATTCGCCGGTACTGAGGAAGCTGTCGTACCAGCCGTCATTCTCGGCATGCGCAGCGATGAGAATTTGTATCTTGCCGGGCAGGGTGGCTGGAAGGCGAAGTACGTGCCGGCGTTCGTGCGCCGCTACCCGTTCGTGTTCTCGACTTCCGAGGACGGCAAGACCTTCAACTTGTGTATCGACGAGGCATTTTCGGGATTCAACCAGAACGGCCGCGGCGAGCCTCTGTTCGGCGCCGACAAGAAACCTTCGCCCTACGTCGCCAAGGTTCTCAAGTTCCTGGAGCAGTACCAGATCGAGTCCCGCCGTACCCAGGCCTTCTGCAGGAAACTGGTCGAAATGAAACTCCTCGAGCCGATGCGCGCGCAGGCAAGCCTCGGTTCCGGGGAGAAATTGTCGCTAAGCGGATTCATGGCGGTCAACCGGGATCGTGTAAAGGCACTGGCCGCCGATAAGCTCGCAGAACTCGCGAAGACGGACGAGCTCGAATTGCTGTACCTGCACCTACATTCGATGCGCAACTTTGCGGAAATGGCGGGCCGCCTTGGAGCGGCTGCTGCGGCGGAGAAGAGCGATGCCGGCACGGCGAAGGCGGGCGACAGGAAAGAACATTCGAAGGGTCGCAAGTAACGTCATGCCTGACCACCGCCCCCTGCGGAACCGCGGCGAAGGGGCGCGACGGCATGACCAAATCAGAGGCCTCTGGATTTTCCTGAACGTCAAGGGTTTGGCGGCGCATGCGCAGACCGGGCTTGCCTGAAACACTCACCTGACGTGACCAAGTTACGATGAGCTCGATAGAACCAGAGATCCACGAGGCGGGCATCGCTCCTCAGGCCGCTGATCTGGCGTTAAGGCAGGGGCGCGAGCAGGCGTGGAAGCAGTTCGCCGACGCGCGTACCGTCGAGGATTTTTGCGGCAGCTGGCTCACGATTCAGTGTCAGATCATCGGCGGAGTCGCGGATGGGGTCGTGGTACTGCAAAAGCCCGGGTCCAAGGCGCTGGCTCCGGTCGCCTTCTATCCTGACATCAAGCGGGATCGCAGTCACCTCGCCGAGATCACCGAGCGCGCGCTCAAGGAGGGCCGCGGTGTAGTCAATTCCGGGACCGCGACCGAGGCCTCTGATGCGGCGGTACCGCGCTGCCAACTGGCCTACCCGGTGCGGATCGACGGTCAGCTTCGCGGCGTGGTCGGAATGGACCTGGAGCACCGGTCCGAGGCAAAGTTGCGGGTGGCCATGCGCGATCTGCAGTGGGGATCGGGCTGGCTGGAAGTGTTCCTGCGCAGGCGTGCCGATCCGGACGAGGCGACCCACCTCCGACTCAAACTGGCGCTTGACCTGATGTCGTCCCTGATCGAGCAGAAGGGGCTCAAAGACGGGGCAACCGCATTCGCAACGGAACTTGCGGCCAAGCTCGGATGCGACCGGGTCACCATAGGCTTGCTCAAGGGCGAGCGCGTCAAGGTCTGCGCCGTGTCCCATTCCGGCCAGTTTGATCGAAAAGCCAATCTGCTGCGCGCGGTCGAAGACGCAATGCATGAGGCGATCGATCAGCGCGACACCGTCGTCTACCCGATGGAGCCGTCGAATCACAAGACTGTTGCCCTCTCTCATGCAAACCTGGTGCGCGAATCGGAGGCGGGCAGCGCATTGACCCTGCCGTTGGAAAGTGCGGGGGAAGTGGTCGGCGCGCTGACACTGGAACGTGCGCCCGGCTTTCAGTTCGACGCGCTCTCGGTGGAGATTTGCGAGGCCGTCGCCGCGGTGGCCGGGCCGATAATCGAGCTGAAACGCGCGAACGAGCGCGGGTTATTGGCCCACTTTGGGCACTCGGTGCGCGACCTGTGGGGGCGTCTGGTCGGTCCGGGGCATCCGGTAGCGAAACTGGTCGCGCTGGGAACCCTCGCCCTCGCCCTGTTTTTCAACTTCGCGACTGGCGACTATCGTGTTTCAGCCGATGCCTCCGTGCAGGGTGAAGTTCAGCGCGTGATCAGCGCGCCGTTCAACGGCTATGTCAAGGAAGCCCTTTACCGGGCCGGAGATACGGTAAAGGCCGGCGAAATGATCGCACGCCTGGATGATCGCGACCTGAGGCTCGAGCGGATCAGATTGCTCGGGCAGCGCGGTCAATTCGTCAAACAGCACCGCGAAGCGCTGGCCAATCACGACCGCACCCAGGCAGAAATGGTCAGCGCGCAGCTCGATCAGGTCGGCGCGCAACTCGACCAACTGGAAGAGCAGTTCGTCAGAATAGCGCTGGTGGCCCCTTTCGATGGTTCAATTGTGAGCGGCGATTTGTCCCAGAGTCTGGGTTCCCCCGTGGAGCGTGGTCAGGTGCTGTTCGAGATCGCTCCTCTTGAGGGCTACAGGGTGATTCTTCAGGTTGACGAACGCGATCTCGCCAACGTCGCGGTGGGCCAGACCGGCGAGCTGATCGTTACGTCCATGCCGGACTCGCGCTTCGCCTTAACGGTGACAAAGATAACGGCGATCAACGTTGCCGAGGAAGGGCGCAATGTCTTTCGCGTGGAAGCGCGCCTGGACGACAATGCGGCGCGGGTACGCCCTGGCATGGAAGGGGTGGGAAAGATCCTTGTTGAAGAGCGCAAGCTGGTCTGGATCTGGACCCATGCACTCACTGACTGGGCGCGCCTCTGGGTCTGGTCATGGCTGCCGTAAACGCCGTGAATGTCGTGAACATCGTGAATGCCGTGACTCGTAAGACGATCGGCAGAAGAGGGCTCATCGAGGGCCTGGTTCAGGACAATTCGCGCAGTCACGCAATTATGACATTCACGAACCACACGATTCACGGTACTCACTGCAGCCATGTCTGACGAACTGTATAGCGCGTCCTGGTACCGGATTGCGGAGCTGAGTCCGCGGCTTCGGAGTCACGTCCGGATCCATCGCCACCATTATCGTGGCGAGCGCTGGTACGTGCTTGAGGACCGGATATCGCGGCGTATGCACCGGTTCAATCCGGTGTCGCACTATGTCATCGGACTCATGGACGGCTATCGCACCGTCCAGGAAATCTGGGATAGCGCAATGCTGCGGTTTGGTGACGATGCGCCGACCCAGGATGAAATGTTGCGCCTGCTCGGGCAGCTTCACTCGGCGGACGTTCTGCAATCCGAGGTCACGCCAGACCTTGCCGAACTCCTGCGGCGCGCGGAACGTACCAGAAAAAAGACCTGGATGCAGATGCTGCTCTCGCCGATGTCGGTGAAGATACCGCTGATTGATCCAGACCGGTTTCTCGAACGCTGGTTGCCATGGTACCAACCCCTGTTCGGATGGGGGGCGGCAATAATCTGGTGTCTGGTGGTCGGTGCCGCGATCTTCGGTGCAGCAGTGCACTGGTCGGAATTGACCGAGAATCTCGCCGATCGGGTACTGGCGCCACAGAATCTGCTGCTTATTTTCCTGACCTTTCCGGTCGTAAAGCTGCTGCATGAATTCGGGCACGCCTGTGCCACCAAGGCCTGGGGCGGAGAAGTCCATGAGATGGGCATCATGCTGCTGGTGCTTATGCCCGTTCCGTATGTCGATGCCTCCGCGGCATCCTCGTTCCACGAAACCCAGCGTCGTGTCGTAGTCGGGGCCGCGGGCATGCTGGTCGAGGTGTTCATCGCCGCGCTGGCCCTGTTTCTCTGGATCGAAGCGGAGCCGGGTGTGGTCCGCGCGGTGCTTTACAACGTGATGCTGATCGCGGGCATTTCAACCGTGCTGTTCAACGCCAATCCGCTGTTGCGCTTTGACGGGTATTACATCCTCTCCGATCTGCTGCAGATTCCCAATCTCCGGCAACGTGCGAACCAGTATATGGGGCACGTAGTGGAAACCCGGATGTTCGGGGCCAAACGGCCGGAGATCGAGGCGACCCGCTCGGAACGCCGGTGGTTCGTTTTCTTCGCGATAACTTCATTCATATACCGCAACGTCATCATGCTGGCGATTGCGCTGTTCATTGCCGGCCAGTATTTCATCATTGGTGTAATCCTCGCGTTGTGGGTTGTGATTGGTGCATTGATCGTGCCGCTGGTCAAGGGGCTGTACTTTCTCCTGTTCCACCCACGGCTGCGTCGGCACAGGATCCGGGCCCTGACGACCAGTGCGGTGGCTCTGGGCGTGCTGACAGCATTTCTCTTCATGATGCCGGCGCCTCTCTGGACCGCAGCGGAAGGTGTGACATGGGCGCCGGAGGATTCGCAGGTTCGCGTCGGGACTGACGGATTTGTAACCCGTGTCGCCGTCAACCCCGGATCGTTCGTCCGGCGGGGAAGCACACTGGTCGAAACAGAGGATCCGACGCTGCCCCCCCGTATCCGCTACCTGGAAGCGCAACTGCGCTTTCTGGAAGCCCGGTTGATAGCGGCTCGTGTGGTCGATCGCGTTCAGTGGGAGCTCACAAAGGAGGAAATTGCCTCTGTCGAAGCTGAGCTCGCAGACGCGAGACAACGGAAGCGGGATCTCACGATTGTCAGTCCGGCAGACGGCGTGTTCAATCTGGCCGTGGCGCAGGACCTGCCGGAGCGTTTTCTGCGCAAGGGTCAGCCCCTGGGATATGTGCTGCCGGAAACCGTGTCTACGGTCAGGCTTCTGGTCTCCCAGGACGATGTGGGTCTGGTACGTTCCCAAACCGAGCGCGTCAGGGTGAAGCTGGCCGGCCGTCTCTACGAAACCTACGACGCAGAAATTCTGCGGGAAGTTCCGGGTGGCAGCTACCGGTTGCCGAATATGGCGTTATCGAGTTCCGGCGGCGGCGTGGTGGCTGTCGACCCACGGGCGACAAAAGAGCCCAAGGCGCTGGAGCGATGGTTCGAGTTCGAGCTGACTTTGCCCGAGAATCGCCTTCATGCGGTGGGCGTGCGGGCGTATGTGCGCTTCGAGCACGGTTCGGAGCCTATCGCCTGGCGATTTTACCGGTCCATGCGCCAGTTGTTCATGAAGCGCTTCTCGGTCTGATGACCTCTGCCCTGAATACCAGCATCGCGGGTGCGTATCCGGAACGCGACGAGCCCCGACAGAATCTGCTCGATCGTCTCATTTCCGCTGCTGAATATGTTGCCGGGCGCGGTGCCGCAGGCCGGGGCCGTCTGGCGCAGATCGTCGAGGCCGCGCAGGGCCATGAGCGCCATGTGGTGGGCCTGACACTGACCGAAATCAATGCCAGGGCAGAGACGTTACGGCCGCGGTTGCGGCGGGAGGGTTTTACGCTGCCGCTGGCCGGGGAGGCGTTTGCATTGGTGCGCGCTGCGGCTTCCGCCACGCTCGGAATGCGCCACTTCGACGTGCAACTGATCGGCGGCTGGGCCTTGCTCAACGGCATGGTGGTCGAGATGGCGACCGGCGAGGGCAAGACGCTGACCGCCACGCTGGCGGCGGCGACTGCTGCGCTCGGAGGCCGTTCCGTGCATGTCATTACCGTCAACGACTACCTCGCGGAACGCGATGCCGACCAGATGCGGCCGGTGTATGCGGCGCTCGGCTTGACAGTCGGTTGCATTGTGCAAGGCGTGAATCCGGACCAAAGGCGGGTGGCCTATGCGCAAGACGTGACGTACTGCAGCAACAAGGAAGTGACGTTCGATTATCTTCGCGACCGATTGCTGCTTGGGGGGAAGTCGCGGCCGATAGCACGCAAGATCGACGTGCTGGATGGAAAGGATCTCAGGGATCGACTCCTGCTTCGCGGGTTGCCGTTTGCGATTGTTGATGAGGCCGACAGCGTTCTGATTGATGAGGCCCGCACCCCGTTGATTCTATCGGCACAGGCAAACCAATCGCAGGAAGAACAGGTGTACCGCCAGGCGTTCGACCTGGCGAAAGATCTGCTTCCCGAGGATTATGTGATCAAGGATTCGCAAATCGAGCTTACCGAGCCGGGGTCCGTTCGTCTGGAAAAGCTGGCGGAATCTCTGGTCGGTGTCTGGAGTGGACCGCGCCGGCGCGAGCAACTGGTGCGCAAAGCGTTGACCGCACTACACCGGTTCGAACGGGACAAACATTACCTGGTGCGCGATGACAAGGTCGTGATCATCGACGAGTATACCGGGCGCCTCATGCCTGACCGATCCTGGGAGCAGGGATTGCACCAGCTGATCGAGATCAAGGAGGGAGTCAAAGTAACCGGGCGCCGTGAAACCCTGGCCCGCATCAGCTACCAGCGATTCTTCCGCCGGTACATGCATCTGTCGGGAATGACCGGCACGGCTGCAGAAGTAGCCGGCGAACTGTGGGCGGTATATCGCATTCGCGTCGCCAAGGTGCCGACGAACCGCCCCGTACGCAGGACGCTTTTTCCTGATCTGGTGTTCGGAAGCGCTCAGGCGAAGTGGAATGCCGTCGTGGCTGCGACCAGGCAGATGCACGCTTCCGGACGCCCGGTGCTGATCGGTACCCGTTCGGTTGCGGCGTCAGAGCATTTGGCGGCGCTGTTCGACGCCGAGGGCTTGTCGTATCAGTTGCTCAACGCCCGGCAGGACAAGGACGAGGCGGAGATCATTGCCCGGGCGGGCGAGCCTGGGCGCATTACTGTTGCAACCAACATGGCGGGGCGTGGAACCGACATCAAGCTCGCGGCCGGCATGGCAGAGCTGGGCGGTTTACACGTCATCTCGACGGAGCTGAATGACTCTTCGCGCATTGACCGCCAGCTCTACGGGCGCGGTGCCCGGCAGGGCGACAAGGGCAGTTGCCAGGCGATCCTGGCGATTGAAGACGATCTTGTGGCGACCTACCTTCCGTGGGCCTGCACCGTGCTGTCGGGCCGCGGACGGATTCCAACGTGGCTGGGGCGAAGTCTGTTCACTCTTGCGCAAATACGGGCGGAGCGCTCTCACTCGAGGGCGCGCCGGGATCTGTTCGAGATGGACGATCAGCTTGGCGATATTCTTGCGTTTGCCGGGCGCGGGGAGTAACGGGCGCCGAGCAGTCGCGGGGTCAGATTTCGGTATCGGGTTTCTTCTTACCGGTCGCACCTGGAACGGCAGAACCCT
>JBKJUC010000237.1:0-11669 GCA_046590325.1 Burkholderiales bacterium | reverse complement strand
GTTGGTGCCGACGATGGACTTCCAGGTCACCGCGCCGCGCAGCGGGTAGTGAATCGACGCACCGAGCATGGCCGCGGCGGAGGCCTCGTTGGAACACGCCTCGACATGCACGCCAAGGGTGTCGAGATATTCTTCGGCCTGGACCATGACGTCAATGAGATGGGAAACCGGCGCGCCTTGATAGCCGCCGACATAAGCCACGCCGGACTGCAGCAACGCCTTGGTGATGGCGAGGATGCCCTCGCCGTGGAAGACCTGCCCGTCTCCCAGGCGCAGCAACTCGATCTCGCTCTTGAAGGATTTTTCCATTACCTACCGCCCGTAGGTCCCGGCCAAGATGCTAACAGCCTGGGTCAGACCTCGCTCCAGTATTTCTCGATGCGCTTGAAAGAAACGGGGTAAGGTGTCTTCAGTTGCTGCGCCCATAGCGACACCCGCAGTTCCTCGAGCATCCAGCGCAGGTCCTCGAGCTTCGGGTTGCGTAGACCTCGCGCGCGGTCGGCAATCAGTTTCGTCTGATAGGCCTGCCAATAGCGCGCCAGCTGCTGTTGCCAATTGGCATCCCGCTCCGGATTGGACGCAATCCTGTCCAGTCGCACCCCGATCGCCTGCAGGTAGCGCGGATAGTGCTTCAGCCGCTCGAAGGGCACGACTGCCAGGAATCCAGCGCCCATGAGTTCTTGCAATTGCGCGCGGATGTCGGCCACTGCACGCGGCCACGCCGCGTATTGGGGCAGGTTCATTTTTGTGCGCAACGCCTGGTGTTCCGAGAGGATTTCTCCGGCGATACGGCAGACCTCCCGGGCCACGTCCATCAACCGGGTCTTGCCCTTGGCAACACGATTTTCAAACGCCTTTTTGTTGCGCACCGCCTCCTGCTCGACGAAAAACGCGCGATCGCAGATTGCGGTAACGAGTTCGTCGCGCAGCCTCTCGGCGATCTCGCTCTTGTCCTGTTTCGGCTTTTCCTGGCGGACGCCCTTATCCTGTTTGCCGCCCCCGTCGCCCATCAATGCATAGCGCAACTGCATATCGTTGAAACCAGGCAGACTGCGGGCGAGGAACTTCATCTGCTCCGGCAACGCAAGTTGAAACAGCCGGCGCAGGCCATGTCGCGTCGTCGCCTCCGCTTCGGCCTCGGTATCGAGCAATGTGAGACCGACCGATTTTCCCTCGTCGGCGATGGCCGGGTAACCGACAAGCTTGCCTGCTCCGCGGTTGACCTCGATCTGTTCCGGCAGGTCATCGAAGTCCCATGACGTGAGCCCCTTGCGTTCGAAAGCCGTGCTCGCCGTTTCGCTGAACATGCGCCGCGCTTTCACGCCGAGCTGGTTGCGCAACTCCGGCAGATCTCGTCCGCCGGCGATCTCGACGCCTTTCTCATCGACAACGCGGAAATTCATCTGCAGATGGGCAGGCAGGTCCGCGACATCCCAGGATTCCGCCGCTACTTCGACGCCGGTCTTGCGGAACAGCGCCTGCGACAAGGCGTCGGTCAGCGGAGCGCCGTCGGGCTCGAGAATCTCCATGCAAGCCGTGACCACCTGTGGCACCGGCACAAAATTCTTGCGCACCCCTTTCGGCAGTCCCTTGATGAGGTGCGTTATCTTGTCGCGCAACAATCCCGGCACCAGCCATTCGCACCGGCGCTCGTCGACCTGGTTGAGCAAGTGCAGCGGCACCGCCATGGTCACGCCATCAAGAGCGTGTCCGGGGTCGAAGCGGTACGACAGGTCGAAAGTCTGCATGCCGACCGCCATTGCGTCCGGAAACAGGTCTTCGGTCACCTGTTCCGCGGCGTGGCGCATCAGGTATTCGCGACTCAGGAACAACAGCTTTGGATCGCTGCGCTCCGCTTCCCTGCGCCACTTCTCGAAGTCCACGGTGTTGTGGACTCCCTGCGGAACGCGCCCGGCATAGAACGTGTAGATGGCCTCGTCGTCCACCAGCACGTCGTGGCGGCGTGACTTGTGTTCGATCTGTTGCACATCCTCGACCAGGCGCCGGTTGTACTCCAGGAATTCGGCTTTGCCGCCATATTGGCCGGCCACCAGCGCGCCGCGGATGAACAGATCGCGCGCCTCGATCGGATTGATGGGTCCGTACTGCACGCGGCGCTTCGGCACCACGACCAGGCCGTAAACCGCGACCTGCTCGTAGGCGACCACCGAACCGCTGTCCTTGGACCAGTGCGGCTCGCGATAGCTGCGCTTGGCCAGGTGCTCGCCCAGCCGCTCGATCCATTCGGGTTCTATCGCCGCTGCGCAACGCGCGAACAAGCGGGTGGTTTCCGTGAGCTCTGCCGCCATCACCCACTTCGGGCCCTTTTTCTTCAAGCCTGAACCCGGACTAAGGACGAACTTGATCTGGCGCGCGCCGAGATAGATGCCCGCTTCTTCCGACTTGAAGCCGACATTGCCGAGCAGCCCTGCCAGCAGCGCCCGGTGGATCTCCTCATAGCGCGCCTCCTTTTCGTTGAGGCGCCAGCCCATTTCCGTGACCAACGAGTGCAGCTGGCTGTGAAGTTCGCGCCATTCCCGCAACCGCAGATAAGAAAAAAAACGCTCGTGGCAGTCCTGCACCAGCTTGCGGCTGGATTTCTTGTGGGCCAGCGCCTCTTCGAACCATTTCCAGATGGCGAGGTAGGAAAGGAAATCAGAGCGCTCGTCGGTAAACTCCGCATGGGCCTGCGTCACGGCCTCCTGCTTGTCGATCGGCCGCTCGCGCGGGTCCTGCACCGAGAGGGCAGCAGCGACGATGAGCACTTCCCTCAGGCAGCCCTCCTGCCGGGCAGCAACCAGCATGCGCGCAACGCGCGGATCGATCGGCAGCTTCGCCAGTTGCTGGCCGATGCTGGTGAGTTTGCGGGACTCGTCAACCGCGCCCAGTTCCGCCAGCAACTGATAGCCGTCGGCGATCATGCGTGGCACGGGGGCGTCAACGAAGGGAAAGTCCTCGATCTCGCCAAGCTTCAGCGCGCCCATCCTCAGAATCACCGACGCCAGCGACGAGCGCAGGATCTCAGGATCGGTGAATTCGCTGCGCACGCCGAAGTCCTCCTCGCCGTACAGCCTAACGCAGGTACCGTTCATGACCCGGCCGCAGCGCCCCGCCCGCTGATTCGCAGAAGCACGAGATATTTTCTCGACCTGCAGCAACTCCACCTTGTTGCGGTAGCTGTAGCGGTTGATGCGTGCCAGGCCCGAATCCACCACGAAACGGATGCCCGGCACCGTCAATGATGTTTCCGCTACGTTGGTAGCCAGGACGATGCGGCGGGCTCCGCCGCCAGGCGAGAAAATTCGTTCCTGATCCTGCGCCGACAGGCGCGCGAACAGAGGCAGTATCTCGACGCCCTGGGGATAGTGCTTGCGAAGGGCTTCCGCCGCGTCGCGGATCTCGCGTTCGCCCGGCAGGAAGACCAGCACGTCGCCCGAGGACGAGCGTGACGTGACCTCGTCGACCGCGCTGACGATCGCCTCGGGCAGATCGATTTCGTGCTCGTCCTCGTCGTCCTCGTCGAACGGCCGGTACAACACTTCCACGGGGTATAGCCGGCCCGAAACTTCGATCACCGGCGCATTGCCGAAATGTGCCGAGAAGCGTGCTGCATCTATGGTTGCAGACGTTACGATCAGCCGCAGTTCCGGCCTGCGCGGCAGCAATTGTTTGATGTAACCGAGCAGAAAGTCGATGTTAAGGCTGCGCTCGTGCGCCTCGTCGAGGATCAGCGTGTCGTACTGGGACAGCCAGCGATCGCCCTGGGTCTCGGCAAGCAGGATGCCGTCGGTCATCACCTTGACATAGTTCCCCGCGTCGGACTTGTCGGTGAAGCGCACCTGGAAGCCCACAAGGTCGCCCAACTGGGTGCCGAGTTCCTTCGCCACCCGCGACGCCACCGAGCGCGCCGCGATCCGCCGAGGTTGGGTGTGGCCGATCATCCCCTGCACGCCGCGCCCCAGATCGAGGCAGATCTTCGGCAGCTGCGTTGTTTTGCCGGAACCGGTCTCGCCGCAAACTATCACGACCTGGTTGTCGCGAATCGCAGCGGCGATGTCTTCGCGCTTCCCGCTGATCGGCAACTCTTCGGGAAAACTGACCCGGGGCAGGCGGGCGCGGCGCTGCTCCGCCACCTCGACCGAACGCGCAACGTCGGCGGCGAGTTTCACACTTTCAGCAACCGTTTCGCTGCTCGTCCTGGCGGATTCGTCAATCCGGCGCAGACGCGCCCGCAGTGGCCCGCGATCGCGCAACATGGCGCGGTCGATGGCGGTTCGCAACGATGCGGAATCGAAACGGTCTGGTTTGGGGGCGGTCAAATCGGGCAAGTTCATACGGGTCTGCACGGAAACGAAACGAACGGGTCCGTGGCATCAATTCTAAACGAGCGCTGCTCCGGCATTCGCAACATCGCTGCTTTCCATCACATGCCCCCAATTCATTCAGCCGCCACTGCGGCATCGTGGAACAGGGCCATGTCGCGGGCACCAAACCGAATTCGAATCAGGAGTCCGGCCAGCGGGAAGCCGGCTGGCCAAGCGCGCCGCTGGGCGGGCCGGGGAGCCTCTGGCGGAGGAAAAGGGCTACTCGAGTTATCTCATTGCTCGCTACAGCGAGGGTCTCGAATCGGGGCCGCTGCTCGACCAGCTTGCTTCACGCGGGATTGTGCTGCTTACCGGCCTGATCCCCGTCGACACCGCCGCCGTGGACATTTCCCCTGACAAGTAACTCCGACCAGGCAGGTCCCCCAAAGTGTCCGTGGCTCGCGCCTAGATGAGCGCCGCGAATGGCGAATGCAGTTCGCACCAGGCAGCGGTCGCCAGCAGATAATTTTCTTCTTCCGCGGCACCGACGATCTGAAGGCCGAGCGGCATGCCGTTCGGCCCCTTGCCGGTGGGAATTGTGATGGCCGGCGCGCCGACCAGCGTCCACAGGCTGCAAAAACGCGGATCGCCGGTATTTTCCAGCGTGGCCGGCGCCTCGCCGGCCGCTGGCGGCGTGATGATCGCCGAATAGCCGCGATCGAAAAACTGCGCCAGACTTTGCTGCAGATGGGACCTGACCTTCAATGCCTCCCGGTACTCGTTGTCACGGATACCCTCGCCTTCATCCAGCGCCTTGTTGAGGATTGCCGAGAATCCTCCTCTCGACACCTCGCGCGCCGGCTTCGCCAGGCGAGCCGCCTCGAACAACATGATGGTCCGGTGGACCTTGAGGGCACCGTCGAATTCCCCGGCAACCTCGAGCACGTCCACTGAAGCACCCGCCTCCCGCAAGCGCCGGATGTCCAGCTCGAACTGCAGCCGCTGCTCGGGCTGCGCCAGGTACCAGGATGGGGAGCGCACTGCCGCAAGCCTCGGCGCGCTCCTGGCGGGCCGGACTGCCGGCGCAATCGCGTTGCGCTGCGAGGTCAGGCAGGACGCCAGGAATGCCGCATCGGCAACATTGCGGGCGAATACACCGGGCTGGTCCAGGGTCGTCGAAAAAGGCAGGAGTCCGCGCGCCGACATCTGGCCGAAACTGGGCTTGTAGCCGACGATGCCGCAGAAGGCTGCCGGCCGTATCACCGATCCGTTGGTCTGGGTGCCCAGCGCGCCGGGTGTGAACCCGGCCGCCACCGCTGCCGCGGAGCCGCTGGAGGAACCGCCGGGCGAGTGCGCCGTGTTCCAGGGATTGCGAGTTTTCGCCGGCTGCATGAACGCCGCCTCGGTCGTCACCGTCTTGCCGAACATGATCCCGCCGGCGGATTCCAGCCTCGCGACCACATCGGCTGTTTCATCGGGAACATACCCGGCGTACGCGCGGCATCCCATTTCGGTGGGGATGCCCGCTGTGTAGAAGATATCCTTCACCGCGATGGGAATCCCGTGCAGCGGATGCGCGACGCGCATCGGGCTGTCGGCCCTGTCTGCTTCAGCCGCCAGTGCCAGGACGCGGCCCTGGTCCAACCATTGCCAGGCCTGCACCTCCTTTTCCTTCGCGTTGATCCGCGACAACAGGTCACGCGCGTAAGCCGCGCTTGTGAGCTTTCCGGCGCGTATGCGCTGCGCCGCCTCACGCAAGCTGAGTTTGAATAGTTCTGTCATGTGTTTTTCTTGTACAGAGCCGCGGAGCCCGGATCGTCTCCGGGCACGGCATCAGCCTTTCGCGAATTTCACGTAATCGGGGTTGAGGAGGTTCGGCGGTGTCTGCCCGGAAAGCGCAGCAACCAGGTTCTTCGCAGCCGTCATGGCCATCGCCTGCCGGGTCGGCTCCGATGCGCTGGCGATATGCGGCGACAGCACCACGTTTTTCAGGCCCATGAGCCCGGGATTGAGTTTCGGTTCGTTCTCGTACACATCGAGGCCGGCAGCCCAGATGACCTTGTTCTTCAGCGCCTCCACCAGCGCGCCGTCGTCGACGATGCCGCCGCGGGCCATGTTCACCAGTACCGCACCGGGCTTCATCACGGCGAGTTCCTTCGCGCCGATAAAGTGGTGGGTTTCGGGAACGTAAGGCAGGATCAGCAACAACACGTCGGACCGGCGCAGCAGCTCTTCCTTGCCGACATATTCCGCGGCGGCCACTTTTTCCGCAGCGGCTGCTGCGCGCGTACGGCTGTGATAGAGGATTGTCATGTCGAAGCCCCGTGCCCGCCGCGCGATGGCCTGGCCAATGCGGCCGAAGCCGGCGATGCCCAGCGTGGCCCCGTGCACGTCCTTGCCAAGGAGCTGCTTGAGGAAGCTGCCCTTCCATTCGCCGGTGCGCAGGTAGGCCTCGCCTTCGGTCATGCGCCGGCAGGTGGCGATGACCAGCCCCATCGCGTAGTCCGCCACGCTATCGGTTAGCACGCCGGGCGTGTTGGTGACCTTGACGCCATGCCGGGTACATGCCTCGACGTCGATGTTGTTGTAGCCCACGGCCGTGTTGCAGACGGCTTTAAGTGAGGGACACCGGTCCAGCAGTTCGCCGTCGATACGGTCGCTCGACGAAGTCTGCACGCCATCCTTGCCCTGCAGCCTCGCGATCAGCTCGTCGCGCGCATAGAGACGGTCGGACTGATTCGGGTCCACTTCGAAATGACCATCCAGAAACGCGATGGTCTCGTCGAAAACCTCCCGCGTCACCAGTATCTTGGACTTCATGCCACTTTCCTTCTTGTTACGCATGCGGACAGGCGCCCGTTACCGGCACCATCCTCTACTGATACATCATCCTGGGCAGCCACATGCCGATCATCGGGAACAGGTACAGCAGCACCACTGCGAACCCCTGCAGCAGCATGAAGGGAATCATTCCCAAGAAGATCTGGGCCAGGGTCACGTACGACGGCGCCACACCCTTGAGGTAATAGGCGGCCATCGCCATCGGCGGCGACAGGAAGGCGGTCTGCAGGTTGAGCGCGGTCAGCAGGCCGAAGAACAGGGGATCGATCCCGAACTGCGGCAGCATGGGCAGGAAGATCGGAATGAAGATGATGATGATCACCGTCCAGTCGAGCGGCCAGCCCAGAAGGAAGATGATGAACTGCGACAGCAGCAGGAAGCCCCCGGGGGACAGGTCCATGGAATAGACGAAGTTCTCGAGAATGGTCTGCCCACCGAGGACCGCAAAGGTCGAGGAAAACACCCATGACCCCACCAGCAGCCAGCACACCATGGAAGTCGTCCTCACGGTGAGGAATGCCGACTCCTTCAGGCGCAGGAAATTCATCCGCCGGTAGGCCAGCGCCAGCAGCGTCGCGCCCATTGCGCCCACCGCCGCCGCTTCCGTAGGCGTGGCGATGCCGAAAATAATGCTGCCGAGCACCGCCGTGATCAGGAAAGCCAGCGGGAAAAACGAGGTGAGCAGCATCGGGAAAATGGTGCTCCAGGGCACATTGCGATCTGCTTCCGATAACTTCGGCGCCAGTTTCGGATTGATCATGACGCGCACGATTACGTAGCCGATGTAGAGCATCGCCAGCATGATTCCTGGAATCAGCGCGCCCATGTAGAGCTGCACCACCGATACCCCGGCAGTTGCGCCATAGAGGATCAGCATCACGCTGGGCGGGATGAGGATGCCGAGGCAGCCGCCGGCCGCAATGGCGCCCGTCGAGAGCTTCACGTCGTAACCGGCCTTGAGCATCGACGGCAGCACCAGCAGACCCATCAACGTAACCACCGCGCCAACGATGCCGGTGGCGGCAGCGAACACCGCGCAGGTAGCGATCGTGGCCACCGCCAGCGCACCGGGCACGCCGGACATCGCCAGCTCGAGGCTGCGGAACACCCGGTCGATGACCCCCGAACGCTCGATGATGTAACCCATGAAAATGAACAGCGGCACGGCGATGATCACGTCGGTGGTCATCACCCCGTAGGTTCGCAGCACCATGTTGTCGAAGATCGGATTGTCAAACAGCGACATCCCGGGTCGGTCGAACGCAAACAGTCCGAAGATGATGCCCAGGCCGATCAGGGTGAAGGCAATCGGAAAGCCAAGCAGGATCGCCGCCACGATCACGCCCAGCATGATCATGCCCAGATGCGCATGGGAGATCTGTGAAGGCGGAGGCAGCAGCAGGATGTAGAGCAGGGCGATCAGGGCAATGAGGCAGATGCCGAGCGTGCGGCCGTCGAAACGTATTCCCTTGAGGACGCTCATGATCCGGCTCCCTGAGACTTGCCGCCAGCCAGGATTTCCTTGAGCTGGTCGATGTCTTCTTCCTCGACGTCTTGCAGTCGCTGCGGCCACTCGCCGCTGCGGATGCAGATGATGCAACGGGCGATCTCGGCAGCAGCCTGCAGCAGCAACAACAGGCCGGCGATCGGGATCACCAGCTTGAAGGGATAGATCGGCGTACCGGCGGACGTGACGCTGGAGACCTCCTTCATCGCCCAAGACGCCCTGGCGAAATCCACGCCGGCATACGCGAGCGCGGCGACCCCGGGCAGGAAGAACAGGAAGTAGAGCACCAGGTCCATCATCGCCTGGGTACGCGGCTGCAGGGTCCGGTACATCAGGTCGGCGCGGACATGGCCGTTACGCGACAGCGTATAGGCGCCGGCGATCATGAAGCCGGTGCCGAACAGGATGTAGGCAACGTCGAACCCCCACTGGGTCGGCGCGTTGAAGATATAGCGCGCCACGACGTCGTAGCAGACGATCAGCGTCAGCAGCACTACACCCCAGGCCACGGCCTTGCCGGACCAGGCGCTGATGCGATCGATCATGAACAGGTATTTTTTCACTTCTCCTCCCCCGGAAACTGCTGTGCCGGCAAACGCGGCCCAGGGCCGCGTTTGCCGCCTGGTTCACGCCTTGCCGAAGAAATGCCGGTAGGCGAGGTCTGGATCCACCTCGAACTTCATCCGGTAGCCGATGACGCGCTTCATGAACGTCTTCTGCGACTCCAGCACTTTGGCGAAAAACGGGTTCTCGGCCGATTTCTCGGCGATCACCTTGTCCCAGGCGTTGAGCTGGGCCTGGAGGATTTCCGCCGGGGTTTCGATGAACTTCACCCCGCGCTTGTCGCGCATCTCCTCGTACTTCTGCGAGTACACGTCCAGCGTCTTCCATTGCATCTCGGTGTTGGCGGCCTTGCTGGCGATGCGCAGCACCTTGCGGTAGAGCTCGGGCAGGCCGTCCCAGGCCTTGCGGTTGACCAGGATCTCGAAGCACTCTCCGGGCTGGTGATAGCTCTGCACCATGCAGTTCTTGCTTACGTCCGGGAAGCCCATCGCCAGGTCCGAGGCGGCGTTGTTGAATTCTGCGGCATCGATCACGCCGCGCTCGATCGCCGGCACGACCTCGCCGCCGGGCATGGCCACCACCGAGGCCCCCATGTTCTTGAACACGTCGATCGAAAGACCAACGGTCCGGTACTTCAGGCCCCGGAACTCATCCGCGGACTTCACTTCCTTGCGGAACCAGCCCAGAGGCTGGCAGACCATCGGACCGAACAGGAAACCGACCACATCGAGCTTGAGGATGTCGCGGTAGAGCTCGTCATACAAGGCCTTGCCACCGCCGAATTCGTACCAGGCCAGCAGGGTATTCGCGTCCTGGCCGAAAGCCGGTCCGGTGCCGAACAGCGACAGCGCCGTGTTCTTCCCGTACCAGAAAGCCGGCACCGCGAGCGACCCGTCGAGGATGCCCTTATGCACCGCGTCAGCCTGGTCGAAGGCGCCGACCACCGAACCGGCGGCCGACATGTCGATCTTGAGGTTGCCGCCGGTCAGGTCGGACACGATGCCGATGTATTCCCGGGCCCGGTCGAAGAACGGGTCGTTGGCGGAAAATCCCGCCTGGAAGCGCAGGGTCACCGGGGGCAGGCCCGTCCCGCCCTGCGCATTATTTGCGGTACCGGCATCCCGGCCCAGGCCACATCCCTGCAGCGTGGCAAGCGCAGCCACCCCGCCGGCGGCCGCGGCCCGGCCCAGGAAACGGCGGCGCGCGCCGGAAGGTTTGCCTGCACGATTCGACATCCGATCGGCTTTTTTTGCCATTTCTATCTCCTCCTCGTATTGAACACCGGCAGCGCCGCGTGCGGGCGCCGCCCTTGAACCAGCATCAGGCCGGCACCTTCCCGGACCGCTTGATCAGGAAGGACAGGATCGGCGGCGTCATCAGCGTAGTCAGGATGACCATGATAACGATGATCGAAAATTCCGAATCGCTGACTACCCCCAGACCCTTGCCCACGGCCGCGAAGATGAGTCCGACTTCGCCTCTGGGGACCATTCCCCATCCCACCAGCCAGCGGTTGCCCTTGCCGGCCGCCAGGCCGGCCACCACCTTGCCCGCCACGGCGACGACAGTGAGGCCAAGCGCGATCGCGACCGCATGCGGATCGGCCAGCAGATCGAGCTTGACCTGCATGCCTGTCAGGACAAAGAAGAACGGCACCAGGAACAGCCCCAGCGGTTGAATCAGGTGTTCCATGTGCTTGTCGCTGTATTTCTCCAGCACGCCGTCGACCCGCCCGCGCACGAATGAATCGGCCGATTCCACGGCCGCCGCGATTTCACCCTCGAACTCGGGCCGCTCGTAATTGCGGAAGTGCACTTCGTCCAGCACCAATCCGGCAGCAAAGGCCCCGACGATGGGCGCCAGGTCCATCTGCTGGGCGATGAACGCGAAGATCAGGCAGGTTGTGATGACAAGGGTGAATTTCATGCCGACACCGGTGTGGATCGCAGCAAACAGCCTGCTGATCCGCGGCGCGAAGGCCTGCCCGAGCAGGAGTGCGCCCGCCAGGAATGCGAAGGCCTTGACCAGGATGATCCCCACGCTCGCGGCATCTAGCGAACCGGTCGAAACGATGGCGGAAATCACCGCCAGAATCACGAGGCCAAGGACGTCATCGATGACCGCCGCACCCAGCACAATCTGGGCGGCTGGCATTTGCAGCCTGCCCAGGTCCTGGAATACCCGCCCGGTGATTCCGACCGACGTCGCCGTCAGCGTGGCACCCAGGAACAGGTAGGCATTGAAGGAGAGCCCGGGCATCAGCCACGGCCCCACGATCCAGGTGCCCAGCGCGAATGGCACCACCACCCCGATGACCGCGACCGACAATGCGCGCATCCCGACTTTCATCATGGACCGCACGCTGGACTCCAGGCCGATCTGGAAAAGCAGGATGACGACGCCGAGTTCGGCCAGGAAGAGGACAACTTCGTCCGACTTGACGGGCTCCAGCC
>JBKJUC010000129.1:0-42514 GCA_046590325.1 Burkholderiales bacterium | reverse complement strand
TTATTGCAGCGCAAACGCCATGTTCGAAAGCGGGCAATGGTTCGGCGACAACGAAACCGCCGTCAAGTCGTTCGCCTACGTCCCCATGCGCGCGGAGAAAGTGTTCGGAATCCTGGCACTCGCCAGCGAGGATGCGCAGCGTTTTTATCCCGAAATGGGGACGCTGTACCTCAAGCGCCTGGGTGAACTGGTCAGCACCTCGTTAAGGCGCTACCTCTAGACCGAAATGACCGGACCAAGATGACCGAAAGCGGAGATACTCCAGCGCACACCACGCCGGCACATCCGTACCTTGGCGGCTTCCTCGCGCAACTGCGGCAGGAGCGCAGGCTGTCGGTCCACACCGCGGCAGCCTATTCGCGCGACGTCGGCATGCTGCTTGAACTTGCCGGGCAGACGCCGCTGCAGGAACTCCAGGTCCAGCAGATACGAAGATTCGTCGCGCAATTGCATGGACGGGGCCTGGGCGGCCGTTCGCTGGCACGGCTGTTGTCCGCATGGCGCGCCTTCTACGCCTATCTGGCGCGCGATCACGGCTTCTTCGGCAATCCCTGCACCGGCGTACGCGCGCCGAAATCGCCGCGGAACCTGCCCAAAGCTCTCTCCCCCGACGAAGCGACGCGGCTGGTCAGCATTGCCGGCGACGATCCGTTCACGGTTCGCGACCGCGCGATCTTCGAGTTGTTCTATTCGTCCGGTTTGCGACTCTCCGAACTGACGGCCCTGAAGCCGACGGACATCGGTTTTTCAGACGCGACGGTGCGGGTCACCGGCAAGGGCAACAAGACCAGGGTGGTGCCGGTCGGCAGCCATGCGCTAAAGGCTATACGAACCTGGATGGAAACGCGCAAGACGCTGGCTAAGCCTGGTGAGTTGGCATTGTTCGTCAATCAGCGTGGTACGGCGATCAGCCCGCGGGTGGTGCAGAACCGGCTCAAAGCCTGGGGCATCAAGCAGGGACTGCCCGGTCACGTCCATCCGCACATGCTGCGCCACTCTTTCGCTTCGCACGTGCTGCAATCCAGCGGCGACCTGCGCGCGGTCCAGGAAATGCTCGGCCATGCCAGCATCTCTACTACACAGGTCTACACGCACCTGGACTTTCAGTACCTCGCCAAGGTTTACGACGAAGCCCATCCCCGCGCCAAGCGAAAACCTGCCAAACCATGAGCCACAGATACCCTCGCCTCGCGTGGAGTACCCTTTTAGGACACAGAGGTCACAGAGAACTGCGAAAACGATGCGAGTCATCAATCCGGCCAACTCGTGAAGGTGCACGTCCATTCGAAAACTTGATATCCCTTCCTGCTTTTCCTCTGTGATCTCTGTGCCCTCTGTGGCAAACGTCCTTGAATAAGATCATTCTAAAAGCCGGCCGCGAGAAATCGCTGCTGCGCAGGCATCCCTGGGTATTCTCCGGCGCGATCGCGCGCACCGAAGGTTCGCCCCTGCAGGGCGACACGGTCAACGTTGTCGCAAGCGATGGGCGATTCCTGGCCATCGCGGCCTGCAATCCGGATGCGAATATTTCCGCGCGAATCTGGGACTGGAACGAAGGCACACGCATCGATGCGGACTTTTTCCGGATCCGGCTGGAAACGGCGATCGGGCGGCGCCGGAAACTGTACCCGCGCGACGCCGGAGAAGCCGAGCGCCTTGTCCACGGAGAATCCGACGGATTGCCGGGTTTGATCGTGGATCGCTATGCCGATGTGGTCGTGCTCCAGATATCGAGTGCCGGGTGCCGCCGCTGGCGTGACACCATCATCGATGCCCTCCAGCAGATCACCGGCGCCCGTGCCATCTTTGAGCGTTCCGATTCCGACGTGCTCGAGCTGGAAGGCTTGCAGCCGCAAACTGGATTGGTCAAAGGCACGCTCGACACGACCGTCGTGGAAATCGCGGAAAACGGCGTGCACCTGCGCGTGGACGTTGCACGCGGCCACAAGACCGGCTTCTACCTCGACCAGCGCGACAACCGCGCGCAGGTCGGGCGTCTGGCAAAAGACCGCGACGTGCTCAACTGCTTCAGTTACACCGGGGGGTTCACGGTGCAGGCGCTGCTTCATGGCGCCACTTCCGTAACGTCTGTAGATTCGTCCGGTGACGCACTCGAACTCGCGCGCGAGCATGTCGCGCTGAACGCCATGCCGGCTGAGCGCTGCGAATGGATCGATACCGATGTGTTCCAGTGCCTGCGCAAGTTCCGCGACCAGAGCAGGAGCTTCGACCTGATCATCCTTGATCCGCCGAAATTCGCCCCTACCGCCGCCACCGCCGAACGCGCGGCGCGCGGTTACAAGGACATCAACCTGCTCGCCTTCAAGCTGTTGCGGCCGGGCGGGCTGCTTGCGACTTTTTCCTGTTCCGGCGGCGTTTCCGCCGATCTGTTCCGCAAGATCGTCGCCGGCGCCGCACTGGATGCAAACGTCGATGCGCAGGTCATCGACCAGTTCCACGCATCGCCCGACCATCCCATCTCGCTCGCCTTTCCCGAAGGCGAATATCTGAAGGGCCTGCTCTGCGCGGTTAACTAAGGAAAGTTCTGTAACGATGAGCAAAACAAAAATTATGCTGGTTCGCCACGGTGAAACCGCATGGAATGTTGAAGGCCGCATCCAGGGCCATCTCGATATTCCCCTCAACGAGACCGGCCGTGCGCAGGCGGCCGCTGTAGGCAGGCATCTGGTCCGCGAAAATTTCGACGCCATCTATTCCAGCGACCTGATCCGTGCGTTCCGGACTGCCAGTGCTGTCGTCAAGGCTCCCGGCGAGGACATCGTGCGCGATGCTCGCTTGCGTGAACGCCACCTGGGCGTGCTGCAGGGCCTGACGGGCGAGGAGGCCATTGCGAAGCATCCTGCGGCATGGAAAGTCTTCAAGTCGCGCGATCCCGCGCTCCTGCTCGAAGGCGGCGAAAGCCTGGGCGAGTTCTCGCAGCGGATCGTTGGCTTCGTGGAAGAAATGCTGCAAGTCCATGCAGGCGGCCGTGTACTGGTCGTCTCCCATGGCGGCGCCCTCGACGCCGCATACCGCCACGCGACCGGCATGCCGCTTTCAATCGCTCGCGACTTCCCGATCTACAACGCGTCAATCAATGTTCTCAGCCACCGGGATGGCAAATGGAATGTGGACGCCTGGGGCGATATCAGCCATCTGCCCCGGGAACTGTCGATGGACGACTCGTAATGCCGTGACTGTCGTGACTACCGCGACTGCCGTGACTCGTAGAAAAGCACTGGGCTTCCACGGCACCTCACGACAGTCACGACAGTCACGGTAGTCACGGTCTTGCGACCCCGCGGCCTGGCCGGCCAGCAGGTAAGCCTTGGCGAACCGGTAAAATCGGCGCTACACTGCCGCCGGTCGAACCGTGCCGCCATGAAACCGCAAAAATTTCTGTTAAGCCTGCTGACCTTCCTGCTGCTGTTCGCGCAGCAGGCGGCCTATGCGCACGCGGTTTCCCACCTGGGCAAGGAACCGTCGCCCAAGGAGCAGTTGGGCCACGCCCAGCTTTGCGGCAAGTGCGTCAGCTTCGAAAAACTTTCTTCCGCGGCGCCGGCGAACGTCGTCCCGCTTCTTACCCCCTCCGTCGTTTTCGCGCAACCCACCGAACCCGAGCAGTTTTTCCGGGCCATCACGGTTGTCGCATTCAACAGCCGCGCCCCACCCGTTCTTCTCTGACCGACAACCTTGACGCCCCGCGCATTGCGCGGCGTGTTGATCTTTCTCGTTCACAGGAGATGCACCCATGTTTCACAAGAACATCGCGGTGACGGCCCTTGCCGTCGCTTTTGCAATGCCCGTTGCAGCCTACGCGGCGGATGACGCGGAGATCGGCAAGATCCGCGACGAAATCAAGAACATGAAGGATGGCTACGAAGTCCGCATCCGCGCCCTCGAAGACCGCCTGCGCAAGGCAGAGGCGGATCAGAAAGCAGCGCCGCCCGAGTCCAACGTTATGCCGACGCCGGCTTACACCCCAAAAGCCGTCAGCAGCCAGAGCGCCTTCAATCCCGCGATCTCTCTGATTCTGGATGGCAAGTACCAGAATCTGCAGCGTGACCCGGGCACTTATCAGATCGGTGGCTTTATTCCGGGTGGCGATGAGATCGGACCGGGAGGCCGCAGCTTCAATCTCGGCGAATCCGAGCTGACGATTTCCGCCAACATCGATCCTTACTTCTCCGGTGTATTCATCGCTGCAGTCACGCCGGAGAACGAGGTCGAGATCGAGGAAGGCTATTTTCAGAACAGCGGCTTCATCCCCGGCATTACCATCAAGGCCGGCCGTTTCCTGTCCGGCTTCGGTTATCTCAACGAAGTTCATGCCCATGCCTGGGATTTCGTCGATGTGCCCCTGGTGCACCAGGCCTTCTTCGGCGGTCAGCTCAAGGAAGACGGGGTGCAGGCACGCTGGGTGGCGCCGACGCCGATCTTTCTGGAATTAGGCGTCGAAGCCGGCCGTGGCGCGAATTTCCCCGGTTCGGAGCGGAACAAGAACGGCTCCAATTCGGGCCACGTATTCCTCCATGTGGGCGACGATGTCGGCGCCAGCAACAGCTATCGCATCGGCGCATCCTATCGCAAGACCACTGCGGTCGCCCGCGGTTACGAAGATGCTGAATCGACGGGCGCCGTCCCGACCGTCTTCAATGCCTTCGACGGCGACAGCAAGATGTGGGGCGTGGATTTCGTATGGAAGTGGGCGCCCAACGGCGATTCGACATCGCGCAATTTCAAGTTCCAGGCGGAATACCTGCATCGCGAAGAGGACGGCAGCCTTACTTTCGACGCAGACGGTGCCGTCGGCGGTCCGTTGACCGATTCTTACAACAGCAAACAGTCGGGCTGGTACGTGCAGGGCGCCTACCAGTTCATTCCAGGCTGGCGTGTCGGCTTGCGCTACGAGGAGCTTGACCGTGGCACGGTGGATATCGGCCTGGTGACCAGCGGTGTGTTGACGGCATCGGACTTACCGTTGCTCGCGGAGAACGATCCGAAACGGACCACCGCGATGGTCGACTTCGCGCCATCGGAGTTCTCGCGCCTGCGACTGCAGTATGCACGCGACGAGGCTCGCTTCGGCGACAAGGACGACCAGATTTTCCTGCAATACATCATGAGCCTGGGGGCGCATGGCGCGCATAAGTTCTGACCGCCGGTCGGGATCGCCGGTTCGGCGAGGCGGCTGGACCGTGCTCGCGCACAAAATGGAAAAGGAGCAAGAATGAACTCATGGCCAAGACTGTCCTTAGTGACGCTGATGCTGGTGGCGTGCTCCGGGGCACATGCGGCAATCAACGTTTTCGCCTGCGTGCCCGAATGGGCCGCGCTGGCCAGCGAACTGGGCGGCGACAAGGTATCGGTTTATCAGGCATCCAACGCATTTCAGGATCCACACAGGATTGAAGCGCGCCCCAGTCTTGTGGCAAGGATGCGCAGCGCCGACCTGGCGATCTGCACCGGCGCCGAACTCGAGATTGGCTGGCTGCCGGTCCTGCTGCAGACCGCCGGCAACGGCAGGGTGCAACCCGGCAAGGCGGGTTTCATCGCCGCCGCGGAACTGGTGGACAGGCTGGAAATACCGACGCGGCTCGATCGTGCCGATGGCGACATCCATCCGGCCGGCAATCCACACATCCACCTCGACCCGCACAACATCGCGAAAGTGGCGCTGGCGGTCACCCAGCGGCTCGAGCAGCTGGACGCCGGCAATGCGGCGTATTACCACGCCCGCGGCAAGGATTTCCAGTCGCGCTGGCAGCTCGCAATGGTGCGCTGGGAGAAGGACGCGGCCGGATTGCGCGGCGCGAGGGTAGTCTGCCACCACAAGAGCGCAACCTACCTGCTGCACTGGCTGGGCATGACGGAAGTGATGAACGTGGAGCCGAAACCCGGTCTTCCCCCGACCGCGGGACATCTGGCCGAGCTGGTCGGGCGCCTCAAAACCGATCCCGCAGACCTCATCGCGCGTTCGATATACAACGACGCGAAAGCGACCGAATGGCTGGCCGAACGCACCGGCATCCCCCTGGTTGTTTTGCCGTATACCGTCGGCGGAACGCCCGGCGCGAAGGACCTGTTCAGCCTGTTCGACGATTCGATCGCAAGGCTGCAGAAAGCGAAGAAGTAGCATGGGAAACCTCGAGATCAGCATCTTGCTTCCCGCGCTCATTGCCGGCCTGCTGGTGACGGCGACGCATGTGCCGCTGGGCATCCAGGTGCTGAACCGGGGCATCGTGTTCATCGACATTGCCATAGCGCAGATTGCCGGCGTCGGTGTGATCGCGGCGGCGTTCTTCGGATTCGAAGAACGGGTGTTCGTCGTACAGCTTTCCGCTCTCGCTGCGGCCCTGCTCGGCGCATTGTTCCTGACCTGGACCGAAAAGCGCTGGCCGGACATCCAGGAAGCGATCATCGGTTGCGTATTCATCCTGGCGGCAACCCTGGAGATCCTGCTGCTGGCCGGCAATCCTCATGCAGGCGAGCACCTGAAGGACATGCTGGTCGGCCAGATTCTCTGGGTGGGAACATCGCAGCTGATGGTGGTTTTGGTGCTCACCATCGTCGTTCTCGGCGCCTGGTTCGGCCTGGGAATGACACGCCTCGGCCGCATCGGCTTCTACGTGCTGTTCGGCCTGTCGGTGACCGCATCCGTGCAGATGGTCGGCATCTATCTGGTGTTTTCCAGCCTGATCATTCCCGCGCTGGCGTCGCGCAACGCCACGCGACTGCGGCTCGTCAAGGCCTATGCGGTCGGCGGGCTCGGTTATCTGTTCGGCTTGGTGGCTTCGACGATTTCCGACCTCCCGACCGGAGCGGTCATCGTATGGGCGATGGCCATCGTCGGCATCGTGTTCGCCAGCCTGGAGCGCGCGCCAGTCAAATCACCCGCTTGAAGTCTTTAGTACAATCCCCACCTGACAAACGGGCCCGCCACTTTTGTGGGCGGGCCTTTCCATCTGCAAGGGCCGGCTGCGGCCTGCAGACACTGCGGGAATCCCAATGAGCGAACAATTTCACGGTACCACCATCCTGTCCGTCCGCCGCGGCAAGAAAGTCGCCCTCGGTGGCGACGGACAGGTGACGTTCGGCAACGTCGTGCTCAAGGCCAGCGCGCGCAAGGTGCGGCGCCTGTTTCACGACCGCATAGTCGCCGGCTTTGCCGGCGGCACAGCAGATGCGTTCACGCTGTTCGAACGCTTCGAATCGAAATTGGAGAAACATCAGGGACATTTGCTGCGCTCCGCGGTCGAACTGGCCAAGGACTGGCGCACAGACCGCATGTTGCGCCGGCTCGAAGCCATGCTGGCCGTTGCCGACCACGACTCTTCGCTGATCATCACCGGCAACGGCGACGTGGTGGAACCAGAACTCGGCGTGGTCGCGATCGGCAGCGGCGGGCCATACGCGCAGGCCGCCGCTCGGGCGCTGCTCGAGAATTCCGAGCTTTCGCCACTGGACATCGTCAAGAAATCGCTGACCATCGCCGGCGAGATCTGCATTTATACCAATCAGAATCACGTGATTGAGGTACTGGAGTGAACAGTGACTAGCGAACAGTGAACGGAGAATTCCCTACCGCCGTCCGCCATCGAATACTGTTCGCTGTTCACCGATCACCGTTTACTGTTCACCGATCACTGTTCACCCATTCGCCATGTCCTCAATGACCCCGCAGGAAATCGTCCACGAACTCGACAAGAACATCGTCGGTCAGGACAACGCCAAGCGCGCCGTTTCGATCGCCTTGCGCAACCGCTGGCGGCGCCAGCAGGTTGCCGAACCGCTGCGCCAGGAAATCACACCCAAGAACATTCTCATGATTGGGCCGACCGGCGTGGGCAAGACCGAGATCGCACGCCGCCTGGCCAAGCTTGCGGATGCGCCGTTCATCAAGGTGGAAGCCACCAAATTCACCGAAGTCGGCTATGTCGGCAAGGACGTCGATTCGATCATCCGCGACCTGGTGGAAAGCGCGATCAAGCAGACACGCGAACAGGAGACCCGCAAGGTCCGCCACCGGGCGGAAGACCTCGCCGAGGAGCGCGTCCTCGATGCACTGCTGCCGCCGGCGCGCGAGGTGGGCTTGCAGACGGAACAAACGGATCGCGACACGGCGACCCGGCAGAAATTCCGCAAGCGCATTCGCGAGGGCGAACTCGACGACAAGGAAATCGAGATCGAAGTCGCGGTGGCGCAGGCCCAGATGGAAATCCTGGCGCCGCCAGGCATGGAGGATCTCACTTCGCAGATCCAGGGCATGTTCCAGAACCTGGGCGGCGGCCGGCGCAAAACCCGCAAGCTGAAAATCCCCGAGGCGATGAAGCTGCTCGCCGAGGAAGAGGCCGCGAAACTGGTCAACGATGAAGACCTCAAGCTCAAAGCGCTGGCCAACGTCGAGCAGAACGGCATCGTGTTCATCGACGAGATCGACAAGATCACCAGCCGCCAGGAGACCGGAGGCGCGGAAGTTTCGCGCCACGGCGTGCAGCGCGACCTGTTGCCGCTGGTGGAAGGTACGACCGTCACCACGAAATACGGCATGATCAAGACCGACCACATTCTTTTCATCGGCAGCGGCGCCTTCCACCTGTCGAAGCCTTCCGACCTCATCCCCGAACTGCAGGGCCGCTTCCCGATCCGCGTTGAACTGGAAAGTCTGACCGTGGAAGATTTCGAGCGCATCCTCACGTCGACCGACGCCTGCCTGACGCGCCAGTACCAGGCCCTGCTGGAGACCGAGGGCGTGAAGCTCGACTACCGGCCCGACGGCATCCGCAGGCTTGCAGAGATCGCCTGGCAGGTGAACGAAAAAACCGAGAACATCGGGGCGCGCAGGCTTTACACCGTCATGGAAAAACTGCTGGAAGAAGTTTCCTTCGACGCCGCACGCCATCAGGGCGACGCCGTCGTGGTGGATGGCGCGTACGTCGACGCCCGACTCAAGGAACTGGCGCAAAGCGAAGATCTGGCGCGATACGTGCTGTAGTGCGAATCAAACCACGACAGCCGGGGGGAAACGCGGATTTGTCGCACCAATCCGGTGCCGGCACACGTTCCCCTGCGCACGGGATTTGCCCATAATGCCCTTCGATATCACAGCCCGCAGCCCACTCATGTCCAAAGGCACTTCCTATACGCTTGAAGTCCTGCCGAAGCTTCCCGCGCGCCTGTCGCGCCTTGAGGAAATCGCAGGCAACCTCTGGTACAGCTGGGAACGATCTGCGCGTTCGCTTTTTGCCCGTCTTGACAGGGATTTATGGCAAGAGGTCCGGCACAATCCAAAGGCGTTCCTGCGGCGCGTGGACGAACAAAAGCTGGTCGAGGCGGCCGATGACCCGGTGTTCCTGGCGGGGTACAACCGGGTGCTGTCGGCGTTCGACTCTTATCACAGCGAGGCGCTGCGCCGCAACGGCTCGGAGTGGCTGCGGCAAAACGACCTGATCGCCTATTTCTGCGCGGAATTCGGCTTCCATGAAAGCCTGCCGATCTACTCGGGCGGCCTGGGCATCCTGGCGGGCGACCACTGCAAGTCCGCCAGCGACATGCGCCTGCCGTTCGTCGGCGTCGGCCTGTTCTATCGCCAGGGCTACTTCCGCCAGACCATAGACTCCGACGGCAACCAGCACGCAATTTATACAGATTCGAACTTCGATGATCTGCCCGTTACCCCCGTCCTGCGCGACGACGGCTCGGACGTGCGGGTGCAGATCGATTTTCCGGGCCGCGCGGTTCACGTGAAGGTATGGCGCGTGAAAGTCGGATACATCACGCTCTACCTGCTCGACACTGACATCGACCCCAATTCCGCGCAGGACCGCGACATCACCTACCGGCTCTACGGCGGTGACCGCACCACCCGCATCGAGCAGGAAATCGTGCTCGGCATCGGCGGCGTGCGCGCGTTGCGCGAACTCGGGCTCAAGCCCACCGTCTGGCATATGAATGAGGGCCATCCGGCCTTCATGGTGCTGGAACGGGCCCGCTCCCTGATGGGACAAGGCCTGAGTTTCGATGCGGCACTGGAGGCGGTTGCCGCCAAGACGGTATTTACGACCCATACGCCCGTGCCCGCCGGCCACGACCATTTCAGCGCGGACATGATCAAGACCTATCTCTCCGGCATGCAGAAGGAACTGGGTCTGAGCGAAGAAGCGTTCCTCAACCTCGGTAGGGTCGACGGCAGCGGCGAATTCAACATGACCACGCTCGGCATCCACGGATCACGTTTCCAGAACGGGGTGAGCCGCATCCACGGCAGCGTCTCGGCGCAGATCTGCAGTGGCCTCTGGCCGGAACTGGAACCGGTCGAGAATCCGCTCGATTACGTCACCAACGGCGTCCACGTTCCGACATTCCTGGCGCCGGAATGGGCAGAGCAGTTCGAAAAATATCTGGGTTTCGATTGGTCCAGGCATGCCACCAACAGGACTTACTGGCAGCGAGTCGACGATATTCCCGACCACCTGTTCTGGAGCGTGCGCCAGTCGCTAAAATCGCAGATGTTGAAGCTGGTGCGCGAGCGCCTGACGCAGCAGCATTTCCGCAACCGCGGTTCGGAAGCGCATCTCGACCGCCTGCTGCGCCTTGCAGACCCGGTCAATCCCAACGTGCTCACCATTGGCTTCGCGCGCCGTTTCGCTACTTACAAGCGTGCGACGCTGCTGTTCCAGGACCTCGACTGGCTGCGAAGGATCCTCGGCGACGAGAAGCGCCCCGTGCTGTTCCTGTTCGCCGGCAAGGCGCATCCCGCCGATGTGCCTGGCCAGGACCTGATCCGGCGCCTGAGCGAAATCTCGCGCATGCCGGAATTCGAGGGCCGGATATTGCTGATAGAAGACTACGACCTGCACCTGGCGCGCCGCCTGGTGTCGGGCGTGGATGTCTGGCTGAATAACCCGGTCTATCCGCTGGAAGCCAGCGGCACGTCTGGAATGAAGGCGGGCATCAACGGCGTGATAAACCTGTCGGTGCTGGACGGATGGTGGGACGAAGGCTACGACGGCCACAATGGCTGGGCGATCAAGCCGGTGTCCGAAACAGTCGACGACGCGAAGCGCAATTTCGAGGAAAGCCGCACACTGTACGAGCTTCTGCAAGACCACGTGATCCCGACCTATTACCGGCGCGGCGAAATGGGCTATGCCGTGGAATGGATACGCATGGCCAAGCATTCAATCGGCACGCTGCTGCCACGGTTCTCGTCGACGCGCATGGTCAACGAATACCTCACCAAGTTCTACCTGCCGGCCACACGCCAGGGACGCCGTTTCGACGAGTCCGGCCACGGCGCGGCGCGCCGGGTGGCCGAATGGAAAGCGCACGTCCGCGCCAACTGGCCGTCGGTCAGCATCCGCCGGCTGGATGCGGCGAAGAAAAGCATCGCCTACGGTGAAGCGATCCGCTTCGAAGTGGGCGTCGCCCTCGCCGGGCTGAAGCCGGACGACGTTGCGGTCGAGCTGCTGTTCTGCAAGGAAGTGCCGGAAGACAAGACGCTCCCGGCGCGCTACCGCTTCGAATCCGAAGGCGTGAAGACCGAGCAGGGCGAGCACCGCTTCGCCTTGCAACTGACGCCCGAACTGTGCGGCAAGCTCGAGTATCGCATCCGCATCTATCCCCACAACGAACTGCTGACACATCCTTTGGAGTTGGGCATGATGCGCTGGTTGTAATCTCGCAACCCAAGCCGTCGTGCCGATCCGGATCAACCGCCTCGACCATTTCGTCCTCACCGTCGCCAGCATCGAGGCCGCCTGCGATTTTTATTCCGGCGTCCTCGGCATGGAGGTGCGGACGTTTGCCGAGGGACGCAAAGCCCTGCACTTTGGCACCTCGAAGATCAACCTCCACCAAAGCGGGCATGAATTCGACCCAAAGGCCGACAAGCCGACCCCGGGTTCCGCGGACGTGTGCCTGATCGCGACCACCCCGCTGGATCAGGTCATCGCGCACTTGCGCGAATGCAGCGTTGCGATCATTGAAGGCCCGGTCAAGCGAACGGGCGCGACCGGCACCCTCCATTCCGTCTATTTCCGCGACCCCGACGGAAATCTCATCGAAGTTTCGAACTACCTGTAGGGAAGATCCCGCTTTCCGGTCTGCGCGCGAGCGGGATTCTCCCCGGTCTCGTTGACAGTCCCGGAGTCGGGACATAGCATTACGCACGCTCAAAGTTGGCAATCCCGTCACTGGCACTTCCGACCCGGAAAGCCAGCAAACCCGATGCCCCCGCGGTCAACCGCAGAAGTTGCACCACGTTTCAGTAACGTCGGGACGTGGCTCCCGGCGAATGCGGCAGGAATGCGGACGCCGCCAGACGGCGACCGATCACAAAAGAACTAGAAATCGGGAGGAATCATGCGCAATTCCCTTTGGGGCGCCCTTGCTGTAGGCGTCGCAGCATCGTTTTTCGGATTCACAGCCATCGCGGCTGATACCGTCAAGATTGGCCTGATCGCGGAAATCACCGGGCCAAACGCCGAGGCCGGTAACTACACGATCAACGGCGCGAAGCTTGCCGTCGACGACATCAACAAGAAGGGCGGCATCCTCGGCAAGCAGGTCGAACTGGTGATCGAAGACAACCAGTCGACCAATCCCGGTACCGTGCTGGCGTTCTCCAAGCTTGGTGGCAACAAGGACATTCCGGCCATCATCGGGCCGATCCGCAGCACGCAAACCCAGGCCGCCTCGCCCTCCATCGCCAAGCTGGGCATTCCGACCATGATCGGCGGCAGCGACCCCAGCCTCACCAAGGTCAACAACCGCTGGCTGTTCCGTTGCCGGCCCAGCGACCTGTATTCCTCGCGGGTCATCGCCAACTTCGGCGTCAACAAGCTGAAGCTGAAGAAGTGGGTGATCGTGCATTCCACCGATGCGTTCGGCGCGGGCGGGGCAAAAGCTCTCGAGGAAGCGCTCAAGGAATACGGCGTGGAACCAGTGCTGGTGCAGGGCTACACCAACAACTCCCAGGACTTCACGCCCGTGGTGCTGGCGATCAAGAAGTCCGGCGCCGACGTGATTGGCAGCTACATGACCAATTCGCAGGACGTCGGGATTTTCGCCAAGCAACTGCGCCAGCTCGGCGTTACCACGACCTGGATCGGTTCCGCCTCGATCGTCACCGACACGGCGATGAAGCTGGCGGGGGACTCCCTCCACAACACTTACGGCATCGCCGACTTCAATCCCGATGCCAATCCAGCCGCCAAATCCTACGCCGCGGCCTATCGTGCCCGGCACAAGCTCGAGCCGGACGTGTACTCGAGCTGGGCTTTTGACGCGATGAACGTGATTGCCACGGCCCTCAATACCGCGAAAAGCACCCAGGCCGAGGACATCCGCAAGGCCATCGTCGGCATCAAAGGCTGGAAGGGCGTCGAAGGCACCTACAATTTCGACGACAATGGCGACGGCTTGCGCGGCTACAACATCGTCAAGAACGAAGCCGGCAAGGTCACGTTCGTCGAACACATCGATTTCAACCAGTAGCCGCGCGAAACCAGCGCCACCGCGGTCTGCAATCGAGCCCGCGGGCAGAGGGGAGGAGGCGCAATGGAAGCGCTAGCCAATAATTTTCAGGTGCTGTTCCAGGGCCTCGCGCTCGGCAGCATCTATGCGCTGGTCGCACTGGGCTTCGTGCTCATCATTCGCGCCACCAACGTGGTCAACTTCGCGCAGGGCGATTTCGCCATGCTCGGCGCCTACATGATGGTGGCCTTCCTGGTCGGCGCCGGACTACCCTACTGGTTGTCGTTCCTGCTCGCACTGGCTGCGATGGGCGTCTTCGGGCTGATCTTCAACTACGGCGTCTACTATCCCCTGCGCCACCGCGGCTTCCTGCCGGTCATCATCTCCACGCTGGGCGCGTCGATCTTCCTGCAGAACTCGGTGCTGGCGATATTCGGCGCCCAGCCCAAGCGCCTGGACAACGTCATCCAGGGCGGCATCCAGATCGGATCGGTGTTCCTGGACAGCCAGTATCTGGTGATCCTCGCGGTAACCATGGTCATGGTTGCCTTCCAGTATTTCTTTTTCGAGCACACGCTGCTCGGCAAGAAACTCCAGGCGACCTCGCAAGACAAGGACATGGCGCGCCTGCTCGGCATTCCAGTCGCCCTGATGATCGCCATCACCTTTATCTACAGCTCGATGCTCGGCGGCCTGGCCGGCGTACTGGTGGGTCCGGTTCTGTTCGTATCGATCGGCATGGGCTCGATCATCGCGCTCAAGGCTTTTGCCGCCACCATCATTGGCGGTTTTGGTGACGTCAAGGGGGCCATCGTCGGCGGCATCTTCATCGGCGTCGTCGAAAGCTTTGCCGCCTACTACATCTCGGTTCCCTACAAGGATGCCTACGCATTCCTGATGCTGTTCCTGGTGCTGGTGTTCCGGCCGCAGGGTTTCTTCGGCGAACGGGTTTCGGAAAAAGCATGACGACCAAGACTATCAATCCCGGCGAGACCCACGGCGCCGTACCGCGCACCCGCATGTCGCCATGGCTTTTCCTGGTCATCCCGATGGCCATCGCGATTCCGCTGATCCCGTTTTTCACCGAGGTCAGTCATTTCGTGCTTTCGATGTTCATGCAGACTACGACTTACGCGATTGCCGTGCTCGGCATGGTCGTGGTGCTGGGTTACACCGGTCAGATAAACCTCGCCCAAGCGGCGTTTTTCGGTTTCGGCGCCTACGGCGTTGCCCTGGGCACAGTCACCTACGGCCTTTCGTTCTGGGTTTCGTTCGCAATCGGTATCGGCACTGCCGCAGTGGCCGGCGGCATCCTGGGGTTGACGACGCTGCGGCTGGGCGGCCACTACCTGGCGATGATCACCATCAGCTTCCAGCAGATCTTCGACCTCGTCGCGGTCAACTGGATCGGCTTCACCCACGGTCCCGACGGCATTCCCGGCATCGGGCGACCCTCGCTATTCGGCAAGCCGCTCGACGATGACCGCCACTATCTGCTGCTGTGCGCGCTCATCCTGTACGCAATGATTGCGCTGGTCTGGTGGCTGCCGCAGACCCGCCTTGGCCGTGCCATGCGGGGAGTTCGCGAGAACGAGCTGGCCGCCGAGGTCGTCGGCGTGCACACGCTGCGCGTCAAGATCACGGCGTTCACGCTGTGCGCCGCGCTGGGCGGCGTCGGCGGCGGACTCTACGCGGGCGGCTTCGCCTACATCAGCCCGGATAACTTCAATTTCACGCGCGCCATCGAATTCCTGTCGATGGTGCTGCTCGGCGGCGTGCAATCTCCTTTCGGTGGCGCGCTCGGTACCACGCTGCTGATCCTGCTGCCGGAATGGCTCAAGGAAATGCCGCCGTCGCTGCAGTTCATCAAGGATGTCTATCTGGCGATTTACGGCCTGGCGGTCATCCTGATCATGGTGTTCATGCCCGAAGGTATCTGGGGCTTGTTGCGCAACACGTGGATGAAATTCCGTTCGCCTCCGCCGGTCGATACCTCCTGGGTGCAGCCGCTGGATCTTGGCATCGCCGTGACCGAAACCACGCCGCTGCTAAAACTCGAGAACGTGCAAAAGTATTTCGGCGGCCTGCGGGCGGTAGACGGCATCGATCTCGAGGTGGGCCGTGGAACCGTGCATGCGCTGATCGGCCCGAACGGGTCCGGCAAGACCACCACGCTCAATGTGCTCAACGGCATTTACAAGCCGACGGGCGGCCGCATTTTTATCGACGGCGTGGATGTCAGCCAGAAATCGCCGCATGAACGCGCCGCGCATGGCCTCGGCCGCACGTTCCAGAATATCCGCCTGTTCCCGAGCATGTCGGCGCTGGAGAACGTGATCGTCGGCGCCCAGCGCGACAACAATCCGATCGGCAAAGGTCACCGTGCATTGAAGGCGCGGGCAATGTCAGCCCTGCAGTTCGTGGGCATGGCAGAAAAAGCCAATACCGTCGTCCGCAGCCTTCCCTACGGCCACCAGCGGCTGGTTGAAATCGCACGCGCGCTGGCCGGCCATCCAAAGCTGTTGCTGCTGGACGAACCCGCTGCCGGCCTCAACCAGACCGAGAAAATGGAACTGGTGGAGTTGCTGAAGAAGCTGCGCAGCGGACACGGCCTCACTATTTTCCTGATCGATCACGACATGGGCCTGGTGGAAAAAGTGTCGGACCGGATCACGGTGCTCAATTTCGGCAAGAAGATCGCGGAAGGCACGCCGCAGGATGTGCTGCGCCACCCGGAAGTGATTGCCGCCTATCTTGGAGAACCCCCCGCAAATGCCACTACTTGAGCTGAAGAACGTCGCCAGTTACTACGGCAGCGTGCAGGCGCTCAAGAGCGTCAGCCTGCGCGTCGAACAGGGTGAAGTCGTCACACTGCTGGGCGCCAATGGCGCCGGCAAGAGCACGACCTTGCGCACCATATCGGGATTGCTGCGTCCGGCGAGCGGCGAAGTCTGGTTCGACGGCCAGCCGATCCACGCCATGGCGACGGAGAAAATTGTCCGCCTCGGCATTTCCCACGTGCCGGAAGGCCGCAGGATTTTCCCGGGCCTGACGGTGCGCGAGAACATCATGCTCGGCACCTCGAACCGCGGCCGGCTGGCCAAGAAGCAGATGGACGAGGAAGTGGCGCAGATGTTCGAGATATTCCCGGTCATCAAACCGTTCGAGAATGCACTCGGCTGGACGCTGTCCGGCGGCCAGCAGCAGATGCTTGCCGTGGCGCGCGGCCTGATGGCCAAACCGAAGTTGTTGCTGCTCGACGAGCCGTCCCTGGGTCTCGCGCCGGTCATCGTGCAGCAATTGTTCGCCACGATCCGCGAGATCCATGCGCGCGGCACGACCATCCTGCTTGTCGAACAGAATGCAAACATGGCTCTGTCGGTGGCGAATCGCGGCTATGTACTGGAGACCGGTGAAATGAAAATCGAAGGCTCGCCGAAGGAACTGCTTGGCAACGAGGAAGTGCGGGCGGCTTACCTGGGCGGCCACGGCTGACGCCCAACCATTTGAACCCAACGCAGAGGCGCAGAGCACGCAAAGGTCGCAGAGGAAAAACAGGAGAGGGGATAGATAGGGATTTTATTTGCGAGTGGCGCATTAACTATCCACGTTGACATGTACCTACGAACTCATTTTTGCACTTCTCTGCGTCCTTTGCGTCCTCTGCGCCTCTGCGTTGGGTGTAAATGTCAGTAGGTTTAAACTGCGACTTGTTTCCGTTACTCGGAACATCCCATGAAGATCGCGCCAATTGCCGCAGTTGCACTCCTTTGCGCATGCGCCGCGCAGGCGCAGACCATTCCCGAGGATTTCCGCAAGGAGTGGCCGGACTTCCGCTACCTGGAGCCGAAGCAGATCCGCGAACTGCCGGGCCCGGTGCGGGCCGACCTGGAGAATCGCGGCTGCAGGATTCCGAAATTCACAAAATGGGACGGCCCGCACAACGTGATCCAGGGTGCGTTCGTAAAGGCCGGCCAGCTGGATTGGGCCGTGCTCTGCGCCGCTACCGACAAGACGGTGATCCTGTTGTACCCGGCAGGCGCAGCGGAAGCCGTACAACCCCTGCGGAACGAGGACGCCGATCCGCATCGCTTCATCCACGTCGTCACCGCGTTTGTATTGTCAAAACGCGCGCTGCGCGACCAGCAGGGCGAGCAACCCGTGCAGGAATTCGATCACGATGCCATCGAGGACGGGCCGATAACGAAAACGGGAAAGGTCATTTACTTCCGCGCCGGGGAATGGACGCTGCTTTGAAGCGCATCTGCGTGTTCTGCGGAGCTAACACCGGCGCACGGCCCGCATACGCCCTCGCCGCTCGCGAACTGGCGTCGCTCATGGCCAGGCAGCGCACCGGTCTGGTCTACGGCGGGGGCAATGTCGGCCTGATGGGCATCCTCGCTGACACGATGCTCGAGGCCGGAGGTGAAGTCATCGGCGTGATTCCGGCCTCACTGGTGGCCAGGGAGGTTGCACATAGCGGTCTTACGGAGTTGCGCGTGGTGCAGACCATGCACGAGCGCAAGGCACTGATGAATGAGCTCTCGGATGCCTTCATCGCCATGCCCGGCGGCTTCGGCACCCTGGACGAATTGTTCGAGATTCTGACCTGGTCGCAACTGGGGATTCACGGCAAGCCGAGCGGGCTGCTCAATGTCGCGGGCTATTACGATGATCTGCTTGTCATGCTGGACCATGCCGTCACCGAGGAACTCCTGCGCCCCGAGCATCGAACACTATTGATGACCGAAGCCGATCCCGGGCTGCTGCTGCGGCGACTCAGTGCGTTTACGCCCGTAACAGCAAGTAAGTCGGTGGACGCATCCGGGAACTTTCCGTAACCAGATCATCAAACTCTCAGGGTAAGATTTCTACCCGCATTGCGGCCGTCGCGCCGTGCCTTGTGAACCTTTCGAGAGGAATAACCATGAAGAAGGCCCTGATTTCCATGACTGCAGCATCCGTACTGCTCGCCGCTGCAGGCTCCGCCATAGCAATCGAGCAACGCCCGTTCCTGACCCTTGATGTCGCCAAGAAAATGGCGGCAGCCTGCGAGGCGAGAGCCAAACAGGAGGGCTGGAAGATGAATATCGCCATCGTCGACAGCGGCGGCAACATGAAATACTTCCTGCGCCAGGACGATTCCTTCCTGAAGAGCATCGAGATCGCGCAGATGAAGGCCGGCACGTCCGCCGGTTTCCCGTTCTCGACCAAGCAAGTCGGCGAGATCGCGGCCACACGCGTGCCCGGCATTGCATTCGTGCCCGGGATTGCCACGTTCGAAGGCGGCCTGCCGATAATGACGGCTGACGGCAAACACATCGGCGCCATTGGTGTATCCGGCGCTTCTGCCGAGCAGGACGGCGTATGCGCGCAAGCCGCGCTCGATGCGGTGAAGAACGACCTGAAGTAAGCGTTGGTGAAACAAAAAAGCCCGGCGAGGTTCGCCGGGCTTTTTTATTGGGTGCGCAGGACGCGCAGGGCGGCGCACGCAGCGCCGAAACCGTTGTCGATGTTCGTCACCACGAGACCCGAAGAGCAGCTTGCCAGCATTGCGCGCAACGCCGTCTCACCACCGGTGGCAACACCATACCCGACCGAGGTCGGAACGCCGATGACCATGCTCGACACCAGTCCGCCAATCACCGTCGGCAACGCCGCATCCATGCCGGCCACCGCGATCACGATCCTGTGCTTGCGGATTTCCTCGATGCGCTCCAGCAGCCGCCACAAGCCGGCAACCCCGACATCGTTGATTTCGACCGAAGGCTCGCCATAGAAACGCAAGGTTCGCGCCGCTTCCCGCGCAACCGCGACATCCGATGTGCCGGCGGCAACCACTGCTACCTGCACCTCGGTCTTCAGTTCGTGGGTTCCGCCAAAATAACCGGTACGCGACAGCGGCTCGTAGTCGATTGCAACGCGATGCGTTTCGGACAGTCCGTCCAATTGCTCCGGCAGCAACCGCGTGAGCAGCATCTGGCGGCCTTTTTCCTGCGCCTGTTCGAGGATCACGGAAAGATGCGGCACCGACTTCGACGCGCACAACACCGCTTCGTCAAGCCCGGTGCGGGCACCGCGGGCAAAATCCAGCATCACGTCTTTATGCAGGGTCATTTCTTCTACACCTTAAATCGTTGACACAGAGGGCACAGAGGAAAAACAGGAGAGGGCACTGAGACGGGGGGAGAGAAAGACCCGACACGAATATGACCGAGGCAAGTGGATACGCTGCCCACCATGCGTGCTGGGTCCGATATTCAATACCTTCGCCTTCCTCCTGTTTTTCTCTCTTTTCCTCTGTGCCCTCTGTGTCAACGCCTTTGATCTAATCAAGCAGCGTCGCGCTGAAGGCGCACCAGGAAAGCGCTGCCGGTCCGGTAGGGCGCGAGTGAAACGGGATAGTCGAAACCCCCGTCGCGAAACAGCCTGCCGACATCCCCTTCGATTGCATTGCGCGCGCTGCCGTCGAGCGACGCCAGCTTTTGTTCGTCCAGTTCTATCACCACACCCCTGGCGCGTACCCGGCAACGCACGGTGCGCGGCGCGAGGGTGCTGCTGACCAGGCGTTCCGCAGCATGCACAAGCTGAAGCATCGCGGGATCAATGGCAATGCCGGTTTCGATGCGGCTCGACAGGCAGGGAGCCGACGGCAGCTCGGCAACTGCCTCGAGTCCGAGGTGATGCGCGATTGCGCGCACCGTTTTTTTGTCGATGCCGGCATCGACGAAGGGATGCTTCACGCCATGATTTTCCGCGGCGTCCAATCCTGGCCGATACTCGCCCAGGTCATCGAGATTGGTGCCTGCCACGATCTGCGCGCTGGTTCGTGGCACCAGCGCGCCGTACAAATTGGTCTTGCAATAGAAACAGCGATTGACCGGATTACTGCGATAGTCGGGATCGTCGAACTCTCCGGCATCCACCACGGTGAGCTTCCAGCCTTCACGCACCGCCATGTCCCTGACGCGTTGCGTGGCTTCCTGCGGCACGGCGGGAGAGGTGGCATGGAACATTTCCACGCGCTCGCCCAGGGTGCGATGCGCGACTGTCGCCAGGGTGAGGCTGTCCACGCCGCCGCTGACGGCAACCGCCAGCGTGTTGAACTCTCCGAGTGACCGGGTTAGGCGTTCCAGTTTCTGCAGCATCTCGCTCACTTGCGGTCCTTCTTCAGAACCAGCTGCTCGGCTTCGCGCTTGAGGTGCTCGCGCTCGGCACGGCCGCCCATAACATTGAGCAGGTCGTCTGCCTCGACTTTGGCGGTCTTGCGGCCGGGACGCTCGCTGACCTTGACCCGCACCTGTCGTCCTGCTGCTTCCACAGTGGTGTTCGCGCGCGCCAGCTTCCGACGTTGCATGAGTTGATAGCGCACACCGATGGTTGTGGTTTCGCTGAAGCAGGCATCGAACACACTTTCCAGGCCGGAGGTTTCGGCCAGCATCTGGATGCGCATGGTGATGCGGCCCTTCTTGCCAAAGGCCGGCGTCTGCAGTACGTCGAGCACCGCGGGATGCGCGCGCAACTTGTCGAGGGCGATTGCAAGGTCTTCCGGCGTCTGGTCGTCCACCTCGAAGAGGATTTGCGCGACTTCGTCACCGCCTTGCGCCACGCGTACATCTTCGAACACCAGAAGGCGCACCACGTTGCTGATGCCGGGAAAGGTCTTCGTGCCGAAACCCACGCCGGTACGCAGCAGGCGGCGCGCCGCGCGATCCGCGCCTTGTGCGCAGCGGAGATACTTGAGGATGGATGCACCGGTGGGCGTGACGCGTTCGCCCTCGAGGCCGTCGTCAACGAACTCGAAACCCTTGAGCAACAAGACAGTCGCCGGCGTTGGAATCGGCAGGGCACCGTGAGCGGTATTCACGCGACCGCGGCCGAGGGGAAGACTACTGACCGACCATGCGACCGGCGCCAATGAATCGATCAGGTAGGCGGCGCCAACGATATCGGCAATCGAATCCCACTCGCCGAGTTCGTGGAAGCTAACGGTATCCACGGTCTTGCCGTGCACTTCAGCTTCGACTTTCGCCAGTTCGGTGAATATACCGATCGCGTGCTGCTTTACCGGTGACGCCAACGCCGACGCCTGCAGTTGCGCACGGATTTCCGCGAAGCGGGTGTGCGGATGATGCGCTGCCGCCGCCAGTGCCCCGGCCTCGCGCGGCTCGATTACGCGAAATCGCAATCCGGTCAGCGCATGGTCGCGATGCTCGGCGATGCCCACATGGATCTGCTCAGGCAATCCCGCGGCCGCAATAGCGCAGAGCATGCCGTCGCGCAGGTCCGGGAAAGCGTCGAGCACGGCGGCGATGAACATATCGCCTGCCATTCCGCCGACTGCGTCCAGATGAATATGCATTGTCGGGATCAGGAGTCTGTCAGCCGCGCTAAGCTCTTCGCTTCCGCCTCATGAGGGAAAGTCACAAGGCCCCTCTCTATTTTTGCGGGACAAAGGCACACTTGCCGCGGAGCAGGGGGTTGGGAAGAGGGGGCGGGAGGCTTGGTCAGGCCGTCGCGTGTTCCTTGTGCTTGCCCAGCATCGGGTACAGGTTGCCCTTGGCGTCGAACTTGAAGGCTTCCGGGCTGCCGACGATCTCGAACAGGGAAGGATTGGCCTTGATGTACGGCAGCATCGGCTCTGAAACCTGGATGTCCATGATCTCGAGTGTGGTGGCGATTCGCACGACCTTGGTGTCCTGCGGCTTGACCCGCACCACGGTCTTGACCGCGAGCTGGATCGCTTCCTGGTCCGTGTTCATGATGATCGGGATGGCGCCGCCGTCTAAATACGTTGACGTGATGATGTTGGCGTAGGTCTTGCCGACGTCGAGCTCCTTGTAGACCTTCATCGTCGTGACGTCGGCGCCGCCGATACCGCATGCGTTGCCGTGCGTTTCCGGCGTCAGTCCCAGCACCGCGATCTTCTTCACGTATGGCTTCATGTTCCACTCGACGTCGCGGCAGTTGCGGCCGGTGATGTTGGGATCCATGCCAGAGCCGGAAATGTTCTTGCCGATCTTTTCGACCACAAGGACATCGATCTCGTCGAATTGCAGGCGGGGCATCAGTTCCTTGGCCTTGGCCAGGAGGACGGGCTCGCGCTCGAACGTCTGCTCGGACGGCACGATCTCGATGATCGCCGTTTCATCGGCGGCGTTTTCCACCATGGCCACGCCGAACAGGAAATTCTTTTTGGCGATGATGAGCTTTGCGGTCTTCGGCAGCAGTTGGCCAAACATGTCCATGCCGTAGGTGTGCAGCGTGGTAGCACCGATGATCTTGCCCATGCCGATGGTCAGCATCTTGACGATGCCGGACTCGATGGGTGCGCGGAAATTGGTATGCGGCTTGACGCGCGGAATGATCACCACAGCGTCGGCAGCCGCTGCATTCTTGTCCATGTAGACCGGCATGCCGTCGTCGAGCTTGCCCAGTTCCACGACTTCCATGCTCGACTTGATCGGGCAGCCGACGAACTCCTCGGTGATGCCGTAACCTTCGAGCACTTCGCGCTGGCCCTCAGCGGTAGCGCCACCGTGGCTGCCCATCGCGGGGAAAATGAACGGCTTGGCACCCAGCGCCTTGAGTTCGCCGACCACTGCCTTGGCGCACTCAGCAATGTTGTTGATCCCGCGGGATCCGCAACCCACCGCGATGGTCATGCCGGGTTTGACCTTGGCACGGACTTCGGGGCGCTTGAACTGCTCGGCCACGGTCCGGGCGACACTGTCGAGCTTCTTGGTCTGGAATTTCTGGCGGACATGCACCATCCGCGGCAAGGCAATGTCCAGTCCACCTGCAATATTGACTTCAATGCGATCGCCGATCATCTGAACATCCTCCATGCTGTGGTTTTTGCGCCCGGTGGCTGCGAATGGCAACCGGATTGGGGGGTGGATCAATTTTACTCCAGCAACGCCGCAAGCCCTATCAAGACCGCTCAATTCTGTTATTGCCGGCCGGCGCGTCAGGCGTCCACCAGCGACCGGTAAACCTCCAGATACTGCTTCGCCCGCGCATCCCAGCTGAAGTCCTGCGCCATGCCGTACTTCTGCAACTGCCGCCAGAGTTTCTTGTCGTGGAACGCGGTCGCCGCACGCAGGCAGGTTTGCAACAGTGTGGCGGCATCAAGCGGGGCGAAAACGAAGCCCGTTGCCCGGTGCTTCCTCAGGGTTTCCGGGTTCATGTCCACCACCGTATCGCGCAATCCACCGGTGGCATGGACCACTGGTGGGGTGCCATACCGCTGGCTGTACATCTGGTTCAGCCCGGACGGCTCGAAACGCGAGGGCATCAGGAAAATATCGGCGCCGGCCTCGATCTGGTGCGACAGACCTTCGTCGAAACCGATCTGCACTGCAATTTTTCCCGGAAATTTCACGGCGAGCGCCCGGAAGCGCTGTTGCAGCAGGATGTCGCCACTGCCGAGCACCGCCAACTGGGCGGGCAGGCGGACCAGGTCTTCGGCCATGTCGGCCGTCAGGTCGTGGCCTTTCTGCTCAGTGAGCCGGCTAACCACGCCGAACAACGGGATTTCAGGCGCGTCTTCGAGCCCCATGCGCACTTGCAACGCCCGCTTGTTGTCCTGCTTGGCGATCAGCCTGGAGGCGTTGTAGTAGCGCTCGATGTAGGGATCGGTCTCCGGGTCCCACGCATCGGTGTCGATGCCGTTCAGGATCCCTGCAAGCACGTCGCTGCGCCGTGCGAGCAAGCCCTGCAGCCCCATTCCCAGCGGCTCGCGCTGGATTTCGTCCGCATAGCTCGGGCTCACCGTGGTGATACGGTCAGCGAACTGCAGCCCGCCCTTGAGGAATGACATGCTGCCGTAGTACTCGACGCCATCCATGGCGAATGCCTGCGGTGGCAACCCGATCCGGCTCGCGGTCTGCGCTGGAAATATGCCCTGGAACGCGAGATTGTGGATCGTCACCACCGTGCGCGCGTGCTCCCGGGTGGCGTAGTTGTAGTTGAGGTACGCCGGTATCAGTCCTGCCTGCCAGTCGTTGCAATGAACGATGTCAGGCCGCCATGGAAACGGAGAATCCTGCGTGGACAGCAGTGCGCCGATGTACGAAAGCAGGCCAAAACGCAGGTCATTGTCAGGCCAGTCCTTGCCCGATTGATCCTGATAGGGCCCGCCACCACGCTGGTAGATTGCGCTGTCGATAACCAGCAGCGGTACGCCGGTCGGCAGCCTGGAGGCGATCAGCGTCGCGGGCGGCACGCCGGGCAAAGAGGGCAAGTTTGCCGCCTTGCCACGGGTCTTGAGCGCATCGAGAACCTGCGGATACCCTGGCACCAGCACGCGGAGGTCCACCCCCATGCCCGTCAACGCGCCGGTCAGCGCACCACTGACGTCGGCCAGTCCGCCGGTCTTGATCAGGGGCGCGACTTCGGAAGTCGCGAACAGGACTTTGAGCTTGTCGGGGAGAGCCACGGGTATTAGTAGTTTGACGTTTGTCGGTCGTGAATGCCGTGCGTTTGCACGTTCTCGGGCGGCAATCCAGAGGAGTTCACTGCAACATTCACGGCATTCATCCTTCGTGCAGAAGGATAAGGGCACCAAGCGGCGGCAGCGTGATTTCGGCGGATTGCTTGCGATTCATCCACGCCAGCGGTTGCGCCAGGATCTCCCCCGCATTGCCGGAATTGGAACCGGCGTAAAAACCCGAATCGCTGTTGAATACCTCGCGCCAGTTGCCGGGCGCGGGCAGGCCTATCCGGTAGCCGTGCCGCGGCACCGGTGTGAAATTGAATGCGGCGACGACGACGCTACCGTCGCGCGCACGGCGTTCGAACGCAAGCACGGATTGGTCCGCATCGTGACAATCGATCCACTCGAAACCCGCCTGCTCGAAATCGAGATCATGCAGCGCAGGCAGTTCCCGGTATAGCCTGCCCAGGTCGCGCAGCATGGTCTGCATGCCGCGATGCCATTCGATACCAAGCAGGCCCCAGTCAAGTTCCCAGTCGACACGCCATTCCCGGCCCTGCGCCAGTTCGTTGCCCATGAAATTGAGCTTCTTTCCGGGCGAGGCGAACTGCCAGGCCAGCAGCAGGCGGACATTGGCGAATTTCTGCCAGGCATCGCCCGGCATTTTGCCGAGCAGGGAGCCTTTGCCGTGCACGACTTCGTCGTGCGACAGCGGCAGCACGAAGTTTTCGCTATAGGCATAGAGCTGGCCGAAAGTGAGCTTGTGGTGATGATAGCGCCGGTGCACCGGATCGTTACGCATGTAATCCAGGGTATCGTTCATCCAGCCCATGTTCCACTTCATCGAGAACCCGAGCCCGCCGATGTAAACCGGACGCGATACCATCGGCCATGCGGTCGATTCTTCCGCAAACGTGAGCGCGCCGGGGAAATCCCGGTGCACCATCACGTTCAGCGCGCGCAGGAATTCGATCGCATCGAGGTTCTCGCGGCCGCCGTACTTGTTCGGCAGCCATTCCCCGGCCTTGCGCGAATAGTCCAGATAGAGCATGGAGGCGACCGCGTCGACCCGCAGGCCGTCGAGGTGGAATTCATTCAGCCAGAAATGCGCGCTCGATAGCAGAAAGCTCTTCACCTCGTTGCGGCCGTAGTTGAAGATATGCGTGCCCCAGTCCTGATGGAAGCCCAGGCGCGGATCCTCGTGTTCGTACAGCGCGGTGCCATCGAATCGCGCGAGGGCGAAGGCATCCGTGGGGAAATGCGCCGGCACCCAGTCGAGGATGATGCCGATGCCCGCCTGGTGGCAGGCGTCGACAAATGCCCTGAAATCCGCGGGCGTGCCATAGCGGCTGGTAACGGCAAAATAACCGGTGGTCTGGTAGCCCCAGGACTCGTCGAGGGGATGCTCCGAAACCGGCATCAGCTCAATATGGGTGAAGCCCATTTCCTTCACGTACGGCAGCAGGGTTTCAGCCAGCTCCCGGTAAGTGTAGAAACGCCCGTCGGGATGACGGCGCCAGGAACCGACATGCATCTCATAGATGTTGATCGGCCCATGCAGCCAGTCGGCGCTGCTGCGCGCCTTCAGCCATTCGTGGTCGCCCCACTGGTAGGCATCTGCGACCACACACGCGGCGGTCTCGGGCCGCAGTTGGTAAAAACGCGCGTACGGATCGGTCTTGACCGTGATGGCGCCGGTGGCGCGGTTGCGGATCTCGAACTTGTACTGGGCGCCGGCATCGAGGCCGGGAATGAACAACTCCCACACCCCGCTTACGCCATGCACGCCCATCGGGTGCGCGCGACCGTCCCAGCGGTTGAAATCGCCGACCACGCTGACCCGGCCTGCATTGGGTGCCCAGCAGGCGAAGCTCACGCCGCTCACGCCATTGCGCGTCTCAATGCGCGCACCCAGCACCCGATAGGCCTGTTCCAACCGGCCCTCGTTGAACAGATACAGATCGTCCGCGCTGATTGCCGGAAGGAATCCGTAAGGATCGTGGAACTCCACGGTCTCTGCCGATTCCCTTGCCCGCAGCAGTACGGGTTGCGACGGCGCCTGCGGCCCGTTCCACGCAAACACGCCGTCCGGATGCACTTTGGTCATGGCCGCAAAGCCCGATGACGTGTGCACCGAAACTTCCGAGGCGTAGGGTCGGAAAACGTGCAGCGACCAGGACTTCGCCTCGCGATGCAGGCCCAGCACGCTGAAAGGATCGTGATGGCTGGCCGCAGCCAGCGCATCGAATCGACTTGCCGCAGCGATGGAGGGAACGGTCATGTTGTCTTACCGGAGGCGCCAGGGGCCCTGCACGGAAGTCCGTGACGTCTGGCGAGGCTGCACCTATTATAAGCGGCAGGGGTTTGTTTAAACGGTTTTTTGATGGCACTCAACGGCTTAGAGTCCAGGCCGATGCCCCTCCCAACAGCGTTCATGGCCTTAGTCAGGAGCACAGCGTGTCCAATAAAAATTCGAGTGTCCGTTTCGTCAGCGTCATCACCAAAAACACTTACGCCTTGATCCTCGCGGGCGGACGCGGCAGCCGCCTGAAGAACCTGACGGATTGGCGCGCCAAGCCGGCTGTGCCGTTTGGCGGCAAGTTCCGCATCATCGATTTTCCGCTTTCGAACTGCGTAAATTCGGGGATCCGGCGCATCGGCGTCGCCACCCAGTACAAATCGCACAGCCTGATCCGCCACATTCAGCGCGGCTGGAGTTTTCTCGACGGCCGCTTCCGGGAGTTCGTCGACATCCTGCCGGCATCGCAGCGCACCGCGGAAGAAAACTGGTACCTGGGCACCGCCGACGCCGTTTTCCAGAACCTCGACATCCTGCGCCCCTACGGACCGGACCATATCCTGATCCTCGCCGGTGATCATATCTACAAGATGGATTACGGCAAGATCCTTGCGTATCACGTCGCCAAGAACGCCGACATGACGGTGGCCTGCCTGGAAGTGCCGAGGGAAGAAGCCAAAGACTTCGGCGTGATGGGCATCAACGACGACTGGCGGGTGACCTCGTTCCTGGAAAAGCCGGCCGATCCGCCGTCCATTCCCGGCCAGCCCGACAAGGCGCTCGCCAGCATGGGCATCTATGTCTTCAATGCACCATTTTTGTACGAGCAGCTGGCGCGCGACACTCTCACCCAGGGTTCCAGCCACGACTTCGGCAAGGACTTGATTCCTTACCTGGTGCCGCGTTACCGCGTCTATGCCCAGAGCTTCGATGAGAGCTGCGTGGGCACCGAGGGCAAGCCGTCCTACTGGAAGGACGTCGGCACGGTAGATGCTTATTGGGAAGCCAACATCGACCTCACGCGCGTCACCCCTGATCTCAACCTGTATGACCAGGACTGGCCGATCTGGACGCACCAGGAACAACTGCCCCCGGCAAAATTCGTCTTTGACGACGAAGGCCGGCGCGGCTTCGCCACCGATTCGATGGTTTCCGGCGGCTGCGTCGTCAGCGGATCGAGCATCCGCCGCTCTATGCTGTTCTCCAATGTGCGCGTGAACAGTTACGGCAGCATCGAGGACTCGGTAATCCTGCCGGAGGTCCAGGTGAAGCGCCATGTGCGCCTGCGCCGCGTGGTGGTGGATAAAAACTGCGTGCTGCCTGAAGGACTGACCGCGGGCTTCGACCCGGTGGAGGACCGCAAGCGCTTCATGGTCTCGGAACGCGGCATCACGCTGATCACGCCGGAAATGCTCGGCCAGGAACTCTTCCACCAGCGCTGACATGAGCGAATCAAGACTGGATTTCGTCCTGCTGTGGCACATGCACCAGCCGGATTTCCGCGATCAGGCCACCGGCGAGTTCGTCCAACCCTGGGTGTACCTGCACGCAATCAAGGACTATTCCGACATGGCGGCTCACCTGGAGAATCATCCGGGTGTGCGTGCCGTGCTCAATTTCACCCCGGTGCTGCTTGACCAGCTCGAGGATTACACCGACCAGTTCGCGAGCGGGCGGTTTCGCGACCCGCTGCTGCGGCTGCTGGCGCAACCCGACCTGCTGCATCTGGACAAAACAGACCGCGCCCAGATTCTGACGCGCTGCTTCAAGGCCAATCACCAGAAGATGATCGAGCCCTATCCCGCCTACCGGCGGCTGCTCGAATTCTTCGAACTTTCGCGCAAGCATGAGCAGGCTGGCGCAAGCTATCTGTCGGCGCAGTATCTTGCCGATCTGCTGGCCTGGTACCACCTGGCATGGACGGGCGAGACCGTTCGCCGCAGCGAGCCGCAGGTGGCGAGCCTGCTTGTAAAAGCTGAAGCCTTCTCGCAGATGGATCGCGCGCAACTGCTCGGCGTCATCGGACGCGAAGTCAGCAACGTCATCCCGCGATACCGCAGGCTTGCCGAACGCGGGCAGATCGAACTCACGACCACCCCCGCCTACCACCCGATCGGGCCTTTGCTGCTCTCGTTCGAGTCGGCGCTCGAAACCACGCCGGCCGCACCCCTGCCGGAATCGAAAACCTACCCGGGTGGGCGCGCGCGCGCGATCGCCCACATCGACGCGGCGCGCACGAGCCATTTGCGCCGATTCGGCAAACCGCCGCGCGGAATGTGGCCGGCCGAGGGCGCGGTATCGAGGGACTTTGCGGAGCTGCTCGCGGAAGGCGGCTGCGAATGGTTCGCCAGCGGCGAGGGTGTGCTCGCCAACAGTCTGCGCCGCAACGGCGCTCCGGTGCCCGAGCGCGCGAACTACCTGTACCGCCCTTATCGCCTGAGCGGCGCATCGCGCATTACCGGCTTCTTCCGGGACGACAGGCTCTCCGACCTGATCGGATTCGAGTATGCGAAATGGCACAGCAAGGACGCGGCCTCACACTTTGTTGACGAGCTCAACGGGATCCTCAAGGACGCCGGCGACGGCATGCGTCCAGTGGTCAGCGTGATTCTCGACGGCGAGAATGCCTGGGAGTACTACCCGTACAACGGTTACTATTTCCTCGACGCGCTGTACACGGCACTGGAAGCGCATCCCGAGATCAAGACGACCACCTTCGCAAGTCTCCTCGATGCGGGAGTCGAAGCAGCACCGCTACCGGCACTGGCTGCGGGAAGCTGGGTTTACGGCAATCTCGCAACCTGGATCGGCTCCTCCGACAAGAACCGCGCCTGGGATCTGTTGTGCACGGCCAAGGAAAGTTTCGACCGGGTCGTCGCGGAAGGAAAGCTCGGCGAGGCACAGCGCGCGGATGCCACCCGCCAGCTTACAGACTGCGAGGCCTCCGACTGGTTCTGGTGGTTCGGCGACTACAACCCGAGCGAGTCGGTCATGGCCTTCGATCAACTTTACCGGTCCAAGCTCGTGAACCTTTACCAGCTTCTCGGACTGACCCCACCCGCTAACCTGGACATACCAATCAGCCGCGGCGGCGTCGAAGCCGGCGGAACCGAAGGGGCCATGCGCCGGGCTTCCTAACCCTTAACCGCAAAGGCACGAAGGCGCAAAGGGGGCGCCAAGAAGATCAAGAACTTCCTCTGAGACTCAATATGCAGAATTGTTGCAACTGGTGGGGCATGTCGTGATTTTCCCTTGTCCCGGTTTTCTTTGCATTTCCTTGGCGCCTCTGCGCCTTCGCGGTTAGGGGTTTCGTTCGATGACACGGAAGATCACGTTGCTGTTCGGCGTCCACGCCCACCAGCCCGCCGGTAATTTCGAGCACGTGCTCGACGACGCCCACGCGCGCTGCTACAAGCCTTTCATCGAAACTGTCCATTGTTACCCGGACTTCAAACTGGCCGTCCATTTCAGCGGCTGGCTGCTCGATTACCTTCTCAAGCGCTACCCGGCGGACATGAGCAAGCTCGCCGAAATGGTGGCGCGCGGTCAGGCGGAAATGTTCGGCGGCGGCGACACAGAACCGGTGCTTGCATCGATCCCGGAGCGCGATCGGCGCTCGCAACTCAAGGCGCTGGCCGACCGGCTGGAATCTTCCCTCGCCACGCGGCCGAGCGGCGCCTGGCTGACCGAGCGGGTCTGGGAATCTGCGGTAGGTCCCTCGCTTGCCGATTCGGGTATCAAGTACGTCACGGTCGACGACTACCACTTCCTGTGCGCAGGCAAAAATCTGGAGGACCTTACCGGCTATTACTCCACCGAGGAGAGCGGCACCCGGCTTGACCTGTTCCCGATCTCCGAGCAGTTGCGTTACCGCATTCCGTTCTCGACCGCACCCGATGCGATCGGCTATCTCGAGTCGCTCGCCACCGACGACGGCGCCAGCGCCGCGATTTATTTCGACGACATCGAGAAGCTCGGTATCTGGCCGGAAACCTACGCGTGGGTGTACGAAAAGGAGTGGCTGAAGCAGTTCATCGAGGGCGTGATTGCCTCGCCGCTGATCGAAGCCGGCCACTACCGGGACTTCCATGCCGCGCAGCACACGCGCGGCGTGGTCTACCTGCCGGCCACTTCGTATATCGAGATGAACGAATGGACGCTGAACGCCGACCGGGCCGACAGCTTCGACGCCCTTGTCAGGCAGGAGAAGGAGCAGCAACGCTACGAGCAGAACAAGCCCTTCCTGCGCGGCGGCATCTGGCGCAACTTCCTGTCGCGCTACGAGGAATCCAACTGGATGCACAAGCGCATGCTGGAGTTGTCGGCTCGCGTCGCCGGATTGGGTCCGGGTGCCACCGCGCAGATGCGCGAGCTGCTGCATCTGGCGCAAGCGAACGACGCCTACTGGCACGGGTTGTTCGGCGGCATCTACCTGCCCCATCTGCGCCGCGCCATCTGGAATTCGATCGTGGAACTGGAAGCGCTGCTGGACCGGGCCGTGCCCCGCGCCAGCCGGAGAACGGATCTGGATTTCGACGGCCACGATGAAATTTTCATCGGCAACGATATTTTGCAGGCTGTCCTGCGCGACGACGGACTCGGCGCGATCCACGAACTGGACGCCTACCGGTTGCGCCACAATTTTGGCGATACGCTGGCGCGTCGGACCGAACACTACTACCGCAAGATCCGCGAAGGATCGCAAGGCGCCCAGCATTCCGGCGAAGGCATCGCCTCTGCTCACGACCGCGTGAATTTCCGCCACCCGGTTGCCCCGGAGGATCTTAGTCCTGACCCGGTGCCGAGATCGATGTTCATCGACCGGCTCGACGGAAGCCTCGTCGCCTGGCGCGTGGGTGATGTCGGCAGCACCAGCGTGAAGCTGGTTTCCAGCGGGCTGGAGAAGACCATCGCAATCGACGGCAATCGCCTGACGGTCGAGTACCGGCCTCAAGCCCCTGGCAGCGTCCTCGAAACCGAAATCAACCTGGCGATGCCGAGCTGCGATGGATTCCTCGGCCGTTACGTGCTGGATGGCGCGGTGCCCGGCGGCCTCGGCGACACATTCGAATGGAAGGACGTCACCTCGGTGATGCTTGAAGACGGCGTGCTGGGCGGAAAAATATCACTGAGTACCGACCGTCCGGTCGCAATCCATGCCGCGCCACACAAGACCGTTTCCCAGTCGGAGGACGGCTTCGAAAAAATTATGCAGGCGGTCACCTTGCGCCTGTCCTTCGCCCTTTCCGCCACGCCTTTCAGGATCACCCTGGCCATCGAATAGTGGCGGGGCGCGGCGGCTTGTTCTATAACAGCAGGGCAAGCTCTCCCAACCCTAGGAGGACCCGCCATGATGAGCCGTGAAGAATACGTCGAGCGCATGAAAAAGCAGCTCGACGAATGGAATGTGAAACTGAGTGAGTGGGGCGCTGAGGTGCAGAAGGCCCAGGCCGGCGCGAAGACGCAGTACGAAGTGCAGATCAAGGCGCTGGAGAAGCAGCGCGATGAAACCGTCAAGCGCCTGAACGAAACGCGCGATGCCAGCCAGGCTGCATGGATGGAAGTCAGCAAAGGTGCGGAAAGCGCGTGGAAGGCCATGCAGTCGAGTTTCGAAAAGGCCTGGTCGGAATTCCACAAGAAGAAGCCCTAGGCGGCACGCATCCGCAGGAGCTGGCAATCCAGCCGGAAGTCGTCTATAAATCCGCCACCTCCCGCGCGGGAGGCCGCCGTCATTCACGGTGCACTGGAAAACGGGAGGCGCAATGTCGGAGCAGTCGTCGCGGCGTGGATTCCTCAGATCCTCGGCTTTACGGTTAGGTGCAGGGGTGGCTGTCGTAACGGCTGCAGGCTGCAGCAGTTCCGGGACCGGTGCGGGTCCGGCATCGAGCAAGCTCAACGAAGTCCTCAAACGCGGTTCGGTCATCGTCGGCACCGGCAGCACCAATCCCCCGTGGCATTTCGAGGACGAAAAAGGCGAGCTCCAGGGTTTCGACATCGAGATGGCGCGCCTGCTGGCAAAAGGCCTGTTCGACGACCCGACCAAAATCCAGTTCGTGCGCCAGGCATCGGACGCGCGCGTGCCGAACCTGCAGACGAGCCAGGTGGACGTGGTGTTCCAGTTCATGACCGTCACGGCGCAGCGCGCCCAGCTGGTGGACTTTTCCATTCCTTACTACCGGGAAGGGGTGGGTACGTTGCTGCGCAGGAACAGTCCGCATGCCGGCGCGCGCGACCTGGCAAAGGCGGGAAAGAAGGTAAAGATATCAATCCTGCAGAACGTCTACGCCGAGACCATCGTGCGCGCAGCGATCCCGAATGCGGAGGTCATGCAGCTGGATTCCGTTGCCAACGCCGTGCTTGCGCTCGATTCGGGGCGCGTGGATGCCGCGGCGATCGACGACTCGACGGTGCGCTGGCTGGCGCGGCAGAGTCCCGACAAGTACAAGTCCGGCAACTATGGCTGGTCACCGCAAACCTACGCCGCGGCGGTAAGGCCCGGTGATCCCGTATGGCTGCACTTCGTAGACACCGTATTGCATGAAGCCATGACCGGCGTGGAGTTCGACACTTACGCAGGCGCATTCGAGAAATACTTCGGTGTGAAGCTCGCGCCACCACCGGTGGGATTCCCCGTCGAATTCGGCGTCCGTCACTAGAACGACTTCCCTGAATCAATCTCACCCTGTTGCCACAGAGGACACAGAGAGCACAGAGGAAACCGCAGGGCAAGACGTCGAATGGTTTGGTCAATTGGCAAAAATGGCAACCAGCTTCCCGAACCGGTAGCGGGCATGCTGCATCGGCCGCCGCACTCAGCGCCTGAAGTTCAGTTTTTCTCTGTGGCCTCTGTGTCCTCTGTGGCAAAAGTTCTGCCTTGGGCTTAAAGCCACTAGGAGCATGAACGTGTATCAGTTTAACTGGCGGCCGGTTTTCGACAACTTCGACCTGTTGCTGAAGGGCCTCGCCCTCGGCATCGGCATCGCGCTGCTCTCTCTCGCGATCGGCAGCATCATCGGGCTGGCCGCCGCGTTCTGCCGGGTGCAAGGCCCGCGCCCGCTGAGAATGCTGACGGCGAGTTATGTCGAACTGGTGCGCAACATTCCGCTGCTGCTGATCATCTACTTCGTTTACTTCGGCCTTCCGTTGCTTGGCGTCAGCCTGTTCGACAATGTCTGGTCATTCATCCTTGCGCTCGCGGTCTACGCCGGCGCCTATCTGACGGAAGTCTTTCGCGCCGGCATCGAAGCGGTGGGAAAAGGGCAGATCGAGGCGGCGCGGGCCATCGGACTGACGCCGGTCCAGGTGGCGCGGCATGTCACCATTCCCCTGATGTTCCGCGTGGCGCTGCCTTCGCTCGGCAACACCTTTATTTCGCTATTCAAGGACACTTCGATTGCCTCCGCGATCGCGGTGCCTGAGCTCACTTATGGCGCGATTCGCATCAACGTCAATACCTGGCGCGTGATCGAGGTCTATCTCGTCGTCGGCCTGATGTATCTCGCCGCCTGCTATGCGCTTGCCGGCCTGCTGCGCCAGGTCGAACGCCGCTACAAGGTGATGCATTGATCGACCTCATCGTTTCCAGTGCCCCCCTGATCGGACGCGGCGTGCTCGTCACGCTGATGGTGTCAGTTTGCGTTCTACTGCTGGGCACAATCATCGGCCTCGGCGGCGGTCTCTGCCTTTTGTATGGCGCGCGTCCGTTACGCCTTGCGGCACGCTTTTACACTGACACGCTGCGGGGCATTCCACAACTGGTGCTGATATTCGCGATCTTTTACGGCTTTCCGGCTCTCGGCCTGCAACTCTCCGCCGTCCTTGCAGGGATCCTTGCGTTGAGCCTGTTCTGCGGTGCACATGTCGCCGAAGTCGTTCGCGGTGCAGTGGCCTCGATCCCGCGCGGGCAGACGGACGCGGCCATGGGCATCGGCCTGGGCTTCCAGCAGCGTCTGCGCCATGTCATTTTCCCGCAGGCTGTCGTGCGCATCCTGCCGGCCTGGGTAAACACCGCCGTCGAGATCGTCAAGTCGTCTTCGCTGGTTTCGCTCGTGAGCGTGATTGATCTCACCATGGCGGTCCAGCAAATCGTCGGGCGCACGCGCGAGGCCTTGTTGTTTTATGCCGTGGCAGCGGCCTTGTACTTCATCCTGAATTTCACGCTGTCGATGGCCGGACAGCACCTGGAAAAGCGCTTCAGTCATGGCTGACGCGGCGGATCGTAAAAACCTTGTCGTATTGCAGGGGCTGGCCAAGAGCTTTGGCGAGGCGCAGATCCTGCGCGGGGTGGATCTCGAGGTCGCCAAAGGCGAGGTCGTCGTCGTCATCGGCCCGAGCGGGTCGGGGAAGACCACCCTGCTGCGCTGTATCAACTTTCTCGAGGACTTCCAGGCGGGCCGCATCCTGGTCGACGCCGAGCAAGTCGGGTACCGGGAAGCGGGCGGACGGCGCGCCAGGCTGCCCGATGCGACCATCGCGCGCATGCGCGCCGATGTCGGCATGGTATTCCAGGGCTTCAATCTGTTTCCCCACATGACGGCGCTGCAGAACGTGACGCTGGGATTGCATGAGGTCCGCAAGCTGGATGCGGACGCCGCGCGCACGCGCGCGGTTGCGTGGCTGGAACGCGTCGGGCTCGGCGACAAGCTCGCGTCCTTCCCCGCACAGCTCTCGGGCGGCCAGCAGCAGCGTGTGGCCATTGCACGCGCGGTCGCCATGGAACCCAAGGTGATGCTGTTCGACGAAGCGACTTCTGCGCTCGATCCGGAACTGGTAGGCGAAGTGCTGGGCGTGATGGCGGACCTGGCGCACAGCGGCATGACCATGCTCGTGGTCACGCACGAAATGCGCTTTGCGCGCGAAGTCGGCCGTCGCATCGTGTTCATGGACCAGGGCGTGATCGTGGAACAGGGGACGCCGCAGCAGGTTTTCGACAACCCTCAGACGGATCGGCTCAAAGCTTTCCTCAGGCATTTCTCGCCGAAGCTCTGAATCCGGGGGTCCACGGCACTTTGGTGCGAGGTAGCCGGCCTTGGCCCTGATTTTGCGTTGCACCGTGTTCGCCGGCCATGGCCGGCATCGTGCACAAGCGAGGACCCAATCATGGCATCCACCCAAACCGCCAAACCGCGCAACAACCTGCGCAAGTCGCCGCCTGCAATGGCGGCGGCAAAGCCCGTCGCCGAACCCAAGGCGAAAAAAATCTCCGTCAAATCAACCAAACCCGTGGTCGGCTCACACGAATGGCAGGCCATGGTGGCAACCGCAGCGTACTTCCGGGCGCAAGCCCGCGGCTTCATCGGCGGATCGGCGGAACAGGACTGGATCGATGCGGAAGCGGAAGTTGCCGGGAAGTTCGCCAAAGCTTCCGCCAAAAAAACCTAGTCGCCTGCAGTTCGATGCACCCGTTTTGGGTGCATGGCGCACTTTTCCGGTGAAAAGGGCGGCGCGCGCGGCAACCGCCGCCGAGGTGGCCTGGCTGGAACTCCCGCGGGTCGCGCAAGTGCGTCGTACCGGGACTTGCCTCCCTGCACGGATAGCCCTGCCGCCTCATCCCCCGAAGTGTGAGAGCAGGCACTCGCTGAATGTCCGCCTGCGCCTTTTCCCGCCACCGCTGCTGCTGTAACCTTCGACGGTCGGACAACCATAAAAAACCCGCCGGAGGAGCATGAGCAACAAGAAGAAAAAACCCGAAGAGCTACGCAGCCACCGCTGGTATGGCGCCCAGGACCTGCGTTCGTTCGGCCATCGCTCGCGCACACTGCAGATGGGTTTCGCCCACGAAGACTACAAGGGCAAGCCGGTCATCGCGATCATCAATACCTGGAGCGACATCAACAACTGCCACTCACATTTCCGGCAGCGCGCCGAGGAAGTGAAGCGCGGCGTCTGGCAGGCCGGCGGCTATCCGCTGGAAATGCCGGCGATCGCTCTGGCGGAAGTGTTCCAGAAGCCGACCACCATGATGTACCGAAATTTCCTCGCGATGGAAACCGAAGAGCTGCTTCGCTCGTATCCTGTGGATGGGTGCGTATTGATGGGCGGCTGCGACAAGACCACGCCGGGCCTGCTGATGGGCGCGATCAGCATGAACGTGCCGGCGATCTTCATGCCGGCGGGTCCGATGCTGCGCGGCAACTGGCAGGGCAAGACACTCGGCTCCGGCTCCGATGTCTGGAAGTATTGGGACGAGTTGCGCGCCGGCAACATCACCGAGCGCGACTGGCGCGAAATCGAGAACGGCATTTCGCGCTCGCCCGGCACCTGCATGACCATGGGCACGGCGTCGACCATGACCGGCGTCGCCGAGGCATTGGGCTTCAGCCTGCCGAATGCCTCGACCATCCCGGCGGTGGATTCGAACCATAGCCGCATGGCGGATTACTGCGGCCGCCGCATCGTCGACATGGTGTGGGAAGACCTGAAGCCGCGCGACATCCTCACCGAGAAATCCTTCGACAACGCGATCCGCGTGCTGATGGCGCTCGGCGGATCGACCAACGGGCTGATCCATGTGATCGCCATGGCCGGCCGCGCCGGCATCAACATCCCGCTCGAGCGTTTCGAAGAGATCGGCCGCAAGACGCCGTATCTGGTGAACATGCGGCCCTCGGGCAAATACCTGATGGAAGATTTCTACTACGCTGGCGGATTGAGTGCGCTGCTCGAAGGCATGCGCGACCTGCTGGATACCGGCGAGCTCACCTGTACCGGCAAGACCCTGGGCGAGAACATCGCCGGCTCGAAAATCTACGACGCCGATGTGATCCGCACGCCGGCAAATCCCATGCAGGCCGAAGGCGGCCTGGTGGTACTGCGCGGCAACCTCGCCCCCGATGGCGCGGTGATCAAGTCCACCGCCGCCGATCCGAAACTGCTCAAGCACGCGGGCCCCGCCGTGGTGTTCGACGACTACAACGACATGGCCAAACGCCTCGACGATCCAAACCTCGAGGTGAACGCCGACTCAGTGCTGATCCTGCGCAACGCCGGCCCGCTCGGCGGTCCCGGCATGCCGGAGTGGGGCATGTTGCCGATCCCGAAAAAACTTCTGAAGCAGGGCGTGCGCGACATGGTGCGCATATCCGATGCGCGCATGAGCGGCACCAGCTACGGCACCTGCGTGCTGCATGTCTCGCCGGAATCCTGGATCGGTGGGCCACTGGCGCTGGTGAAGAGCGGTGACATCGTCGAACTCGACGTGCCGGGCAGAAAGCTGAACCTGAAAATCAGCGACGAGGAAATGGCCAAACGCAAGACGGCGTGGAAGCCTGGCGAGAAAAAATACCAGCGCGGCTACGGCAAGATCTTTTCGCAGCACGTCTCCCAGGCCGACAAGGGTTGCGATTTCGATTTCCTCGAGGGTACGGCGCCGACGCCGGATCCCGAAATCCACTAGCCGTGATTGCCTGGCGCGCGCTGCTGTGCGTGCTGGCCCTCGCGGGCCCGGTAGCGCTGGCGCAGTCGCCGGACGATGTCTTGCTGCCCGACGTCAGCATCTTCATCGTACGCAGCGGCGAGCCCGATGCACCGGAACAGGATGTGGTGCGTAACTGGATCGCCGACGCCGCAACAGCCGTGCGCACTTACTATGGCCGCTTCCCGGTACCCCGACTGCGCGTTTTCGTGCAGCCGCTCCAGGGCCGGGGGGCCATAACCGGTACTACGTACGCCTATCGCATCGCCACCATCAAGGTCAGCGTCGGCCGCGACAGTCGCGCTACCGACCTGGCGGGCGACTGGATCATGACCCACGAGATGGTGCATCTGGCCATGCCCCGATTCGCCGACCGGCACGCGTGGCTCGAAGAAGGCCTTGCGACCTATGTCGAGCCCATTGCCCGCGCGCAGGCCGGTCTGCTCTCAAAGGAAAGGGTCTGGGGCGACATGTTCGACAACATGCGCAAGGGCCTGCCGCTGGCGGATGATCACGGCCTGGACAACACATCGGCCTGGGGGCGCACCTACTGGGGTGGCGCGATGTTCTATCTGTTGGCCGACGTGCGGATTCGGGAGCAGACAGCAAACCGCCTGGGCCTCCAGGATGCGTTGCGTGCAATCGTGGCCGCGGGCGGAAACCACCTGGCGGCCTGGGACGTGGATCGCACCCTCGCCATCGGTGACGCTGCAACCGGGACAACCGTACTCGGTGATCTCTACCGCGAGATGCGCGATGCCCCGACCGCGCCTGACCTGGCCGATCTATGGCGGCGCCTTGGCGTGGACAAGCGTGATGAACAGGTCATCCTGGACGATGGTGCAGTGCTGGCCAATATACGGCGCGCCATCACGGCACCAACGCCGAACCCCGAGATCCACTGACTTCATGAAAGCGCTGCGCGTGCTCGTAGCCTGTGCGGTATTCGCTGCAACAGGCGCGGGCGCCGCGACCAGCGAACTGCGCATCGACGGCACGACGATTGTCATCGATTGTTCTTGCGACGCCGGTCCCGCGTCGAGCGTCCTGCGGCCCTGGATCCAGGATGCGGCGAAAGCCGTGCAAACCTACTACGGGCGCTTTCCCGTTCAACAGCTGCGTATCGCGGTGACTCCCGCCGAGGGCCGTGGCGTGAAATCCGGAACCACTTACACCTATGGCGGGGCGTTGATCCGTGTCAGCGTCGGCCGCGACAGCAGCGCCGCCGACCTGAGGCGCGACTGGGTCATGACCCACGAGATGGTCCATCTCGCGCAGCCCGAGCTCGACGACCGCTTTGCCTGGATGCAGGAAGGCTCGGCCGTCTATGTCGAACCCATCGCACGGGCACAGGCCGGGCAACTCAGCGAGGAAAAAGTCTGGGGCGACATGGTGCGGGATATGCCCAACGGCCTACCGGGCGCCGGCGATCGCGGCCTCGACAACACCCACACCTGGGGACGAACCTATTGGGGCGGAGCGATGTTTTTCCTGCTGGCCGACGTCGGCATCCGCGAACGAACCAACAATCGCTATGGACTGCAGGATGCCTTGCGCGCGATGCTCGATGCGCGGGACGGAAGCGGCGATCTGCGGAAGTTGTTCAAGGTCGGTGGTCGCACCACCGGTACGACCGTGCTGACGAAACTCTACGACGAGATGCGCGACACGCCGGTCGTGCCCGATCTTGCCGGGTTGTGGAAGCGCCTCGGCGTGAGGCTCACGAGCGACGGCGTCGAGTTCGACGACGACGCGCCGCTGGCGGGCATTCGAAAGGCGATCACAGCGCCGCCGGGATGAATGAGTGAAGGGTAAAGGCGTGAAGGGTGAAGGGGGAGATGCCTGACCCGGTTTTACCCTTCACACCTTCACCCTTCACTCATTCACACCTTTACGCCTTCACGGCACCCGAGCTCGACGAGGCAGGACCAGAAATTTGTTTCTCATAGTGAACAAAACAGCCATTTTGGCTACTTTGAGAAACACAATGCCTGCCGATCGCGCGTCCTATGGTGCCGCCAAGGCGCAGCTCTGGCAAGCGATTCGGACGGTGGCGCGGCAGTTGCTCGCTTAGCCAGCCATCTTCAGCGTGAGGTCGATGTGCCTGGCGCGGGTTTCGGCTTCGTTCATGGCTTGCGCAGTGTGTAGCGTCCCGTTTTCTTGCTGCCGATTTTTTCCACCAGTCCGGCTTCCAGCAGAGGGCGCAGGAGGTCCATCGCGCCCTGCCGCGAGACGGCGAGTGCGCCCCATAGCTCCGCCGGCGTCATGCTGCCGTGATCCCGCAACAGCTTGAGCAGTTGTTCCTGTCGCGGCCGCAACACCAGTTTCTGTTGCGATTTGACGTTTAATGACTGCACGCGGGTCCAGGTTCGGTCCAGTGTCTGACGCAGGCCTTCGGCGCAGTATTCGAGCCACCCAGTGAGGTCTTCGCCCGCTTTGCGCACAGCTTCGAGCGCCGTGTAATAGGCAGGACGATCCTCCCAGTAGTATTCGTCCACGGAGAAGATGTGGTGGCTGTCAAAGCCGCGCCGATACAACTCCCACAACGCGAGCGCGCGCCCGGTCCGCCCGTTGCCATCGGCAAACGGATGAATCCATTCGAACTGATAGTGCAGGATGGCAGAACTCAGTACGGGCGACAGCTCCACGGATTTCTTGTTCCACCACTCAAACAGCTCGAACATCAGGCCGGAGACATCCACAGCCGGCGGCGGGAAATGCTTGCCTACGCGGACGGCAATCATGCGATAGCGCCCCGCCTCGCCCTGATCCATCACTGTGTCCGCCAGCAGGCGATGCAGCGTAAAGATGTCCTCGTGCCGGATGGTCTTCTTTTTCGCGTGCTTCTCCACGTAACGTAGCCCGGCGAAATAGTTCAACACCTCGCGCTTCGGACGGGCGTCCACGGCCGCCAGCTCGCGGCCTTCCTCCAGCGCGCGGACCTGCGCGAGTGTCAGCGGATTGCCTTCGATCGCCGTGGAGGCGTGGCCGTTGCGCGTGCGGGTGTCCTTTTGCAGCGCCGGAATCCATGACAATTCGACCGCCGCGCCCTGAATCCGCTCGCGCAGCACGGCTACCTGCTCAACGAGAGTGAGCAGTCGCGGGCTGATGGTGAACTGGGGGACGTAGGCCACGGATATAAGTCAAGCATTAGTCAAGTTATGTGTCAAGCGGCCCCCAGGAGTATTTGGCGCTATTTCCACAATTCTGCGACACGTTTTGCTGATCTGTCGCGGACGGCCACCCGTTCGGGCTGGGTTACTCCAAGGCGATGAGTCAAGTATGAGTCCAGTTTTCTGGCAACCGACTCACAGCGCATCGTTGAAGGCCTGGCAATGATGCACACGGCGCGGACGGCTGAAAACCTGCATGACCGCATTGAGCATCGACGGTGTCACCAGGGCGCAGCTGTGGGAGGCGATTCGGACGGTGGCGCGGCAGTTACTCGCATGACAGTCCTGTTCCTCATCGTGAGGACGTAAGGCGCGCGCTGTCGATCGCACCCGGTTAGTCGATCTTTAGCGCCGCATTTTCACTGCCGAAAGTGCGCTTCTAAGGTCCGTCAACGGCTTTATTCGACACTCTTAACGTCCGGGATCAAAGCGTTGCGTGGGTCCGACCCCTTTCTTTCCTCAGAGCGGGTTGGTACCTTTTATTAGCTGGCTACGTGGCTCACTTGCCGGTTTTTGTCGTTGTGATGCAACTTCTGCATGTCGACAAGCGGTTTATATGCTCCGCGCGAACACGGTTCATATCCATGCGGCCAAGGTGATGCCACCTTGCATAGGACTCGCAAATCGTAAGGCGCGTCGCTATTCAATTGTTCCACAATAACGTGAAAATCTGTTGCGCCAACGACTCGGATGAACTCACTGAATTCCGATGCCAG
>JBKJUC010000116.1:0-11004 GCA_046590325.1 Burkholderiales bacterium | reverse complement strand
CTTGCGCCGACCCTTTCGAGTATCACGTTGCTCGGCACTTCGAAAATGAAATAGCCGATAAAGAATATGCCCGCGCCGAAACCATAGACCACGTCGGTGAACCCCAGGTCGGGCGCCATTTGCAATTTGGCGAAGCCGACGTTTACGCGGTCCAAAAAGGCAACGATGTAACACAGGAACAGGAACGGGATCAGTTTCCAGGCGACCTTGTCGTAGGTCGCTTTTTCGAACTCCGGGGATAGGGTCGTGGCCAAGTTATCTCCTCCTCTTTGGTTGTTCCTGCTCCATTTTTAGCTTTTCTGACCTGCCTGCCCTAGCGTAAGGCGCCTGATTGTTAACGATTTCGCCGGCTCCGTCCATAATTGCCGCCTGTGCAGTGCAAGAAGCCCGCGGCGGCCGCTTCCAGGAACGTGTCGGCAGGCGGGCAGGCGGAGCCCGGGCATGAATGCTTCAAACGAGGCAGAGCACCCCGCGCCTGAGCTGATCGCCGAGCTGTGTGGCATGCACCAGACCGGCGACGCCGAAGCCCAGCACCAAACCGCCGGCAATCCAGCGCCCGATGCGGTTGCGGAACCAGGGGCGCACGCGCTGCATCAGCATGCCGGCCGCCAGCAGGTTCGGCAGCGTGCCGAGGCCGAACGCAGCCATCAGGACGGCGCCATTGGCGCCGCTGCTACTCATCAATGCAATCGCCAGCACGCTGTAGGTCAGCCCGCAGGGCAACCATCCCCAGATCGCGCCGATCGCCAGCGCCCGCGGCACGGTGTCGGCCGGCAGGAAGCGGCGGGTCAGCGGACTGATCCATCGCCACAGCCACCGCCCCGGAGCTTCGAGCCGGGTGACGAACGCCGACCAGCCCGCGAGGTATAGCCCGAGCACGACCAGCATGAGATTGGCAAGACCGTAGAGGGCAATCTGCAGGGGCAGGAGGTCCTTCAGCAGTATCAGGCTGCCCAGTGCACCCGCTGCTGCGCCGGCCGCTGCGTAACTGCCGATGCGGCCAAAGTTGTAGGCGAGTTGCAGGCTGAAAGCGAACCGGCCCTGCGCGGACAATGCGCCGATCACGCCGCCGCACATCGCAGCGCAATGGCCGCCGCCGAACAGCCCGGCGAGAAAGACCGCGGCAAACGTGGATTCGGGCATCTTGCGCTTACAGCACCCGCGAGTAGCTGGCGATGCTGCGGCCCTCGCGCAGGTATCGATCGAATGCCATGCAAATAATCCGAACGAGCAGCCTCCCTGTCGGCGAGACCACGATCCAATCCGGCTGCAATTCCACAAGGCCGTCTTCCTCCAGGCGCCTGAGGTCCTCCAACTCGCGCGAGAAATATTCCCGGAAGTCGATGAGGTAGGCGGTCTCGATGGACTCGATGGACAGGCGGAACTGACACATGAGGACCTGGATGATTGCGCGGCGCAACAGGTCGTCCTTGGTGAGCACCAGCCCCGCGCCGACCGGCAGGCGGTTCATGTCCAGTGCAACGTAGTAGTCTTCAAGGGACCTCAGGTTCTGGCTGTAAGTGGCACCGACGCGGCCGATGGCGGACACGCCGAAGCCGAGCATGTCGCACTCGGGTCGAGTCGAATAGCCCATGAAATTTCGATGCAGCCTGCCCTGCCGCTGCGCGATGGAAAGGTCGTCACAGGGTTTGGCGAAATGGTCCATCCCGATGTACAGGTATCCGGCCCGCGTCAGGCGTCCGATCGCCAGCGTCAAGATCTGCAGCTTGGCTTCCGCGGAGGGTAACTCCGCTTCTACGATGCGGCGCTGCGGCTTGAACCTGAGGGGCAGGTGCGCGTAGCTGTACAGCGCGATGCGGTCGGGATCGAGCGCCAGCACCTGGTCGAGGGTGGCATTGAAACTGTCCAGCGTCTGCCGCGGAAGTCCGTAGATCAGATCCAGATTGACCGATTTGAATCCGGACGCGCGAGCATCGTCGATTACCCGGCGCGTCAGGTCTTCTGGCTGAACACGATGGACCGCGACCTGCACCAGGGGATCGAAATCCTGCACCCCGATGGAAACGCGGTTGAATCCCAATCCGGCAAGGAAAGCCATGGTTCCCGGTTCGGTCTCGCGCGCATCGACTTCGATCGAGCATTCCATGTCCGGCGAACGCTCGAAATGCATGTCGAGCGTGGCGCAGAGGCTGCGCAGCTGGTCCCGGTCCAGGAACGTCGGCGTGCCGCCACCCAGATGCAGCTGGATGATGCGGCGATCACCGCCGGTCGTGCCGGCCGTCAGGGCGATTTCCTTCGCCAGGCACTCCACGTATTTCCGCGCCTTTGCCTTGTCGCGCGTGATGACCTTGTTGCACGCACAATAAAAGCATACGTTGCTGCAAAACGGCACGTGGACGTAGACGGAAAGCGGTTGGGTAATGCCGCCGATATTGCGGCTGGCAAGCGCATGCCGATAGGCCGCCTCGCCGAAAGCCTCCACGAAACGATCTACGGTAGGATAAGAAGTGTAGCGGGGTCCGCTCACATCATATTTGCGTATAAGTACCGGATCGATCACCAGTTCGGAGGACGGATAGTTCATGTCAATATGCCCGCGGACCTGCACCCTGCTGTTCATTGCACCACTATGCCTAAGAGCGACTGCGCAACCTTGACCTGCGTCAAGCAAGGCGGCGTTCAGTTCCGGCTGCAGTGCCCCCTGGCCCGGGCATGAAAGCCGGCCGACCGTCACGCCCCAACCGCCCTTGGCTGAAGCCGTGGATGCTTGCCGCCGGCGCAGCCGTGGCGGCCAGCATCGTACTCAATCTTGCTGCTGCCAGCCTCGGCCAGAGCGCGCCATGGATCCTTGGCGTCAACCTCGCGGTGGCCCTGCTGGTGCTGGGCGCCAGCATTGTCGGCGTGGCGCAGTTCGTTTCGCGCGCCGATGCGGAAACATCCCTCATACGCCACGCGCTTGACGCTTCGCAGGCCCGCCTGGCCGCGATTGTCGATTCGGCCATGGACGCGATCATCACCGTCGACGATCATCAGCAGATCGTATTGTTCAACCGGGCAGCGGAACAGGTATTCCGCTGCCGGCGGGAGGATGCGCTCGGCAATTCGCTCGAACGGTTTCTGCCCAGCCGGTTTCGCAATGCGCATCGCGGCCACATCGAACAGTTCGGGCGCACCGGTGTGACCAGCCGCCGGATGGGCGACGTCACCACTCTTTGGGCGGTACGCGCCGATCAAGGCGAGGAATTTCCGATCGAGGCGTCAATTTCCCAGGCCATCGAGGGCGAGCGCCGCTACTACACCGTGATCCTTCGGGACATAACCTTGCGAAAGCAATACGAAGACCAGCTCAAGGAGCGCCAGCTCGAACTGAGCAGGCTCTCGGCGCAGGTCCTGGAAGCGCGCGAGGAGGAGAAGACCCGCATTGCCCGCGAACTTCACGACGAGCTCGGCCAGTTGTTGACGGCCATGAAAATAGATCTCGGCTGGGTGCGGGAACGAATTCCGGGGGCGGATGCAGAACTCGCCATGAAAGCGCAAAGGATGGGCGAAACCCTCGACCAGACGGTGACTTCGGTGCGGCGCATCGCCGCGGACCTGCGCCCCCTGATGCTGGACGACCTGGGCCTGACCGACGCGGCGGCGTGGCTGGTGGAGGACTTCGAGAAGCGCTCCGGCGTTCATTGCGAATGCAAGATCGTCAACAGCACCCAGACCGAGGATTTCGAGCGCAACGTGGCCAATACAGTGTACCGGGCGTTGCAGGAATCGCTCACCAATATCGCCCGCCACGCGGACGCGACGCAAGCGTGGGTGCTGCTCAGGATCGATACGGACGGCATTCGCCTCGAGGTAGAGGACAATGGCCGCGGCGTGGCGCCGGGAGACATGGCCAAGTCGAGTTCGCTGGGACTGAAAGGCATGCGGGAACGGGTATTCCACATTGGCGGTTCGCTCGAAGTTTCGAGCACGGCCCGTGGCGGAACACGCGTGAACGTGCGCGTGCCCTTGGCGAATCACCCCGTCAAGGGAAGCCCATGATCCACGTGCTGGTTGCAGATGACCACCAACTGGTGCGCGAAGGCCTCAAGCAGCTGCTCGCCGCTGCGGAGGGCATCGAGGTCGCTGCCGAAGCCTCGTCGGGCGATGAAGCACTCGAGCTGATCAAGCGGTCCGACTTCGACCTCGTGCTGCTCGACATGTCCATGCCGGGGCTGTCCGGCATCAACCTGATCAAGCGCCTGAAGCTGGAGCGCCCGAAGCTTCGAATGCTGGTCCTCTCGATGCACGGGGAACGTCAGTATGCCGCGCGCGCCCTGAATGCCGGTGCTTCCGGCTACCTGACCAAGGACAGCGCCACTGCGGAGCTGGTCAGCGCTATCCGGAAAATCGCTGCTGGCGGCGTGTACCTGACCGATGCTGCGGCTACAAGCCTGGTCGAGAGCCGCGCCAGCAGCAACCAGTTGCCGCATGAGCAGCTTTCCGATAGGGAATTCGAGATCTTCCGCCTGCTGTGCATCGGCGTGGGACCGACAGAGATTGCCGACCAGCTGCATCTGTCGGTCAAGACGGTCAGCACCCACAAGACCCGGATCCTCGAGAAAATGAACCTCGAGAATGCTGCCGAACTCGTCCGTTACGCCCTGCAGCACGACCTGCTCGACGGCCGTCCGGATTCCTGATCCGGCGGGTAGGAATATTCCTACCCCGAAATCACCACATTTCCCATGAGCACAATCAGCGCACGCTGATTGTCGGAGGGGCCTGTCGCCGCGAAACTGGTGGCATGAACATTAAGGAACAACTCGCCTCCCATCCCGCCACCCTGGACGTTTTCATCGTGGAAGGATCAAGCGACGTGCGCGAGCGCCTCGAGGAACTGGTCAGATCCATCGCAGGCGCGCGCTGCGCAGGGACCGCCGGCAGCGTCGACGAGGCCCTGGGCGGGATTCGCACGACCCGGCCCGACGCTGTGATTCTGGACATCGGGATTTCCAAAGGCCACGGGTTCGACGTGATTCGAGCCCTGCACAGCAGCCATCCCGACATGCCCATCTACGTGCTGAGCAATTTCGTGCTGGAACCCTACCGGCGCCTTGCCGCAAAGCTCGGCGCATCGGCGTTCTACGACAAATCCACGCAGATAGAGCAATTACGGGCCGTACTCGCCAGGACTGCTGCGCAATACACCGCCGTGAGGCATTGACCGAGGAGATCGCCATAAATACAGCCACTGTCACCAAGCTTGCCCCACGCATCGTTTCCATGGAAATCGAGAAAAAAATGGATCAATGCATCCGTCCAGTGAGCTGTTCGACGTGCAACCTCAGGGAACTCTGCCTGACCAGCGGCCTTTGCCCCGAAGACCTTGCGCGCGCTGAGAAAATCGTGCACGCACGCCGGCGTGTCAAGCGTGGCGAGGCCCTTTTCAATGCCGGTGATGCATTCGGATCGGTCTATGCCATCCGCAGCGGATTTTTCAAATCCAGCGTCATAGACAACGAAGGCCGCGAACAGGTCACCGGTTTCTTCATGGGCGGCGAACTCCTCGGCATGGAGGGCATCGGCTCGGGCACCTATAACGCAACGGCCACCGCGCTGGAAGACAGCGAAATCTGCATCATGCCCTTCTCGCTGATCGAGGAAATGTCGCACCAGGTGCGTCCCCTCCAGCGCCACCTGCATGCCGTGCTGGCGCGCGAGATCGTCCGCGACCATGGCGTCATGATGCTCCTGGGTTCGATGCGCGCGGAGGAAAGGGTGGCGGTGTTCCTGCTCAACCTGTCCCAGCGCTTCACCGTTCGCGGCTATTCGCATTCCGAGTTCTACCTGCGCATGACCCGCGAAGAAATCGGCAGCTACCTGGGACTCAAGCTGGAAACCGTCAGCCGCGCATTCTCCCGGTTCCAGGAATCCGGACTGATCGCGGTCCAGCAGAAACACGTGCGTATCATCGACATTCCCGGACTGCGCCGGCTCCTCGGCCAAAGCTGCTGTCCGGACCCGCGCGGAAACTGAAAGAAAGCGCTCTTCAATGAATCCCGCCACCCAGACACGCAGGATCCTGCTTGCAGTCGACGGTTCGCCCTCTGCGGAATACGCGGCGCGATATCTTGCCGCTTACGCCCGCATGCTCGGTCCGGGCATGGTGACCATCCTGCATGTGCGCACTCCACCGGCCGGGCAGCCCGCCGCCGCGGGCGATTCTGGCCATGAAATGGAGACCGTCGAACCGGCCCGCAACATACTCAAGGATGCGGGCATCCCCTTCACTTGGCGCAGCGAACCCGGAGAACCCGCCCAGACGATCAGTCGTATCGCTAGCGAAGAGCTGGCTGATGAAATCGTGATGGGAAGCCGGGGCCTCGGACACTGGAAGGGTCTGGTAGTCGGTTCCGTCGCCAGCAGGGTCCTGCAGCAGGTTGACGTTCCCGTCACCATCGTACGCGCCGCTTCCCATGTCGCGGCATCCATTCCAGGCGCATCCCGGGACGGGCATCGCATTGTGCTGGCCGTCGACGGTTCCCGGCATTCCGTACGTGCAACGCAATATGTCTGCCGCCTGCGCGAAACCGGCATACCGCTCGAAGTCGAATTGCTCAACGTCGTGGGGCCGATCCCCCCGGGTTACCTGCAGGAGTTCATTACGCAGGAAAAACTCGAGTTCTACTACCAGCAGGAGGGGGCAAAGGCCCTGTTCGAGGCGCGGGCCATACTGGAATCGGCGGGCGTGAAGTTCAGCAAGCACATCCTCGCCGGTTACGTGATGGATAAAGTGATGCAGGTGGCGGCGACGCGCAATTGCAGCCGGATCGTCATGGGCAGCAGCGGCCAGGGGCCGATGGCCGGACTCATGCTGGGTTCGGCGGCGTATCAGGCCATTCACCTGTCGCCGATCCCGGTCACCCTGGTCAAATAGGGACGCCCCGCCATGGTCCTGGAAACCATTGACGCGGCGCGCGACGTCGGCCGCCTGTACCAGATTGGTTCGATCCTGGTCCGTCACGGGTTCGGCGATCTGGCGCGCCGCACTGGCATCGCACGCGTTCTCGAAAGCGCTGGCAAGGCGCTTCACTGGCGCCAGGACCGTTCGGCCGCCGCCCTGAGCGGCCCGGAACGCGTAAGGCTTGCACTCGAAGAGATGGGGCCCACCTTCGTCAAGCTGGGCCAGATCCTCTCCACTCGCGTCGATCTGTTCGCGCCCGAATGGATCGCGGAATTCGAAAAGCTTCAGGATCGTGCAGCCGGCGTACCTTTCGAGTCGGTCCGCCCGCAGCTTGCCGAAGACCTCGGGGCCGCCCCCGAGAGCGTGTTCGCGGAACTGGACACGGTGCCGCTTGCCGCCGGATCCATCGCCCAGGTGCATCGCGCCCGGCTCCGCGACGGCACCGCAGTGGTCCTGAAAATCCGCCGCCCCGGGATCGATGCCGTCATCGACGCCGATCTGCGCTTGCTGAACAGGCTGGCGGGGCTGGCCGAACGCGAATGGTCGGCATTGCAGCGCTTTCAGCCGCGCGCCCTGGTGCGCCAGTTCGCCATATCGCTGCGCAGGGAACTCGACCTGAGGACCGAGTGCCGTAACGCCGAGCGCATCGCGTCCAATCTCGCGGCCGACGAAAACATCGTGATACCGGAGGTTTACTGGGAGTGGACGAAGCAGCGTCTGAACGTGCAGGGCTATGTCGACGGCATCGCGGGCAGGAACCTGGATGCCGTCGACGACGCCGGCCTGGACCGGCAAAGCCTGGCACGGCACGGGGCCCATGCCGTACTGAAGATGGTGCTCGAAGACGGCTTCTTTCATGCCGATCCGCATCCGGGCAATGTCTTCTATCTGCCAGGCAACCGGCTTGCGTTCATCGACTTCGGCATGATCGGCCGGCTTTCCCGGGAGCGGCGCGACCAGCTCGCCGATCTGCTCTACAGCATCGCCTTGCGCGATTCCGCGCAGGCGGGCGAGTTGCTGGTGGATTGGGCGGGTAGCGCGCAAGTCGATTTGGACAGCCTATGCATGGACCTGGAGGCCTTCATGGATGAATTCCACGGCCTTCCCCTGGCGCAGATCGAAGTCGGCCGGCTGCTCGGGGAGCTCGCGGCACTGATGCGCGAACACGGGCTGACCCTGCCCCCCGACCTTGCCCTGTTATTCAAGGCCGCCATCTCCCTGGAGGGGCTCGGCCGCATGCTCGACCCGGCCTTCGACATGGTCAGCGAAGCACGGCCCTTCCTGGAGAGCATCGGCCGCAAGCGGCATTCGCCCCGCGCGCTGGCCCGGATGGGCATGAAAACCTTGCGGGAAACCGCAGTCCTTGCAGCAAGCCTGCCGAGGGATCTGCGACGGTTGCTCAAAGCGATGGATCGCGGCGCCATCACCGTGCATGTGGACGTCACGAAACTGGACCGGGCGTTCGAGCGCATGGACCGGTCGGCAAGCCGCCTGACGATGGGCATCGTGACCGCCGCGCTGATCATCGGCTCTTCCATCGTGATGACCGTCAAGACAGAATCCACCTGGCTCGGCCTGCCGCTGTTTGGACTGCTTGGGTTCCTGGGCGCCGTCGTCAGCGGCATCTGGCTGCTGTGGTCGATCGCCCGCAGTGGCCGTCACGAATAGGCATCCGGGATGCCTGTTCTCGTACCATCCGGAATATTGGGTCGAAGAAAAGCCCGGCGCTTTCGGCGCCGGGCCAAGAGAACCACTCTTTGGAGGGAGCTGGACGCGGCCCCCGAAACCGCTCTGACCGCACGACGCTCTGTTCCGACTTACTCTCCCGTCGTTTCGATGTCGACGGCAACGCCACCGCGATCGGAATCCGCCTCCACCGAGGCGTCGCCCGGACTGATGCGATCCCGCAGCTCGGCTTCCGCCTTGTACCAGTTGTCTTCCGCCGAGACATCGTCGAATCCGCGCGCCTCGGCCCGGTAGTAGGCCGCAGTGGCGACCATGTCATGCCATTCCTGGTCACTGAAAGCGTTGCGCGAGTCTTTAGTCTTGCCGGTGTTCGGCCTCGCGGCTGCCGGTGTACGTCTGCGCGCCGGCTCAACTTGAAGGATGCGCGTCCGGCCAGCGCCTTTCCTGCCTGAAGCTGCAGTTGTCATGATGCGTTCTCCGTCTCCGCGCGTGTCTGTGGTATCGCTGCGCTGAGATTCATCCTAGGCAATTGCCGGGAACGCCCTTTGATGCAGATCAATCGTGACAGAGGACATAAGGGCGAAACTGCCGTCCATGCCGGCCTATGAAAACGGCTTGTCAGCGATCCAGCCCGGAGAGTTCCATGAAACTGAATGAGAAGCAGCTCAATGCCTTGAAGCGCGCGATCGATGCCCGCCAGGAGGAACTGGTCGCCGAAGTCCGCGCGGACGTTTCCCGATCTCGCGACGAAGCCGGCGGTGCGCGGGCCGGAGAGGTTTCCGATACCAAGGACCAGGCGTCGGCGGAACAGGCGGTGCGATTGAACGTCGCCGAACTTGTTCTGGATGTCGACCAGCTGAGCCAGATCCAGGCGGCCCGCACACGCCTCGAAAGCGGCAGCTACGGCGTCTGTACCGACTGTGGAAGCAATATCTCGTATGAAAGGCTGCGCGCCCAACTGGCCGCGCTGCGCTGCGTGGACTGCCAGCGCATCAACGAGCAGGCGATAGCGCAGACGCCCGGCGTCGGGCGTTGACGGCGCCGTCCTTCAGTGCCGCCCCTAGTGCTCCCTGGTGGGCGAATCGGCTCGCGCCTGGCTTGCAGGTTCACCCGATTGTGACGCCGCCCCGTCCCCGGCGGCGATCCGGTCCAACCGTTTCGCCGCAGCCACGAAGGCCTCACGAACTTCCTCGATCCAGCACTGGCCGGCCGCGCTCAGACGGTAGTCCTCGATCCAGTTTTTCTCGAGCAGTTCCGCCCAGTCCGTCACCGCTTCAGTGCTGGAGGCGGAAAGCCTGGAGAGTTCCCGGGGCAGAACCGTATCGACGTGGCAGCTGCGCAGATATTCGAGAAATGACGACAGCCGCTCAAGCACCTGAGCTTGCGTTGGCGCGTTCTCCACGGCGAATCTGATGGGTAGCATCCTTTATTCCTTCTGACCTTCGCTGCAATTACAAAGCTGTTCCGCGGAGAACACGCCGGGATTTTTCCGCCCTGCGGTCGCGAATGCCCCGTGTTGCTCCGCCGGCAGGCTGTCCGCCGAGCCGGATATCCGCCATCCGCATCGAAGCATGCATGGCAACCATGGCGCGCACCTTACCTGCAGACAAGCACGGGCACTTTGCCGTGGGTGAGGACCTTGTTGGTCTCGCTGCCCAGCACCAGGCCCTGGAGGCCGCGGCGCCCATGCGATGCCATGACGATCAGGTCGCAGCGTCGCCTCCTGGCTTGCTCGACGATGGCCTCGTAGGGATGCACCGCGAGCTTGAATCCCGTATTGCAGGCGACGCCGGCCTTGCCGGCCCTGACCGCGACCTTGTCGAGGATGCGCCGCGCGCGCTTTTCCTGTCCGGCGTTCCAGTCTTCCGCCGTGAGGCCGCCATAGGCGATCGCGTATTCGGGAAACGCGGTAATCGGATACTCTTCGGTCACATGGAAACCGGTCAGCCTGGCGCCGAGTTTTGCGGCGAGCCTGATTGCCATATCGACGGCCTTGTCGGACAGCCTGGACCCGTCGGTGGCAACAAGTATGTGCTTGAACATTGCGATCCCCTCCGTTGGTTTTTAGAAACCCGCTGCTGGCGGAAGCGCGGCGACGCGTCACTGCAATCCTTTCTTGGTGTGTGAAGTATCGCCGCCGCGGCTTGCCGCGTATTGACCAATGTCAAGGGAGGACAAGGCACGGGGCCACTCCGGCACGCGGGCGGAACGCCGCAAGATGTGGGAGGGCGGCGGAAGATGTCCCGCGGGCGGTGCGCCATCGGCAGGCGTACCGGGTCACGAAAAGCGCAAATGACGGCGGCACCCGGCCGCCTTGCCGTTACGTGGCGCCCAGGCGTCCCGTGAAATCGGGGCCGGCGGGAGCGTTGACGAGCGTCACCGGAACCGGCGCGAGCTGCAGCACCTTTGCGGAT
>JBKJUC010000044.1:0-4126 GCA_046590325.1 Burkholderiales bacterium | reverse complement strand
GCAGGCCGGCGCCCAGCACTGCGGCCAGCACGATGCACAGCAGCACCGACGGAAAACTCATCCAGATGTCTACCAGCCGCGAAATCGCCGAGTCGATGCGGCCGCCGAAGTAACCCGCCGCCAGGCCCAGCGCCGTGCCGAGAATTCCCGCACACAAAGCGGCGAAGAAAGCGACGATCAGCGCAGGCCGCGCGCTGTAGATGAGCCGCGACAGGATATCGCGACCCAGGCTGTCGGTACCCAGGGCATGCGACACATCGCCGCCCGACCATACTGGCAACTGGAAGGCATTGAGCAGATCCTGTTCGAGTGGATCGTGCGGCGCCAGCCAGGGCGCGGTCAGCGCCGCGATAAACATCATCACGAGCACGCCGCTGCCGAACGCGATGCGAGGATGCCTGAGCAAGGCCAGGAATGGACTCATGCTTGCCTGATTTTGGGGTTGAGCGCGCCGTAGGTCATGTCCACGACGAGATTGGTGAGGATGAACAGAATGGCGAATGTGAGGATCAGGCCCTGGATCAGGGGAAGGTCGCGCTGCGTCACCGCAGCGATCGCGAGGTTGCCGATGCCAGGGTAGGAGAACAGGTACTCGATCAGCACCGTCCCGCCGATCAGGAAGGAGAACTGCACTCCGGTCAGCGTGACGGTCGGGATCAACGCGTTGCGCAAGGCCACGCGCCAGAGTGTTCGCGTGCGCGAGTAGCCTTTTACCCGAGCCAGGACCACGTAGTCCTGGTTCATCGCATCGATCAGCGAGCCTTTGAGGACGCGCGTCAGGGCCGCGGTGAGCGGCAGGGCCAGCGCCAGGGCCGGCAGCACGATATGGTGCAGCAGATTGCCCAGGGCGTCCCAGCGCATGCGCACCAGGGCCTCAACGAGATAAAAGCCGGTGGCCGGATTGAAGTCCAGCGTCGGATCGATGCGGCCGGAAATCGGGAACCACGGCAGCAGCACGCCGAGGACGAGGATGAACAGCAGCCCCCAGAGAAAATCCGGGATCGCCAGCGCGAGCCCGGTGCCGCCATCCACCACCAACTCCGGCCAACGGCCGCGGAACAGGACGGCCGAAGTCGCCAGCAGGGTTGCGAGCAGGCACGCCGCAGCGACCGCGACAATCACCAGTTCAAGCGTGGCTGGAAGGCGGCCGAGGACCAGCGCAGAAACTTTCTCGCGCAGGCTGATCGAATTGCCAAAGTCGCCTCGCAATACCTCACCGGACCAGACCACGAATTGATTCGCGATGGGTGCATCAAGACCATACATCGCCCGCAGCCGGCCGACGTCATCCGCCGTCGCACCCGGCGGCAGCATCATCGCGATCGGATCGCCGGGCACCACCCGCACCAGGACGAACACCACCACCGCCACGCCGATCAGCGTCGGTATGGCCCAGAACAGGCGTCTCAGGATATAGCTAAAAGACATTCGAAAATCTTATGCCACAGAGGTCAGAGAGGACACAGAGAACGGCAAATAAAATTGGATGGCGCTGGCGGCAAGCATGACGATCACGGTAATCCACAACGGACGGCGTGTCAGGGCTCGCTTCCGATCATCGGAAATTCAATCGAACCCTGCTTTTCTCTGTGCCCTCTGTGTCCTCTGTGGCCAATTTGCTTTTAAGCAGGACGAATTGACTGGGGGTCGATGGTGCCGGCGCCATGCGGCGTGAAGGTGATGCTCTTCTTGTGCACCACCGGCTGGTAATACTGCAGCAGCGGAATGACGTAACCCTGTTCCGCCAGGTACCGGTCCACCGCCTTGTAGCCGGCGATGCGCTTCGCTTCGTCGCGCTCGACGAACAGCGGCCCGACCATGTTCTCGACGTCGGGAGAGCGCCAGACCGCGAACGGACCGATGAAAGCGAAGCCGGTCGAGGTTGACGGATCGCCGATGGAATTGCCCCAGTTGTAGAACGACACCGGCGCCAGTGCGTGCTGCAACTGCAGGTCGAAGTGCTTGGCCACATCCAGCACTTCGATGTCCGCCTCGATGCCGACTTTCTTCCACATGGCGGCAATGGCGGCGACGGACTCGTAGTCCTTGGGCTTGTAGCCCCGGGTGGTCTGCACGGTGAACCTGACCGGCTTCACGGGTGAGAAGCCCGATTTCGCCAGCAGCCGTTTCGCCAGTTCGGGATCGTACTTCACCTTGATTGACGGATCGTAGGCGGCGTATTCGGGAGCTTGCAAGGTATCCATTGCCTTGCCGTAGCCGCGCATGAGCTTGTCGACGAGGGCCTTCTTGTCGATGGCATGCGCCGCGGCAAGGCGGACGTTCTTGTCGAGCATCGGTTCGCGGTCGGTGATGAACAGGATCGCGATGTCCGACATCGGATAAGCCGCACCCGCAAGCCCAGGCTTTGCGACGAGGCGGTCGTATTCCTCGTAGGGCACTTCCAGCGTCATGTCCGACTTGCCGCTCTCGATTTCGGCGATGCGGCTGGCCGGATCCGGCACGAACTTGAACACCACGGTTTCGAAAGCTGGCTTCGGCCCCCAGTACTTGGGAAATGCCTTGAGGCGGATGTAGGCGTCGCGCTCGAACTTCTCGACCATGTACGGCCCGCTGCCGATGGGTTTCGCATCCCATCCGGCAGCGCCTCCGGATGCAGTGAACGCCTTCTTCGGCATGATGTAAGCCGTCAGGAAGCCCAGCCACTTCAGCAGCGCCGGCTCGAATTCCTTCGCCTGCACCGTCACCGTGTCGCCCTTGACCTGGAAGGCGCCCAACTTGCGCCACATGAACTGCATCGGGTTGCCGTTCTTCTCGTCTCCCGCGCGCTCGAGTGACCACACCAGGTCTTCTGTGGTAACCGGGCTGCCGTCATGCCAGAACATGCCCTTGCGCAGCGTCAACTTGATCGCCGTCTTGTCCTTGTTCCAGCCCCACTTCGTCAGCGCACCCGGCTTGAAGCTCAGGTCCGGATTCTGGTCGATGTACGGATCGAAGACCGCCTTGAAGATCGATTGCACGGCCGGACTGGACGTCTTGGCGCTGTTGGTCGGATCGAGCGACGGTAGTGCGGTGTTGTAGGCGATGGTCAGCGTCCCGCCGGATTGCGCGTACGCGACCTGTCCTTGCAGCAGCGCGCCGAGCGAAGTCGCGGACAACGCGGTAACGCCGGACGCCTGCAGGAAATCGCGCCTCGAGATCTGTTTTTTCAACTTGTTCTCCCTCGTGTCTAAGGCAAAACCTGAATAGCCACAGAGGTCACAGAGGACACAGAGAAAAACCAACGTCTGATGTTCGCCGCAGACCTCCAATATCGGCAACGTCCATGAAATGCCGGACCTTCTCTTGCCGTTCTCTGTGTCCTCTGTGACCTCTGTGGCAAATTGCCTTAGGCAGGTTTGATGGACTGGGGAAGAATGAACCCGGCGACGTGGGGCGTGAACTTGATGCTCTTCTTGTACACCACCGGCTGCGCGTACTGCAGCAACGGGATGACGTAACCGTTCTCGGCGATGTAGCGGTCCGCCGCCTTGTAGCCGGCGATGCGTTTGCCTTCGTCCTTCTCGCCCCACAGCGGCCCGATCTTCTGGTCGACATCCTCGGTCTTCCAGGCCGAATGCGGCGAATGGCTGAACATCGCAAAGCCGGTTGAGGTCGAAGGATCGCCGATGGAGTTGCCCCAGTTGTAGAACGCGGCCGGCGCCAGGCCGTGGCGCATGCGCAACTCGAAGTGCTTGGCGATCTCGTAGGTCTCGATGTTCGCTTCAATACCGACCTTGCGCCACATGCCGACCACCGCCTGGATCATCTCGTAATCCTTGGGCTTGAATCCGCGCGTGGTCTGTATGGTGAATTTGACCGGCTTCGAAGCCGAGAAGCCGGATTTCGCCAGCAACTGCTTCGCCAGCTCCGGATCATATTTGACCTTGATGGAAGGGTCGAACGCGGCGTACTGCGGCGCCTCAAGCGTATCGATCACCGTGCCGTAGCCGCGCAGCAGCTTTTCCACGATCGCCTTCTTGTCGATCGAATGGATCATCGCCAGGCGCACGTTCTTGTCGAGCATCGGTTCGACGTTGGTGATGAAAATCATGCCGATGTCGGAAACCGGGTGCGCAACGCCGGCGAGGCCGCTCTTTTTCGTCAACCGGTCGAATTCCTCGTACGG
>JBKJUC010000012.1:0-25767 GCA_046590325.1 Burkholderiales bacterium | reverse complement strand
CTGCTGCTGTTCCTGATGGTGGTGGTGCTTGTGCTTGGCGCCTTCGTTATCAAGGAAGTCAGCCATGGCGACTACGTCGTTGCTCTGGCTCAGGCCCTCATAGTCATCGCAGGATTGCTCGTGGCACTGTCGCTGCTTTGGGACCCGCGCGCAGGATTTGCGGGCATCGGCCAGTTGCTGACGCGCTATTTCCTCAGCATGGGCGTTCCGTTCGAACGCTGGATGCACAGCCTGGCCGCGCTGGCGGACCGAGAGCGCGACCCGGACAAGTTCGTGATCGTTGCGGCCCATGAGATGTCGGAATTGCCCTGGCTGTCCGGCGTCCAATGGGAAGGGCGGGGCTCGAACGGCATTGCCGGCGGCGCCACGAAGTACGCCACCGCATTTACCTTTGGCGGCCTCACGCTAACGCTCTACACGCGCTGGTCGCCGAGTCCGGGGCTGGTGCTGCACATCAGGCTGCTGGCGCGCCTGCTGGGGGACTACTACGACGCCAAGGTCCGCGAGCAGGAGCAGCGCCGCAATGCGTACGTACAGGCCATTTATGAGACCGGCTCGCGGCTGACGCACGACGTGAAGAATCTGCTACAGACTTTGCGCTCCCTATGCGCTGCCGCTGAGACGAGCAATGAAGACGACGCTGAGGCGGTGCGCCTGCTGATGCTGCGGCAGTTGCCCCAGATCACTCAGCGATTGCAAATTACGCTCGAGAAGCTGAAGTCTAAGCCTCCGATCGGAGAGGACAAAACATCCGGCGCGCAATGGTGGCAGGGGCTCAGTCAGCGCTTTGCGCATGAGCGCGTCGAGTTCGATACCGGAGGCTTGCCGGATGACGCCATGCTGCCGTCAGATTTATTCGAGTCGGCGGCGGAGAATTTTCTGCAGAACGCCCTGGAAAAGCGAAAAATGGAAAATAACCTGCGCATCCGGGCCAGCCTGCAATGGGCTGGCGGGTTTGTTCTATCGGTGTGCGATGACGGGCAGAGCGTTCCTGACACCCTTGTGGGAAAGTTATTCAAATCGCCGGTGCAATCCAACAGCGGCCTCGGCGTCGGCATGTATCAGGTGGCACGCTTTGCCCGAGAGCAGGGATACGAAGTTGCGCTGTCCAGAAACGAACCGGGGAGCGTGTGTTTTACGCTCTCGCCGAAACGATAACCACCTCGCGGCGCCGCCGCTTTCAACGCTATTGAACAATGTGCGGTGCGCCATTTAGGTAACGCGTCGAATTCACCAGACGACGAACCGAGGATAAGGTGTGCATTGTGCTGACGCGGGAGGGGGAATGGCCCAGGCCGATTACTGCTCCCTAAGCGACCGCTGCATGAACCCCAGGACCGGGTCAAGCAGATACTCCAGCGCGTTGCGCGCCGTCGTCTGGATGAAGATCTCGGCTGGCATTCCCGCCTGCAGCTTGAGATCGCCAGCCATTCGCAGTGCCTCGATTGAAACGCGCACGTGCACCACGTAGTAGGGTGCGTTGTTGGTCTTGTCCACGAGGCGGTCGGCCGAGATGTAGATTACTGTGCCCTCCACGGTGGGTGTAATGCGCTGGCGGAACGCGGTGAGGCGCACATCGGCTGGAGCATTAACACGCACGAAGTTGATGTCCTCGGGGCGCACGCGTGCTTCCACCAGCAGAACGGGATTCTCTGGCACGATGTCAAGGATCGGCTCGCGCGGCGCGATTACCGCGCCCACCGAGGTCACCTTCAGGTCCACTACCTCCCCCGCGATCGGCGCCGTGATTCGTTGTCGCTGCTCGGCGTCCAGCGCCGGGCGCAGCCGCTCGCGCAGCTCGAATATCGTCGCGGTGGTCTGCCGCAATTCGTTGGATGCCTCCTGTCCGAACTGGCTGCGCAGTGTCTCGGCGCGTAGCTCGAGGTCCGAGACCTTCTGCTGCGCCCGGGCCAGTTCCGCCGCCCCTTCGGCGCGCCGGGATTCATACTGGGCAGCCTCGCGCTGCAGCACCAGAAGCCGCGTTTTGCTCACGAAACCCTGCTCCGCCAGCGATTGGTTTTGCGCCAATTCCTCGCGCTGGAACTTTAGACCTTCATCGTCGGCTTTCAGTTGCGCGCTGCGTGCCTTGATTTCATCCCGCGCCTCGCGCACCTGGCTGTTAATCAAAGCGACCTGGCTAGCTAGCGCCTCGCGCCGCACGCGAAACACCGAGCTCTCACGCCGGAGTAGCTCGGCCACACGCGGGTCAGAGCCGCGCGCAGTGAGTTCGGGCGGGAAGGTAACCACGCTCTCGCCGGTCTGTTCCGCCGACAGGCGCGCGACCTTCGCGAGTTCGGCGTCGAGCTGCGTCCGCACCGTCTCGTTGCCCGCGTCGACACGCACGTCCTTGAGCACGATAAGCGTCTGGCCGGCCGCGACTTTGCTGCCGTCGCGCACAAGGATCTCGCCGACGATGCCGCCTTCCTGGTGCTGGACTGTCTTGCGGTTCATGTCGATCTTGACAAAGCCAGACCCGATTACCGCGCCCGATAGCGGTGCCAGCGCCACCCAGATGCCGATGGCGAGCACCAGCAGCACGCTGCCCAGGATTCCGGCGCGGATCAGCGGCCAGGGCCGGTCAGCGCCCTCGACGTCGAGCGCGGGGAAAACAAGATCGCGAATCGGATTCGCCATGGGTTTACGCCTTGGGCTGGATCTGGCTGGCGACCACCGCCGGCTGACTCTCGGGGCCGCGCGGGCGCACGGCCTTCAACACCTCGAATGGCGGCCCGAAATTCTCGATGAGGCCGTCGCGCAGTAACAGGATCCGGTCCATGGCGGAAAGCAGCTTGCTGCGATGCGTGACGATGACCAGGGTCACGCGGTCGGCCTTCATCTGGCGGATCGCCTCGATGAGCGCGGCCTCGCCCTCGGCGTCGAGGTTGGAATTAGGCTCGTCCAGCACGACCAGGCACGGCTTGCCGTAAAGTGCGCGCGCAAGCGCGACGCGCTGGCGCTGGCCCGCCGAAAGAAACGCGCCGCCTTCGCCTATGGGGGTCTCATAGCCCTGCGGCAAATGCAGGATGAGGTCGTGGACATTGGCCCTCTTGGCCGCTTCGATGACCGCCACGGAATCCACTTCGCCCATGCGCGCGATGTTTTGGCTCACCGTGCCGGCGAACAGTTCCACGTCTTGCGGCAGGTAGCCCACATACGGGCCGAGGCGCTGGCGTGGCCATGCGGCGATGTCGGCTTCGTCAAGGCGCACTTTGCCCACCGCGGGCTTCCACAGCCCCACGATCAGGCGCGCGAGCGTGGACTTGCCGGACGCGCTGGGGCCGACGATGGCGAGTGCCTGCCCCGCGTCGAGTGCAAAGGACACCTGCTTGATGACCGGGCGCTCGTTGCCGCGGAAGCCGAACACCGCACGCTCCACCGCCAGCGCGCCCAGGGGGGCGGGCAGTTCGGTGACCGCGTCGTCCCGCGGCGCAGACGAGAGCATGGTGTCGAGCCGGCCATAGGCGCTGCGCGCGTCCACCAATCCCTTCCAGCCGGCGATCGCGACTTCCACCGGCGCCAGTGCCCGTGACAGCAGAATGGTGCCGGCGATCATTACGCCCGGAGTGGCCTGCTGTTCGATCACCAGCCACGCGCCCGCCGCGAGCATGGCCACCTGCAGAAACTGGCGCATGAAGCGCGTGATGCTGCCGAGAACGCTGGCCGTGCCGCTCGCCCGCAACTGGTTCCCCAACCCGTTGTGGCTCAGCCTTTCCCAGCCGCGCGCCAGGCTGTCGACCATGCCGAGCGCGCGCGCCACCTCGGCGTTCGCGATGCTCTGCTCGGCAAAGCGGCCGGCCTTGCGCGAATCGAGTTGCATCGCCTCCAGCGGCCGGCGCGAGAGCTTCTCGTTGAGGATGGCGAGCGCCAGCATGATGAGAGCCCCTGCCAACGCCATCGCGCCCAACAGTGGGTGGAACAGAAAGATCACCAGCACGTAGACCGGGACCCACGGCGAGTCGAACAGGGCGAGGATCCCCGGCCCGGTCAGAAATGCGCGCAGCGAATTCAAGTCTCGCATGCCGTGCAGCGCCTCCGCTTCGCCAGGGGCAGCGTTGCGCCGGATCATTTCCGACAGAACGCGCGGGCCCAGCAGCTTCTCCAGCGCGACCGCGGCGGCGGTCAGCAGCCGCGAGCGGATCACGTCCAGATACGCCATGAACAGCAGCGCGCCCACCGATAGCACCAGCAGCATCACGAGAGTCTCCACGCTGCGGCTGGTAAGCACACGATCGAACACTTGCAGCATGAAAAGCGCGGGAACCAGCAGAAGCAGGTTCAGCAGCAGGCTGAAGGCCGCCGCCGAAATGAAGTACGGCCGGAACCGCGACGCGAATGCGTGCAGATGCGCTACTGACGAGGGTTTCGCGTGGGTCATTCCGTGTCCAAAATCATATGAAGATTTTAGCGAAATATGTGCCGTATACGCTATGAATTTAAAGAGAATTCCGACGATACAGTCATGCGTCTGGATGTCGGAAGGTTGACGCAGGTGCCGAAAACTCGTGGGCCGCCAGCGGTATAAAAGTACCGGATTCCGTGCGATCTGCCACATAAAAGCAGCTTGGCGGACACCGTGAAATCCGTCCCGCGGGGGTAGTGCCTCGCCCTACAGTCGATTAGGGCTGGGCCATGTAGGACCGGATTAACTTATTGAAAAAGAGGGTTAATGTATCGAAAGCCAGTTTTGCAGCCACACCCCGTCCCTGCACCGTCGGCGCGGCGAGTTCGGGCTGGTTTACGGCGCCTTCCGGGGTCTGGCCCGGTTGTTGCGCTATAGGAGGTAGGTGGCCCGGTGCTGGTTATTGGTTCGAGGCACCGTGTCGAAGATAAGGTAATGAATGAGTGGCTTTTTTTACGCTGAAAAGGAGTGGATATGGAAGCAGTCAGCAAATTTGATGGCGAAGTGATCGAGGGCACGGAAGGCGACGATATGCTGGCGGCCGTGCACGACAACGTCACGCTGAACGGCGGGCCGGGCACCGACGTCCTGTTCAGTGACGAAGGCGCCGACAGCACCATTATGGATGGTGGTAGTGGCGGCGACCTACTGATCGGCGGCGGGACAAACGATACCGCGTCATATGCGAACGACCCGGCTGGCGTGGTCGTGGACCTGCCCACCTCTTCTGCGATTGACGGCACCGGCGGCATCGATACCCTAGTCGGGATCGAAAATGTCACGGGTTCCGCTTTCGACGACTTCCTGACCGGCGATGACTTCGCGAACGTGCTCCAGGGCGGCGCGGGCAACGACACGCTGGCAGGCAACGGCGGCACCGACGTCTTCAAATACGCGTTCGACCTGACGCAGGGCGGCGGCGAAACCTTCTCCTTCACGCAGTTTTTCGCCGCCCACGGGGGCAGCGTGGTAAACGGGGAAGTTGCCGACGGGACCAGCCAAGGCCAATTCTCGTCCTTGTACACACAGTGGCTGCAAAGCCTTGGTTTGACCGTCCAGGATCTGGGCCAGAATTCCGGCCCTGACGGAGTACCTGTCGTCGAAGGCCCGGACGGGACGTTTGGCGAGCGCGAGAGCTTTACCTGGACTTCCGGTTCCGCGAAGAACCCGGTGGTTCATGAAAGGTGGTACTCGGACACCTGGTCCACGGGCGAGGGACAAGACATTGTCACAAGCGACGACGACTTCGACACCATCGTTGATTTCGATTTCACCGTGGACAAGCTGGAGTTCAACGGCCTGGATGGGCTCACCCTGGACCAGTTCGCCAGCTTCTTCGATGTTACTGAAACTGACGTGGACGGTAATGGAACCGTGGATACGGTACTTGCGCTCGCGGACGGCACTTGGGGAGTGACGTTGCTGGACGTGTCGGGCCACACCGTTGACGATTTCTACAGCTCGAGCATGTTCTCCTGATCCCTGATTCCAGGGGGCGTTGTTTTTTCCGCCCCGCACTCGAACAAGGCCCGAAGCGCGCCGCGCTTCGGGCTTTTTTCATGGAGGCGTGTTGGGTTCCCGGTCCGACGGCCAACCGGTTCCTGGATTAGTCGACAGCCGTCAGTTGGCAGTAACTGCAACTGCCCACCGCAAATTCCCGTTGTCGGATTACGGATCACGCTGTTGTTGTTCTAAGGCAACTGTCCCGCCGCGATCAGCCTATTGAACAGTGTAGGGGGACCGATCCAGGTGACGATGTCGTCAAAATCGCCGCTCGTCCCGTCGGATTGGGTCCTGCTTACGAATATGCGGTCGTTGTCGAGGTTCTCGGCCTCGTCCGTGCTGGTGCCGCCGGTGGCGGCATTGGCGCCGAGCGACCAGATCACGACCGGTACGCTCGACGCCAGCGTGGTTGCCGTATTGCAGTTCGTGCCGGTGACGCCCGTGCCGCTGTTGCATACATAAAGCAGTGTGGTGGCACTTGCAATGTTGGACATGCCCGCGTTGCGCATGCCGGACGTCTTCGTGAATGGCAGCGTGATCGAGTTGATGGTCTGGCTGGATACCGCGTAGCGGATGCGGTTCTGCGTGAGTCCCCAGGCGTCCAGCGCATAGCCGCTGGCGTCAACCGGCGTGAAGCCGAGTGTCGCCGCCGGCAGAAATCCGACGTAAGTGCTCGTGAACGTCACTGATGCGTGGCAGATGCCGTTCGCGGCCGTCCCGCCAGGGGAAAAAAAGTGCTCGGCCCCGTTGCTGGTGGCCGAAGCGGGGCAGGGCAATCTTCCATTTGCCGCAGCGAATCCGAGAATGGCCTCGCGCGCTTGATCGAGCATGCGCTGGGTATTCTCAAAATTCCGGCTTTCGATTTGAGTTTGCAGCGGAACCAGGATGCTTCCGAGTAGCAGTGCGATGATAAACATCGCGACCGCCATCTCGATGAGGGTGAAGCCGCGCGCGTCCCGGCCGCCGCTACCGGACGAGGTAAATGCGGTCACGGTCGTAATTGGTCGACGAAGGAACCACGTATGTGTCATTGTCGTTGCCGCTGTTTTCAGCGTCTTCGAAAAACCCGGTAATGGGGGAAAAATCTCCAGCGGGCCAGTTGCCGCGAGGGTTGGCGGTCGCCGCCCCCGGCGTGATCAGTATCAGGTCTGCGGAACCGCCGCTCACCACCGTGGAGCTGCAAGTGGTACCGGCGGTCGGACACAGGTCAGCAACGCCATTGCCCGAATTCGTAACTGTCAGCGTGGTGTCAGTACAGTTAGAACAAGCAGCACCGCCGCTCTCAAGCCGATTGGGAGCGACCGCAAGGTAAATTACGCTCGTCCAGCCGGTTACTGGATTGGTGCAACCGTTCGTGAGCCACAGAGGCAGAGACGGGGTATTCGTAGATGGCGAGGACGAGGGAACCGTGGCATTCCAGTTCACAGGCAAAGCGGTACCGCACGGAAAGCGGTTGTGGTTCCAGTCATTGCTATCGCCGTCGGACCGATCGGCCCATGGATAGACTCCGCCGGGGTAGGTTGGTGATGTCGCAGTTGCCGCCTTGTATCTTTGCAGGATCGAGATCATCTCCCGCGCTACGCGCCGTTCGACCGCCGGCATCAAGTCGGCATTGGTGATGGCAAGCACGCGGTCATTGAAAGTGCCGGACGCTTCAGCCTGTATGAAAGGCCCCGCGGTCTGCGCGTTGTTGCCGCCGCCGGTCGCCTCCAGATAATTTGCCGCGCACAAGTTGCGTGCAATGGATGTTCCCGTGGTGGTGCACAAGACGGTAGTCGAATCCCGATTCTGTGTCCCAAGCGACACGCCAGGCGCAAAGATAACCGCAACGGCTCGGGGAGTTATTGTCGACGCGCTGCTCCCTAGATAGACCGTCAGGTTCCCCAGCGTGTCGCTGGTAATCGGCGCGGTATTCATGCTGTAGTTGCGGAAGGGACCGGCGATGGCATACCACAAGGTCTCGCCGGCAGCGTCCTTGGGCTCGGGAATCCCGAGCGATCTCCACGGTACCCGTCCAATCGCTCCCGCAACGCAGGCGCCGGCATCGGTGCCGCTGTTATCGGTGTCCGGGCAGGGAAGCTCCCCGGGACGGATGTTCGGCGACGGTCCTGTCGGCGTTCGTGAGGCCGACCACCCGATCAACGCATCTCTTACCTTGGTAAGTTCGATTTCAACGTTCTCAGCTTGTTGATCGGCGCTCGAATTGGAGAACAATGACGTCGAGTTGAAAAGGAGGGCGCCAAAACCGACGATGATAAGGAGCGCCGTAAGGATCAGCGCTTGTCCGCGCTGATGAGCGCGCGCAGCGGGCTTAGACCGCCCGGGTCTCACGCGAATGAGCAATCCATGCGGGAAATTGACTCGTGCACATGTAACCTGCCCTGACTTTTGGCCGCGTAAACGAATGAATTGCATCGAGTCCCGCGCGATACCACCGGCGCCACCTGCTTTGAAGGGGCTCATTCGCTGGACGGCTCGTCGTCGTCGGCCGCGCTTGCCTTATCTGGGCGAGCCGCTGCCGGTGGACGATCCTCTCGTACCAATTTCTTCTTTGGCGAGTGCACTACCGCCGCTGCACCAGAAGCTGCCGATTCGTACGGTTCCAGGACCTTGCCGCTCACGCGATCCAACTGCTGGCCAACGCGCAATCGCACAGACTTCCCGGCACCACCGACCCTGAGTTGGGCCGACGTGGGGTCGGCTGCGGAGGCCGACGCTCTTACCCCTGGAACCGTCTTGCCGCCTGCTTCATGTCCGTTGATCCAGACCGCGGTCCCGCCGTCGCTGCGGGTGACGATGCCGTTCAACGTGACAGAACGCGGCCCGCTAACGGAGGGGCCGGCTTTTTTGGGCCTGTCCAGTTGCTTGCCCGCATCGAGGGTGTTGCGCTGGGCGGGCGTGAAGAACAACCTGCCGAGCGGTTCTGCCGCATGCAGCGACGGCGCCACCAGCGCCAACATCAGCAGGGCTGTCGCAGTGAGCTTCATGAGCCGGCCTTTTCGGGGTCGATTGTGAGCCATGACAGTTCGCACTGGGCGTTGAGGTTCGGTTGCCGGGGCGCGGGAGTGTCGATCCGGACAGGGCGATCGATGATGCAACTGTGGATGAAGAACATTCCACTTTGCTGCGTTGCCAGCATCCCCAGGAAGCGCATGAGGTCGCCCTCGTGCACCAGGCCGAAAGACAATTTCATCTGGGACTGTTGCAGGAACTGCGATGCTGGGCTGCCCTGACCCACCAGGTTGAAAGGTTTGCGCGCCTCCAGTTGATAGGTCACGCCGAACAATCCTGCCTGTTTGTTGGCGGCACGAAGGGCCTCAATCCACTCGATCCGCTGCTCCGCGCCGATCAGGCCTTCATTCTGCAGTTTGCGATAGGCCGGCAGATATCGAAGGATGGCCTCGCGTTCCTCCCCCGAGCGTTGAAAGCGGTCGCGCGCCTCTTTCAGGGCCGCGGCTTGTGCCCGGCGCTGGGTGTCCGCCGCCTTGTTCTGTACCGAGGAGAACTTGATCATCGCCCCGGACAGGATGATGGATGCGACAAGGACCGCGACCGGCAGTCTCATCGAGGCGAAATCCTTGAGCGTCAGGGCCATCCTCATGCTCCCGGCTTGAAAATTACGGCGAATTCGAATTCCGCCCCACCGGCCCCTCCGGGGGTATTCGTGCTGCCCGTAATGCCGGAATCCGAACTTGCATTGAACGGCAGCTTGAGCGCCTGAACCTCGGCAACCTTGGGATCGGAGGCGAGCTGGGTGGCGAACGCATTGATCTTCGTCATTGCGCCCTTGTAGTCGCCGTTGAACGGACTGACTTCCCCACGCAGCAGGCCGGTCTGCACCAGCGGTCCGCCCGCAACGGCGGGCGCCTGCGAACCGCCGGGTTCGGCCTGACTGCCGTACTTCCATTCGATGCGAAGCAACTGGATCTGCGGCGAAGCGTCGAGCGCATGGCTGACCACCGTGAACATCGGCTCCGGCATGCGTATGTTTTGCCGGAGCTGATCCGCAATCTCGACCGTATTGCGCAGATTGTCCGTGGTGGTGGGCGCTTCGGGAAACTGGGCCGTCTCCTGCTGGTACCGCGCCTGATAGTCCTGGGTCTGCAGGCGCATCGCGGCCGTTTCGTCCCCCGTGCGCATCGTGCCGTAGACATTCAGTCCGCTCCAGATCAATGCGACTGCCACCAGTGCCGCGGATGCGGCATACACCAGGCGCCGACCGACGGAGCGCTGGAACCCCTGAGTGACCTGAGGCGGGGCAAAGTTATGTGAAGGGGTGCTTTCTCCCAGCAGGTGCAGATGCAATGCGTCCGCGGAGGCTTCCATCTCGCCCGGGGCGATCGCGAAGCGGGAGACGATATCCGCCCTGCCCAGCAGGGTGCATTGCATGTTCGGACGTCCGCGCGAGACCGCGGCCGGCAAACCCGCAAGCGAATCGTCCAGGTCGAGGATCACCACTTGCAGCGTGTCGTCGACGTGGGTGATCGTCAGCGCATCGAGGTACATGCGCGTATTGCTGACTTCGTCCGCGTAGTACTGGTCCGCGGACTCCACCGTTTCCCGCAAATGCGTCAATCGGCTGATGCGGAATTTTAGGTCCTTGAAAAAAGTCTGGCGCACACCGGCACTGCCCTTGGTGACAACCAGCAGATTCGGGTGCTTGAGCTTGAGGTGGCCGAGGAGCGAGACGCTTACCATCGGCAGGGAGTAGACGCCGGCGACAGGCAGGCCCTGGGAATTGATGGCCTTCAGCCATGGGGAAAGCAGTTCCGGGCTGGTGAACGCCGCGAACAGATAGCGGTCATCCTTGCGCTTGTCGGCTTCGCGGCTTTGCAGAGAATAAGAGTAGTACGACGTGCCGCGATATAGCTGCTTCAGCTTTCGCGCCACCATTTCGTCGCGGTCTTTGCCCTTGGCGTGGGGCAGCGTCTCGAAACGGTAGTCTTCGTCCACCGTGTCGGCCATGACATAAACCGTGGCCCCCCGTGCGGCGGTCAGATAGTTGTTGAACGCATTCCAGCCGGCTTCATCGTTGCCGAAGCGCTTGCATCCGATCAGCCTGCGCCCCTTCCACAGGCCCACGGTGGCCTGATCTGCGGAAATGCAAACAAGGATCTTCAGGCCCATGATCAGAATTTCATCTTTCCAATAAGGTCGTAGATCGGCGTCAGCACGGAGAACAGAACCATAGCCAGCATCCCGCCCAGTACCAGCGTCAGCATCGGCTCCAGAAGCTTCAGCGCTTTGTCGACGGAATCCCGCACATCCCGGTTATAGAAGTACGTGATGTTCAGCAGTGCCACGTCCAGCGCGCCGGTGCTTTCCCCAGTCCGCAGCATACGAATCACCAGGGGCGGGAATACGCCCAGGTTCCGAAACGCCTCGGACATGCTTTCGCCGGCATTGATCTGCTGTCCCGCACGCTGCAGGCTCTCGGCGATCACCCGGTTGCCCACGATGTCCTCGCTGGTGCGTATCGCATCCAGCACGGTGATGCCGGAACGGTACATCAGGGCGAAGAAATTGGCGAACCGCGCCAGGATGATTTTCTGCAGAATCTGGCCGATCACCGGCAGACGCAGCATGGCGTAGTCGAGCAGATAGCGTGTGCGCGGATTGGCCTTCGCCATGAAACCGATTGCGACGGATGCAATGACGGGCACGAACAGCAACAGCGGCCACCAGGTGGCGACAAACTCCGAGAGGCCGATAAGGATCCGGGTTTGCAGAGGGAGTTGCAGTCCCATCGTCTTCAGCAGGGAAGTCACCTGCGGGACGAGGTAGAGCAGCAGGAACACCATGACCGCTAGTACCACCACGAAGACCAGCGCGGGATAGGCGAGCAGACGCTTGGTCTGGGAGGCCAGTTCATCCTGCCATTTGAGCGTTGCGCCCAGGTTTTCGAATACTTCGGTCAGGATGCCGGACAGCTCGCCCGCCCGGATCAGGCTCACGAAGACCGGCGCGAAGACGCGCGGGAAAGCGGACAAAGATTGTGACAGGGTCTTGCCGCCCTCAATGTCTTCGATCACGGAGGTGAGAATTTCGCGGAATCTCGGATTTTCCATGCCATCGCGCAGATCGCGCAGCCCTTCCAGGATGGGAATTCCGGCGCGGGAGATCTGCTCGAGATCGAAACAAAAGGTGATCAGGTCCTGCCGGGTGATTTGTCCTGAGGCCAGCGACGGAGTATGGCCGCGCAGCATGCGCGACGTGATGAGGTCGAGCCCCATCTTCTTCAGGCGCAGTTCGAGATCCACCTCGTTGGCGGCGTCGAGCTTGCCGCGGGCGGGTCGCCCGGTCCGGTCTATCGCCTTGTACTGGAAAGCAGCCATCGTCGCATTCCCCCGGGGCGCTACCTGGCGCGCCCCGTCAGGTCGATCGCGCGCGCGACTTCGGCCAGGCTGGTGCTGCCGTCCACGACGCGCTGCACGCCTTCTTCGGCCAACGGCCTGAAGTTCTTGGAGATCGCGGCGTCGCGCATTTCCTTAGGGCTTGCGCGCCGCGCGACCAGTTCGTCAAGGTCCGGATCCATGTGCAGGATTTCCATGACCGCCGTGCGGCCGCGATAGCCGCGATGGTTACAGCGATTGCAGCCCACAGGCCGGAAAATCTTGAGCTCGCCATCGACTTCCCGTCCGAGCAACTGGCGTTCCTCCAGCGAAGGCGCGTAGGCCTCCTTGCAATGCACGCACAGCATGCGTACCAGGCGCTGGGCAATGATGCCGATAATGTTGCCGGCCATGATGTCCGGCGCAATGCCGATGTCCAGCAGGCGTGGGAAAGTGCCAAGCGCAGAGTTGGTATGCAGCGTGGTGAACACCTGGTGCCCCGTCATCGCGGCGCGGAAGGCCATTTCCGCGGTGTCCTTGTCGCGCACCTCGCCTACCAGGATGATGTCCGGGTCCTGACGCATGATAGAGCGGATGCCGTTGGCGAAATCCATCTTTGCCGCTTCGCTAACGGAGGTCTGTCGCATCATCGCCACCGGATATTCGACCGGGTCTTCCAGCGTCATGATGTTGACCGACTCGACATTGAGCTTCGCCAGCAGCGAGTAGAGCGTCGTTGTCTTGCCGCTGCCGGTGGGTCCGGTCAGGACCAGGATGCCCTCGGGCCGCGCCAGCATCAGGTTCAGTTTGGACATGACCTGCTTCGGCAGTTTCATCTGCTCCAGAGCGATGATGGATTTTTCCCGGTCGAGCACGCGCAGCACGATGTTTTCGCCCCAAATCGTTGGCTGTGCCGAAACCCGGAAATCGACGGGCCGGCCGTTCAGGTTCAGCGACAGGCGGCCGTCCTGGGGCGCCCGGGTTTCCGCGATGTTCATGCCGCTGATCACTTTCAAGCGCACGACAATTCCCGGCCAGTAATTCTTGTGCAGGCTGCGGATCTGCTCGAGCACGCCGTCGATGCGGTAACGCACGCGCAAGAAGGCGAATTCCGGTTCGAAGTGGATGTCGGAAGATCCGCGCTTGACGGCATCCACGAGCAGCGCGCCGACCAGGCGTACGATAGGCTGGGTGTATTCGTCCGCTCCGCCCTGCTGGATGCTCTGGTAATCGATTTCCCCGGTTTCGATTTCCCTCAGGATACCGTCGACAGACAGCTCGAAGCCGTAAAACTGGTCGATGAACTCGTCGAGCTGCGCCTGCCCGGCGAGCACCGTCTTCATCTGGATGTTGTGGCCCAGCGTGGCGCGCAACTGGTCCAGGGCGACCACATTGAAGACTTCGGTAATGGCGACCACCAGCATGTTCTGTTCGGCGTCGTAGGCGATGGGCAGAAGCCGGTGGCGGCGGGCGAATTCCTGCGGCACCAGTTTCAGGGCTTCGGCATCCACCAGCACCTGGGTCAGGTCGATGCTCTCCTGGCCGATGGTCCGCGCCATGATGTCGCGAATCACCGCTTCGGTGACGAAGCCCAGCCGCACCAGCAGGCGGCCGATCGGGATGTTCTGGGATTTCTGCTCGGTCAGTGCGATGCGCAGCTGATCGTGCGTGATCAGGCCCTGCTGCACCAGCAGTTCGCCGAGGCGAAGCTTCTTGCGTTGCTCGGCCATAGTGAAAATTACCGGGTCACTGCTCTACGCGGGAGGAAAGCTGGCCGACGCGCTGGATGACGAGGTTCTGGTCGAAGTTGGCGCGGCCCTTGCGGAACGATAGGTCGAGCGCCTTGCGGTAATAGTCCAGCGCCTGCCGGGTCTGCCCGAGGTGTTCCAGACCCACTGCGAGATTAAATGCGTAGTCGGGATTGTCGGGCTGCGACTGATAGGCCTGGAAATAGGCCTGTTGCGCGCCCGGCCACTGGCCCTGATCGGCATAGAGGTTGCCGAGCGTGAAATACAGGAACGCGGAGGGTTCGCGGGCAATCAGTTGGCGCAGGCGCGTCTCGCTGGCCGCGGGATCGGCCCCGCCCATGATTGCGATCAGCCCGGCCTGGGCATAGACGTTGCGCGGCTCCAACTCCAGTACCCGCTGATAATAGCCGACGGCTTCTTCGACGCGCGTCTCCTTCGAGGCGATGGCGCCCAGACCCAGCAGGGCGTCGATATTCCTCGGGTCTGCGTCGAGAACTTGCAAATAAAGCGTCCTGGCTTGAGCGCTGTCGCCGGCCATGAGGGCTTCGTATGCACGGGTCAGATCCGGCGTTATGCTGGCCACCGTCGGCGGAGTTCCGGCTCTGTCCAGATTCACGTTCGCGGGACCGGCCGATCGTAGCACCACGGTTTCCACACCGTCTTCGTCCAACTGGCGCGCCGTCAGCTTAGCGGCGCGTCGCGGACGGGAAACTGCAGCCCGGACCGGGGAAGTTTCGGCGATGGCGGCGGGTCGGGGTTGATCTCCCGCTGTGGGATCTTCAATCGTGGGCGACGCGGCTTGACTGGGGCTTGAGGCCAAGATTGCCGGTTGGGCTGCCACTGCGGCCGGAATTGCGGCGGCAGCCGTGGCCGTCTGGCTGCCGGCGGGCATGCCGCTTATCTTGGCTGCAGCCGATTCGGGAGCGGCTGCGGAAATTGGTGCGCTTGGCGCCGGTCCCGGTGCAGCCCCGAGCGGAGTAGCGGGCGCCGCGCTCGGTTTCGACCTGAGCCAGGACGGATTCGCGACCTGGATATAGACATAGGCTCCATAGCCGATCGCAACCAGCACGGTGGCCGCGATGAACACGACCATGTAATGCTCGCGTGCGTAGTCGATCGGGTCGAACGCTGGCGCGCGGCGGGCCTGCATGATTGCAGCAGCCTGCGCGGGGCTGGGCGAAGAAAGAGTCGCCGCCGTGTGCTCCCTCGCGGGTTCCCTTTGCGCGGCGTGTTCCACCGCGCCCGTGGGCTCGAGGGTCAGTTCGTCCGAATCCAGAGGATCGGGACCGGGTGGGCTTTCCCCGTCCTCCCGGTTTTTTGAGGCTTTCTGCAGCGCCTGCAGCAAAAGACTCATGGCGTCTTCCCGGTCTTGTCCATCACGGGCAGGAAGCGCTGGAACATCTTCAACTCGTCGCTATCCAGCGAGGGGTTGGTGATAACCGTGGGCTTGAGGAAAATGATCAACTCGGTTTTCGACACGGCCTCGTTGCGATACTGGAACGCCTCGCCGACCCGCGGGATGTTGCCCAATCCGGGAATCTGGTCGCGGTCCCGGCGCACATCGTCCTGCATCAATCCGCCCAGGATGATGGTCTGGCCGCTGCCGACCTGGAGCACGGATTCCATTTCCCGGATCTGGATTTCAGGGATCAGGTTGGGAATTGGTGTAGTAGTGCCGACACGCAGAGACGGATTCGGATCGCTCACGAATCGGGTCACTCGGGAAATTGTCGGGCGCACCGTGAGATTGACCGAGCCCGTTTCCGTGATCTGTGGCAAAACGCTCATGACCAGGCCTACCGGTACCGTCTTGGCCGAAGACGTGAAGGTCGTCACCGCAGTAGTTTGATTCGTATTGGTGTCGGCCTCGATGGTGAAGTAAACGATGTTGTCCACCACCTTCATCAACGCCATCTGATTGTTAAGCGCCATCAGTTTGGGACTCGAGAGCACGCGTGTATTGCCGAACTGCTCGAGCAAACGCAGCGAAATGTTGATGTTGCCGACATCCGAGGTCGCGTTCGCGTAGCCGATCGTCAGACCGGGGGGCGCCCCCGTGGGCGGAGCGCCCAGCAACAATTGGTTGAATGTGAATCCGGTGCCGGTGGCGATGCGGCTCCAGTCGACTCCAGCCTGGTAGTTGTTCGAGAGCCTGACTTCGGCGATGGTCGCCTCGATCAACACCTGGCGTTGCGAGGCCGAGCCCACGCTGTCCAGGTACTGCTGGATCAGGGCCTGCTGCTTTTCGGTGCCCAGGATGGTGATGGTGCCGGTGATCGGATTGACCACGATCTCGTTCTTGGCATCCGAGAGCGCATTGGCCGCTTCCGGGAAAGCGGTATTGAATAGCTGCTGCGCGTTGGCGCCTGCGCGGGACACAGCTTCGGCCTGCGCTATACGCGCTTCGTTGGCAGCTTTCTGCGCTTCGGCGCGGGCGGCGCGCTGGTCCGCGTTCTGATTGATTGCCTTGCTGGCCGAAAGAATACTCTCGATGTTCTGCCGCAGGACTTCCCAGAAATTGTTGGTGGACCTGGTATCGACCTTGGACGTGGAGGCGTTGGAGCCGCCGCCTTGTCCTCCCGATTGGCCGCCGGCGCCTCCGCCGACTGATGCTCCGCTGATTTCGCCACTGACTCCTATGCTGGAGCTCGAGTCGCGGTTCATGTTCACGTAGTTGACGCGGTAATTCTTGAAATAGGGCGTATCGGGGACGACGACGATGGTCTTGCCCTGGCTGCGGTAGCGCAGGTTTACCTGCTGGGAAATTCTTTCGAGGATCGCAGGCAGGGTTTCGTCGATTGCGTTCAGCGTCACCAGGCCCTGGATATTCGGGTGGACGTCGATGTTCTGTTTCGTATCGCGGGACAGCGCGAACAGCAGTTCGCGGACCGGGACTTCATTCACCACTACGCTGTAAGTCGGCACCATAACCTGCGGACGCGGAGGCGGCACGAAGACGCTGCGGGTCACCGGCGGCAGTATTTTTTCCTGGGGATTCGGGGGGATCTGGCTGGCGTCGATATGTCCTTGCGACGGCGGAACGGCGGCCTTGTAAGCACACCCGGCCAGGGCCAGTATGGCCGCAGCAACGCAGGCCGGTAATGAGACGCTGATAGGCATGATGTGACGGCGCACGGCAATGTGCTGACCGGCGGGCCGCAAGGCTCGCCGGAGCCTGGACCCTTGTCCCCCCCGAATACCCATTGTCAACTTTGCCCTAAGCTCTCTCGTTTGCAGTCAGCTTGCCACGGCTGCCCGGCCAGACCTGACCGTGGCAGGCATTTCGTCATGACCGGTGGCGGGCAATTTCGGCACGAATACCCTGAATTGTCCGCGTATAAGGCCGGTTCACTTGCAGTTCTGCCGGCAGGTTTTTCAGCACCCGACGGACCTCGTACCGATCAGCAAATGTGCCGTACAAAACAGTCAACGAGGGACGCTTATTCGCAACTGTACGGTACACATAAACCTTTTCAATTTCAAGATATTTGCCGATGGTCTTTAAATACTCTCTTAGGAGTTCCGGGTCGTTCGTGCCGAGCAGTTGGATGCTGTAGGCCTCCGGCCCCACTTGGCCCAACCACTCGTCGGTAAAGAGCAAACGCTGTTCCAGCAAATCTGTTGGAGGGACGGGCGCAGATGAAGGGACGGGCGCAGATGAAGGTGCGGGCGCAGATGAAGGTGCGGGCGCAGATGAAGGTACGGGCGGAGATGGAGGAACGGGCGCAGATATCGGGGCGCTCACCTGGGCCGCGGGGGCAGTCTCTGCTGCAGGGGCTTTTACGGCCACAGTTTCCGATCGCTGGACCGCCGCCCCGACAGGGCCCGGTGCGGGAGCCGCCGCCACGGACAGGGGAACTTCGCGGGGGGCCGACAAGGCTAGATAAGCCGCCAGCGCGGCCACCCCGAGCAATCCGCCCGCGGCGAGGCCTCCCAATGCGTAGACCAGCGGCGACGAGACCTTTGTCACCGGGACCTCGCTGAACTCGCTGTCCCTTACCGCAGCCTTCACATGACCGAGGTTGACGTTGTGGGTGCTTTCGGCAAACGCCGCCAGGAGGGCCTTGTCCGCGATCAGGTTGATCCGCCTCGTCAGTCCGGCACTGGCCTTCGTCATGTAGGCGATGACCCGGGGGCTGAACAGGTCGGGGCCATGGTAGCCCGCAGCATGGAGCCTGAACGCCAGATAGGCTCGGACATCGGCTTCGTCCAGGGGGGCCAGGTTAAAGCTGTGGGTGATGCGTTCACGCAACTGACGGATTTGGGTCTGGCGCAGGTTTTCGTCCAGCTCGGGCTGGCCGAACAGCACGATCTGCAACAGCTTGTGCTGCTGGGTTTCCAGGTTCGACAGCAGGCGAATTTCCTCCAGTGTCCCCAGCGGCATGCCCTGGGATTCCTCGACGAAAACGACCACCTGGCGCTTCTGGACGTGACGCTCCAGGAGGTACGAATTCAACGCGTGCATGACCTCGAGGCGAGTTGCATCCCGGGCCAGGGGCAACTGCAGTTCGAAGGCGATCGCATGCAGGATTTCCTCGGGCGACACGCTGGGATTGGCCAGGTAGACGTTCTCGACGTTCTCCGGCAGCCGCGTCTGCAGGACCCGGCACAGCATGGTCTTGCCGCTGCCGACTTCCCCGGTGACCTTGATGATTCCCTCGCCGTGGGTGATTGCATAGATGAGCGCTTCCAGTATCGCGCCGCGGTTGCCGCCTTCGAAAAAGGCTTCGGTGTCCGGCGTAATCTTGAACGGCGGCTGCTTGAGACCGAAGAACGCGTAATACATTTATTGCTCCTCCTCCGCGGCCGCATAGTTTTGCATGCGGCTGTACAGGGTAGTACGGTGGATGCCCAGCAGTTTGGCCGCCTGGCTGAGGTTGCCGTGGGTGATAGCCAGCGCCGCCTCGACGTAGCTGCGCTCGAGGTCTTTGAGCGCATCGTCGAGGTTGAAGCTTTTCTGCGTCTGCAGGAGCTTGCGCGCGGATTCGATGGAGGCCTTGAAGTCCTTGGCCTGGCCGGTCTCCGGCCCGGTAGCTGTGGCGTCTTCCCAGTCGAGTTCCCCGAGCAGTTGCTCGCTGTTGATCGTCTGGCCGGCATACTTCGTCGTCAGCCGGATGACTATGTTGCGCAACTCGCGCACATTGCCGGGGAAACCGTACTGGGCCCAGAGTTCCATCGACTGGCGGTCGAGCTGAAACGGCTGTACTCCGCTTTGCCGGGAATAAACCGTAGCGTAGTGGTCCAGGAGTTTGATCTTGTCCTCGGCCAGTTCCCGCAGCGGGGGTACGGAGACGGAGAAAACGGACAACCTGTGGTAGAGGTCGGCGCGGAATCGTCCCGCCCGCACCTCCTGCCGCAAGTCGCGGTTGGTTGCGGTGATCACGCGCGCATTTGACACACGGCTCTGGGTTTCGCCGACCCGCTGGTACTCGCCGTTTTCCAGGACGCGCAGCAGCTTGGCCTGGAGTTCCTGGGGCAATTCGCCGATCTCGTCGAGGAACAGCGTTCCTTCATGCGCGTCCTCGAAATATCCCGACCTGGAGGTCGTCGCACCGGTGAAGGCTCCCTTGACGTAGCCGAACAGGGTGGGCTCAACGAGCGTCGGCGAAATCGCGGCGCAATTGAGAGCCAGGTACGGCTTTGCCGCCCGCGATCCCTGCCGGTGCAGCGACTGGGCGACCAGTTCCTTGCCGCTGCCCGACTCCCCTTCAATTAGCACCGGGAACGGGGCGTTCGCATATTGCAGTATTTGCTCGTGAAGTTTGCGGATGGCCATACCGTTGCCAACGATGCCGGTATCCGACTTGGCCTCGCTGTGCTCGACCTCGGCCATGCGCAGGGCCTTGGCGAGCAGTCCTTTCAGGACTTCCGGTTCACAGGGCTTGGCGATGAATTCCACCGCACCCAGCGTACGGGCATAGCGCGCGTTTGCCTCGTCGCTTTGCCCGGACAGGACCAGGATCTTGATCGAAGGGGCGTAAGCCACGAGGTCCGTGATGAGGCGGAAGCCCTCATCAGGACGATGAGGCGTCGGCGGCAGTCCAAGGTCCACCAGCGCGAGGTCCGGCGGAGAGTCCAGTTGACGCAAAAGGCTTTTAACCTTGGCACGCGAGTCGGCAACGCGCACGCTGTAGTCCTTGCTGAGGACGAAATCCAGGGTGTCGGTAATCAGGGGGTCGTCGTCGACAATCAGAAGTTCGGGTTTCAGCGGAGTCAAAGCCATCGTGCTTGCACCCATGTCCCCTTGGTTTTCGGATACCCCAATTGTGACAGATAGGCCAGACAGCTCATACGCTTACGGTTCGAGCCCGGCTTCCTGCCGAATGCAGGCAAGGTAGGCCTGCTCGAGGCTGTCCGCGGCAAATCGCTCGCGCAACGCCACCGGCGTGCCGCTGAAACGGAGTTCACCGTTGTGCAGTACCGCCATTTCGTCGCACAACTCGTCGACGTCGGCAAGCGCGTGCGAGGTGAAGAATATGCTGCGACCTGCGGCTCGCGCATTCTCCAACTGGCGCTTGAGCAGGGCACGCGCCTTGGGATCGAGCCCGCTGGTCGGCTCATCGAGCACCAGTAGTTCCCGTCCCGATAACAGGCAGGCTGCAAGCCCGAGTTTTTGCGTCATTCCCTTGGAAAAAGTGCGGACAGGCTTGCTCAGGGCCGTCGGGTCCAGATCGAGGTCGGTGAGTGCCTTCTCCGCCTCGGCAGCCCTGAATTCACGACCGTACAGGGTCGCCATGTAGCGCAGGAAGTCCCCGCCCGTCAGGTAATAGGGTGGAACGAAGCGTTCTGGCAGGAACGCCAGGCGCGACCGCGACCGGGTCTCCCGGCTCGGGACGCCAAAAATGTCGACAGCGCCCGCGTCGAACTCACAGAAATCCAGCAGGCATTTAATCAGTGTGGTCTTGCCCGCGCCATTGACGCCGACGAGGCCAAAGGTACAGGCGGCGGGAACGGACATGCCGAGTCCGCGCAGCACCACCACCCCTGCGTACGATTTCTTCAATCCGCTGAAACGGATTGCGCTGCTCGGAGGGGTTTCGTTCTGGGTCACGTTCTGGTCGAAAAATCGGGTTGCGCAAAAGTGCACGCAAATGCGACAACATGCAAGCCTTCTGCGGCCGGTGAGGCTCTCCGCTACAATGCTTTTTCGATTTCCGCTTTCCGGCCCGCCGGTGTCTCCCGAAAATCCAGTGCCTTCCGATAATCTCGTCGAATTCTCGCAAGTCGAGTTTTCCTATGATGGACGTCCGATCCTGCAAGGGGTCGACATGCGCTTCCCGCGCGGCAAGGTCGTCGCGATCATGGGCGGCAGCGGCACGGGCAAGACGACATTGCTGCGCCTGATAGGCGGCCAGCTCAAACCCGGTCGCGGCAAGGTGCTCGTGGATGGTGGACCCATGCACGGCATTTCGCATTCGCAGCTTTACGCGATGCGGCGCAAGATGGGCATGCTGTTCCAGTTCGGCGCATTGTTCACCGACCTCAGCGTATTCGAGAACGTGGCATTCCCGTTGCGCGAACACACGGACCTCCCGGAAAGCATGATCCGGGATATGGTGCTCCTGAAGCTGGACGCGGTCGGGTTGCGCGGGGCGCAGGCGTTGAAACCCGCCGAGCTGTCCGGCGGCATGGCCCGCCGCGTTGCGCTGGCCCGCGCCATCGCGCTCGATCCGAGGCTCATCATGTATGACGAGCCGTTCACGGGGCTCGATCCGATTTCAGTCGGTGTGATCGGCAATCTCATCCGCAAGCTCAACGATGCGCTCGGGGCTACCTCGATCGTGGTGACGCATGACGTCCAGGAGTCCCTGAGGATCGTGGACTACGTCTACTTCCTGGCCGGTGGCAAGGTCGTTGCGGAAGGAACCCCCCAGCAGGTGCGGGACTCCAGCGAACCCTTCGTGCACCAGTTCGTCCATGGTGAAAGCGACGGACCGGTGCGTTTCCACTACGGGGCGCCTTCTTATCATGACGACCTGGGGCTCGGCGGCGGATGATCGGCGCCCTTGCTTCCGGCATTCGGCTGGTCGGCCAACGCACCATCAACGCCGTGTGGCGCCTGGGCGCCGCCACCCGTTTCATCGGCCTGGTCCTGGCGCGCTCGTCGATGTCGTTCCGCCGCTTCCAGCTCACGCTCGACGAAATTCACTTCGCCGGCGTGCTTTCCCTCATCATCATCATCGTGTCCGGGCTGTTCGTGGGCCTGGTGCTCGGCCTGCAGGGCTACGAGACCCTGAAGCGGTACGGCTCCGCCGAAGCCGTTGGGACGCTTGTCGCACTCTCGTTGGTGCGGGAACTTGGTCCGGTGGTGGCCGCGTTGTTGTTCGCGAGCCGGGCCGGTTCGGCCATGACCGCGGAAATCGGCATCATGAAATCGACCGAACAACTGTCGGCGATGGAGATGATGGCCGTCGATCCTTTCGCGCGAGTGCTCAGCCCGATGTTCTGGGGCGGGTTCATCTCGATGCCTCTGCTGGCGGCGATATTCAGCGTCATGGGCATATTCGGCGGCTATCTCATAACCGTGGTGATCATCGGCGTGGATTCCGGCGCCTTCTGGTCGCAGATGCAGGCGAACGTCGATCTGCGCAGTGACATCCTGAACGGGGTGATCAAGAGCGTTGTTTTCGGGGCGGCCGTGACCGCGATCGCACTTTTTGAAGGCTATGACGCCCCGCCGACGGCGGAAGGCGTTTCACGCGCGGTCACACGCACCGTCGTGACTTCAGCGCTTGTCGTTCTGGCGTTGGATTTCGTGCTGACGGCGTTTATGTTTACGGGGGTTTGAGCCATGAAACGGACTACATTGGACCTTTGGGTCGGAATCTTTGTGACGGCGGGCGTTGTCGCATTGTTTATTCTTGCGCTCAAAGTCGGGAACGCCAGCAACGTCAGCGTGTCCGACGGTTACAAGGTCATCGCCGAGTTCGAAAACATCGGCGGCCTCAAGGTGCGGGCGCCCGTCAAGAGCGCGGGCGTGGTGGTTGGCAGGGTCGAGGGGATTGCGCTGGATACGAGATCCTTCCGCGCCAATGTGGCGATGCGCATCGACAAGCACTATCCGTTTCCTAAGGACTCTTCGGCGTCCATCCTGACGGCAGGCTTGCTGGGCGAGCAGTACGTAGGCATGGACGGCGGTGGCGACGAACAGAACCTTCAGGACGGCGACCGCATCAAACTCACCCAGTCGGCGATCGTTCTGGAAAAAGTGATCGGGCAGTTCCTGTACGGCAAGGCGGCGGAGAACAACTCCGGCGGCACGGACAAAAAATAATCAACACGGGACGAGGTACCGGAGACCATGAGAACCAAATCGAGATACCTGCAAACGCTGTTCTGCCTTCTTGTGGCCGCGGCGGCCGTCATGGCCGTCGAAGTGCGCGCACAGACCGTCGCGCCGGACGCGCTGGTGAAAAAGACCAGCGAGGAGGTCCTCAACATCATCCGCGCGGACAAGGAGCTCCGTGCCGGCAACACTACGCGGATCACCCAGCTGATCGAGGAAAAGGTAGCGCCGCATTTCGACTTCAACCGCATGACCCGGCTGGCGGTGGGTCGCGCCTGGCGCAATGCCGCACCCGAGCAGCGCCAGGCCTTGACCAGTGAATTCCGCACGCTGCTGGTCCGTTCCTACTCCGCGGCGTTCACCGCCTACACCGGCATTGCGATGGAGTACCGGCCGCACCGGATGCGCGCGGGTGATACGGAGACGGTAGTCCAGACGCTGATCAAGCTCCCGGGCGGAGCCCAGCCCGTTACGGTGGACTACGACATGGAAAGCACGGCGAATGGCTGGAAGGTCTACGACGTGCGCGTGGCCGGGGCCAGCCTGATCATCAACTATCGCAACCTTTTTGCGCAGGAAATCCAGAATGGCGGCCTCGACGGGCTCCTGAAAAGCCTGGTCGAGAAGAACAAGGCCAAACCTGTACCGGTCAAGCAGTGACATGATCAGGCGGGAAGGGGATCGCTATCTGGTCGAGGGGGCGGTTACGCTCGACACCGTGGCCGGGTTGCTTGCCGACGGAATTCGCAGCTTCGAAGGCAAGCGCCCGCTCGTGGATTTCTCCGCCGTCAAGGCGGCGGATTCGTCGGCGCTAAGCCTGATGCTGGAGTGGGCTCGGCAGTTCAAACGCCAGGGGCGGGACATCGCATTTGCCAACCTCGGCAACAACCTGACCAGCCTTACCCATCTTTACGGAATTGCCGACCTGATACCGATTGCGGCAGAGTAGCGGCCTTTAGCCGCCGGTCACTCGGGTTCGTTGTGGTCCCAGCCATCCAAATCAAGGGAGTGTCGAAGAGTTATGGCGCCTTGCGCGCGCTCTGCGACATCGACCTGGAAATCCCATGCGGCGAGTTTTTCGCGCTGCTCGGCCCGAACGGGGCGGGTAAGACCACGCTTATCAGCATCCTGGCTGGCCTGGCGCGCGCCGACTCGGGCCACCTGCAGGTCCTCGGCCATGATGTCGTAACCGATTACCGCCAGGCCCGACGCAAGCTCGGCGTAGTGCCCCAGGAGTTGGTATTCGATCCCTTCTTTTCAGTGCGCGAGACTCTGCGCATCCAGTCCGGGTACTTTGGGCTGCGCAACAATGACGCATGGATCGACGAGGTCATGGAGCGCCTGGACCTCACCGGCCGCGCCCATTTCAACATGCGCGCACTGTCGGGCGGGATGAAACGCCGGGTGCTGGTGGCCCAGGCGCTGGTGCACAAGCCGCCGGTCATCATCCTCGACGAACCCACGGCGGGCGTGGACGTCGAATTGCGCCAGGCCCTGTGGCAGTTCGTCCGCCAGTTGAACCAGGATGGCCACACCATCGTGCTCACCACCCATTACCTCGATGAGGCCGAATCGCTGTGTAGCCGTGTCGGCATGCTCAAGCAGGGCAAGCTGGTGGCGCTCGATACCACGGAAAACCTGTTAAAGGGCCATTCCGGCACCCACTTGCGGCTGCGTCTGGCCAACGGCACATTGCCGGAGAGCCTGAAGCCCATGCTCGCGCCAGCGCAAACCAGCGGTGAATACGAACTGGTATTGCGTGAATACCGGGAAGTCGAAAAGGTGCTGGCCGAATTGCGCGACAAGGGTCTGGAGATCGCCCACATGGAGCTGGAACAGGCTGATCTCGAGGAAGTATTCGTCAAGATCATGCGCAGGGAATAGGCAATGACCGGATTCTTCACGCTGTTCTACAAGGAATTGCTGCGATTCTGGAAAGTGAGCTTCCAGACCGTCCTGGCCCCTGTCCTGACGGCACTGCTCTACCTCATGATCTTCTCGCACGTGCTCGAGGACTATGTCCAGGTCTACCCGGGCGTGCGTTATACCGCTTTCCTGGTGCCGGGCCTGGTCATGATGTCCCTCCTGCAGAATGCGTTCGCCAACAGCTCGTCCAGCCTGATCCAGTCCAAGGTCACGGGCAACATCGTGTTCGTCCTGCTGCCGCCACTGTCGCACCTGGAGTTCTTCGGCGCCTACGTGCTGGCCGCCGCGGTGCGCGGCCTTGTGGTCGGGCTGGGGGTCTTGCTGGTCACCCTGTTTTTCGTTCCCGTGACCATCCACAACCCTTTCTGGATCCTGGCGTTCGCCCTGTTCGGGGCGGCGATTCTGGGTACCCTCGGCATCATTGCCGGCATCTGGGCGGACAAATTCGACCAGCTCGCGGCTTTCCAGAACTTCGTCATCGTTCCGCTGACCTTCCTTTCAGGCGTGTTTTATTCCATCCACTCCCTACCTGATTTCTGGCAGCAGGTTTCACACTTCAATCCTTTTTTCTAC
>JBKJUC010000198.1:0-14767 GCA_046590325.1 Burkholderiales bacterium | reverse complement strand
GCCTTCGAACGGCTGCCTTATTTGGCCCTTTCCAAGACTTACAGCGCCAACCAGCAGACTTCGGATTCGGCGCCGACCATGAGCGCCATCGTCAGCGGCATCAAGACCAATGACGGACTCATCTCGGTCAGTTCACGTGTGGCGCGCGAGGACTTTCGTGCCGTTGCCGCCAACTCGACGCGCACGATCCTGGAGCGCGCCGAACAGAGGGGAATGGCAACCGGCGTGGTGACCACCGCCCGGCTTACTCATGCCACGCCCGCCGCGTGCTATGCGCACTCCCCGGACCGTGACTGGGAGGCGGACAGCGACCAATCGGCGGCCGCGAATGCGGCTGGCTTTCCCGACATCGCGCGGCAGTTGATCGAGTTTTCCCTGGGGGACGGACTCGACGTGGCATTCGGTGGCGGACGCACGAAGTTCCTGCCGAAGTCGGAGGAGGACCCGGAGTACCCTGAAAAATCCGGCGAGCGTATTGACGGCCGCGACCTGGCCACAGAATGGGTAAAGCGCCATCAGGACTCTGCGTATGTCTGGAACAGGGCGCAGTTCGACGCACTGGATCCAAAAAGGGTGAAACATGTGCTTGGCCTGTTCGAGCCCTCGCACATGCGATACGAGCACGACAGGCCGAAGGATGCCGCGGGCGAACCGTCGTTAGAGGAAATGACCGGCAAGGCGCTCGATATCCTGGCGCAGAATCCGAAAGGCTATTTCCTGATGGTGGAGGGCGGGCGCATCGACCATGGCCACCACGCCGGCAACGCCTATCGCGCGCTGACCGACACCATCGCGTTCGCGCGCGCCGTCGAAACCGCGATGCGCCGCACCGATCCACGCGACACGCTGATCATCGTTACGGCGGACCACAGCCACACGATGAACATCGCCGGCTATCCGAAACGCGGCAACCCGATCCTGGGCAAGGTGGTTGAGGCCGGCCACGCGGACGGTGACTACGCGCATGACGGCCTCGGGTTGCCGTACACGACGCTGGGCTACGCCAACGGACCAGGCTATCCGGGCGAATCAGGCGCGCAAGCGTCGGGTCCGAAAAAGTATCCCCATTCCGGGACCGCCTACAAGGGCGTGCGCGCCGGCCGTCCGGACCTGGGCGGCGTCGACACGACAGCGCCGGACTACCTGCAGGAATCGGCGATGCCGATGCCCAGCGAATCCCATGGCGGCGAGGATGTGGCGATCTACGCCCGCGGCCCGCAGGCGCATTTGATTCGCGGGGTGATGGAGCAGAACGTGATCTACCACGTCATGGCTACCGCACTTGGCATGCGGGATTGAATTAGTACGACGTCAAACCCATTCACCGCAAAGACGCAAAGGACGCAAAGGGAACGCAAAGGAAAACAAAGCCGGAAATCGTTCATGGGAACATCCGTCCTCGGACGAGCCATCGCGATCTCCGGCAAGCCACACTTTAAGGCAATCGCTCTCCGTCTTCCTTTGCGCCTTTGCGGTGAAAGGGTTACGTTCTAGCCCTTGGTCGTGGTCTTCCTTATTTCCTTTTCGTCCGTCCATTCCAGCAAACCGTTCTGGATGTTCCAGAGCTGCAGGTTGACCTTGTAGTACACGTCCTTGATGTCTTTGGCCTGCTTGACGATGGAGGTAATGTTCCCTTCCAGGCGGTAGGCGGCGCCGATCATTTTGCCGATCTCGGCTGATTTCTTCGGATCGTAGTATTCGCTCTGCTGCCGCTGCAGTTCCTCGATCTGCTGGCGCATTTCGGCGGCGTCGACGGCGAATTTTACCCGGCCGCTTTTCTGCAGTTCGGAGCGGATCGAATCGGTGATCGCGCGGGTGTCGATGTACTCGCTGGTCTTGTTCTTCACGTCCTGCACAGTGACGATGGGCAGGTTGTTCGAGCCGATCACCGGCGAGTTCAGCATGGAGCGCGTCATTGATTCCGCGATCAGCTGCAGGTCGGTCGATCCGAACTCGTTGGTCACGGTTTCGACGCCACGGGGGTCGCCGTAGCGCACCGTGTCCTTGGCGCAACCGGAGATGCCGAGCACCGTGCCTAGCAGCGCGGTGCAGAGCAGGGCCCGGGTATTGAGGCGGGCGGTGGTCACATTCGTCATGGTCGTTCTCCTGGCGGGTGGGTTCATGGTTTGTCGAGGCTGCGCAGCATCACGCGGAAGTCCACCGCGTCCTGGCTCGGCGACGAGGTGGCGATCGTATGGCGGGTCTTGCCGTAAATCATGACGGGTTTCCAGGCTTCGTCCTCCCAGGCGCGCATGCCCTCCCGGTCGAGCCAGCGGAAGCGATAGGCGACGCGATGTGCGTCCTCGCCTTCGTTGAGCAGGTCGACCTCAATGCGCATCAATTGGCTGCGGTCGCTGCATCGCAGGTCGGTCACCTCGATATAAGGAATGTCGCCGGATTCCTCCAGCTTGGCCTTGATCAGCGCTTCCTTGTTCTGGATCTTTTTCTCCATGCCGGTCGGGCAGCCGAAGGCGTAGCCGTCGCGTTCGTATTTGTTGCCGCCGCATCCGGCGGCGAGAAATAGCATGATCGATGAAACGGTGAGCAGGCGTGCGGTCATGTCGAACTCCTTAGCGGGTTGCTGCCAAAAACGTTTGCGGTGTTGAGGGCGTTGACGCCTTCTGCTCCGGTTTGTCGCCCGGCGGACCTGGCGGCGGCATCACGAACAGGCGCCCGCGCAGCATGCGCAGCGCAATAACCTGGTAGCGTCCCGTTGCCGTCAGGGCGATACGCTGCGTGCCGGATGGCGTATCCACTTCCAGGTAGGGGGTGCCGGTCGTAACTCGCGCCCGGGCTATCGCGATCTGCGCCGGAAGGGTCCGCCAGCCGCGTTCGTCCGCCGATTCCGTTAGGATGGAACCGAGAATCACGGCGATCCCCGCCAGTCCGGTTTCATCCTGCCTGCGAACTTCGTACTGCAGGACCGCCTTGGCTGTCGAGCGAATGATACTCCTGAGCATGATGCGCGGCATCTCTTCCTGCAGCGAACGGCGCGCCATCGCGTCGATGCTGGTGACGACGGTCGGTGTGGCGGTGCTGCCGCCCATGTGTATGGCCGAAGGCAGGGTGCCGGGATCCTCCTGCCGGATCACCGGGAACGAAACCGGCACGAACAGCAGCTTGTTGTTGTAGGGAATGGGCAGATTGATCTGCTGCGAGACACGCGCCGGCGCGGTGCCGCTTTCTATCACGAACAGCACGTCGGTCTTGCCGTCGCCGCCGCCCCCCCGGGCGTCCAGCCCTGATAGCGCTTCCTCGAGAATCGGATTATCGGGATGAAGTTCGATGGCCTTGCGGTAGCCGGGCGCAGCAAGGCTGGGTTCGCCCAAAGCTTCATAGACGAAACCGGAAAGATAGTGGCTGAACGCGCTCTGGTAGCTGTTGCGCAACGCGTTGACCTCCGGGTTGTCGATGGTCTGCACCGGATAGCCGTTGAGGTCCTTGAAGGCAGTTTTGGCGCCGCGCTTTGTCGCTTCCTGTTCGGTCTTCTCGATTTCTTTTGCGCGCAGGTTTTCGATCACCGTCTCGCGCTCGTGGGTCCGCTTGATGTCGATGCGGGCGGTGTCCCAGTCGCCGCGGGCAAGGTGGTTGAGCGCCATGCGAGTGGTCAGCATCACTTTCTCGTAATCATGGCCTTCGTAGGTGCCAAGCTTTTCGTTTATGACGAAACCCGCTGCGCCTCCCAGAAGTTTTCCCGGATTCACCTTCGCCGTTTCCTCCCAGGCCTGTACCGCCTTGTCCGCGTCCAGCCAGGCTTTCTGGCTGTCCTCGAAACGGCCATCCAGGCGCTGGAGTTCACCCAATTCGAGGTGATAAAGCAGATCGCGCTTGTGGCGATGACTTTTTTGCAGGGCTGCTGCCGCGGCGCCGGGATTTCCGGATGCGGCGAGATTGATCGTTTGCGTGAGTTCGGCGTTATAACTGCGGAAGGCCGCGCAGCCCGACAGGGCGAACAGCAGCAGCACCAGAAGCAGGCACGATCTTGCGGACAGGAGATTCGGAAAGGCGGTCACGGCGTTGGTTCCCAATGCGACAACGCCGCTGCAGGATTTCAGTTTACGGTGCGTGGCGTTTCATCCTCGGTCGCCACCGGCCCGAGCGTAGGCACGCTCATGGTCAGATCCCACTCGGCTTTGACTGCCGTATCCTGCATCAATTTGATCAGGCCGTGCAGAAGCGTATCGCCGAGGGCAAGGTCGACGCCGTTGCCTTCGGCTGGCAGCAGGGAAAGCACCGTCTGGCCTTTCTGGTTGCGGCCGGCGCGGACCTTGCTGACCAGCATCGGCGCATTGCCCAAAGGGCGTTCGCGTCCCTCGGGTTCTTCCTTCGCCTTGCTGAATTTGACTTCCTGCAGCGCCTTCTCGTGCTGCATGCCCAGCATGGCCTTGCGCGCTTCGGGATTCGGCTGTACTTGGATATCCGGCTTGGCTTGCGCCATCTGCAGCAGCACCGGCCAGATGCGCTTCAACAGCCGGCGCGTCAGCCAGAACTGGATTTCCGCACGGGCATTGAAAAACACCCGCACCAGCAGCCGGTCTTCACCGGCATGGAACTCGACGGTGATGCGTTCCAGGTTCATGCCGCAACTATAACCCGTAACGGCGCGGAAGCAGGAGAAAAAAGGCCCCGCAAGAGCGGGGCCGTAAGGCGACTGGAGGGTCGCGTCGATTGCGGGTCAGGGTGGCCCTCCTTACTCTAAAGCGCACCCTTGCGCCACGGACCCGTGATTGCACAGGTCATGCCGCTGCCGATCGCGCCGGTACCGAACACGTTGACGAAGAGGATGTCTCCATCCGGGCTGAAGCAGGCGCCCGCGAACTCGCTGTCATTGAGGATGTTCACCGCGAACTCGAACGGCTCACCGCTGCGTCCCATGCCGATCAGACGGTTGATGTCAGTCAAGCCGGGAGCAAGCGGGTGCGTGTCGTTGTCGTTGCCGCTCGCGTCGTCTTCGCAGAACAGGATGCCGCCGCTCGGGGTGACGCAGAGGTTATCCGGCGAGTCCAGCACGCTGCCGCTGGGCGACTCGAACACCAGCACCAGCGTGCCGCCGCCAGTGAGGCTCGGAATGTACTGCCAGAGCTGGCCAAAACCTTCCCTATACGCGGCAGGGTTGGCAAGACCGTCGGCGCTGGCGTTGTTCACATCGCCGTTCTCCGCGTTGCCGCCGCTGGTCGAAATGAAATACATGCTGCTGTCGTCGCCGCGGAAAATTCCCTCGAGACGGTTGAAGCGTGCTCCACCCTGGTTGTAGCCTTGACCGAAGCAGGACGTTGCGAAGGAGTTGACATCGGGGTCCGGGGTGCCGATCGTGACCCACTCGACCGGCAACTCGATTCCCACGGTTTGTCCCTTGCGGGCATCGTAGTTGCTCATGCCCTTGATCCGGGCCATCTGCAGGACACCTCCGGCGAGCGGGTTCACCGGATCGTTGGGCAGGAAGCGATAGAAGCCGCTGGCGTTGCCCGAGTCTTCTGTCTGATAAATGATGCCGCTCTCGTTGTCGGCGACGGCCGCTTCCTTGGCAAACCGGCCCATCGCGACGATAGGCTGCGCGAGGACGATGGATTCAGCGTCAGCCGGCACCAGAAAGGTGTAGCCGTGCTTTCGAGCCCAGCTTGTCGCGCTGGGCAATGCCGTGGTTTCCTCGCACGTCAACCAGCCCGCGTCCCGATAAGCCAGTCCGCCGGAGCAGTTGACGATGGTGCCGTTGATGCTGATGAAATCCCGCGTCACGCGCTTGTGTTTCGGGTCGTAGTCGGTGGTCACGCAGCCGCCCATGCCTTTGATATCCCAGCGGGTGGACTCGGGGCCGACCACGCCAAGATTGAAATCGCCTGCGGCATTGCGCACTTCGTGATTGCGGATCAGACGGATGGTGCCGTCGGGGCCGGGCAGCGCGGTCATGCCGTCATGGTTGCGCGGCGTAATGTAGCCGTCGCTCATCATGTCGCCGATCTTGCCGAAGGTGGTGTAATGAAAGCCATCGGGCAGCGCCAGGATCAGCGCGCCATTTTGGTCGGGCACCGGCTTGAGTTCGCCGTAACCTTTGCCTTTCGGGCCCTTGCCCCTCCCGCGGCCATCGGGTTTGCATTCCTTGGCATAAGCGGTGTGTGCGGTGAGCGTCTGCAACGTGGCTGCGGTAACCACGCCTCCCGCTACCAGCGTCGAGCGTTTGAGAAAATTGCGGCGATGCATGTTCTTGGCGTTGGGATCGTCCATTAAGGCCTCCGAAAGTATTTCAGAAAAAGTTTTCATGGCTTGTGACGGGTCACTCGGCGTAAAACCGGCGACATCACGGAGGCAATGCTAGGCGGGGTGCTTTACAGCAAGATTAAGGAAATGCGACGGCCCGTGGCAAAGCGCAGCGCGGGGTCAGGCCTAGAGCCCTATACCCCGCGCGGTCCTGCACTCTTGCGCCGAAACTACCTGCCGCGCAGGCGGTTGAATACTTCTCCCGCCGCGCGCACGCCCGACAGGGCCGCGCCTTCCATGAAGCCCTGCCATTCGTAGAACGAGCTGGTGTGCTCGCCGGCGAAGAACAGGTTGTCCACCGGGCGTGCTTCGTTTTCGGCGATGGTGGTGAAATAACCCGGACCGTTGCAGGTGTAGCTGCCCTTGGTCAGCGGATTCACGCTCCAGTTTTCCAGATGCGCAAGCACCTGCCCGTTAATGTTGCGGCTGGCGTACGGGCTGATGTTCGGATACACCTTGTCCAGGTCGCCGAGGAAACGGCCGACCTCGGTCTGCAGCCGCCGCGAGTCGAGCGCAGCGCCGCGTTTGCCGCCGGAATAATCGGTGAGGATCGCGGAATTCGGCGTCGCGCGGATGCCATTGGTCTCCCAGGTATTCTGGTGGTTGGCCAGATCGCTGTAAGAGGTGCCATTGCTGCCATACAACTGATACCAGGGCCGGGCCATGAAGCCCAGCATCATCTTCGAATTGGTGCCGTAGCCCAGGTTGTCGATGGCATAGCGCTTCCACTCCGGCAGCCCGAGGCTCGCGTCCAGCTCCACCTCGCGCAGCACCGAGAACGGCAGCGTCAGCACCACCGCGTCATGCTCGGTCTCCACCGTCTTGCCGCGGTTGTTGAATGTCAACCGGATGCGTCCGTCGGAAAGTTTGCGCGCGCGCACCAGCTTGTGCTCGTAGGTAATCTGGCCGGGCAGGCTGTCGGCCAGCCCCTGCGCAATTCGGTCGTTACCCTCGACCACATGGAAACGCTCGTCGCTGAACACCCCGAACGGCCGGAACTTCGCGCGCCGGTCGGCATGAATAAACAGCAGCAGGTTGATGCAGCTTTGCTGCGACGTTTCCAGCCCGTACTCGATGGTGTAGGCCACGTCCAGCACTGCGCGGATCAGCGGGCCGGCTCCGCGCGACACGAGATAATCCTGCAGCGTGGTGTAGTCCAGCACCCGGTCCGCCTCGGTGTACGACTGCGCCGTTGGCGGCGACAGCGTCTTGATGTCCGCTTGCATTGCCGGCACGAAGGCGCGCAGCTCGTCCACCACCTGCGCCTCGCTGTAGTGACGGCCGGCGAAGTAATAAGCCACTTCGCCCGGCTCTTTGGTCACGGTCTCCATGGTCAAGCCGAAGGTATTGGCGTAGCCGCGCATGGTGACATGGCCGGTGTCGATGAACTCGCCGCCGCGCTCCGCCACCTGCCCGGGGAAATAGTCGTAAAGCGAAAAGCAGCGCCCGCCGGCGCGGTTCGACGCCTCGAACAGCTCCGCGCGCGCACCCTTGCCGGCAAGCGCGTAGCCGCAGGACAACCCTGCCAGCCCGGCGCCGACGATCGCCACGCCGCCGCTTACCTTCGGCGCTGCCAGTGCCGTGCGCATCGAACCGGGCAGGGCGCCGGCAGCGCCCACGATCGTCCCCGCGCCCATCGCGGTGAGAATCCGGCGGCGCTCTTGGTTCACCTGCCCGGTGTGGGCGATCTCATCCAGCGCCTCCTGTGCGGTTTGGCCGGTCTGCTCGCAATGCAATGCGATCTCGATGTAGCGGTTAAGTTTGTGAAATAAATCCGACCGGCTCATGGCATGTTCCTCCTGGAAGGGCTTGGGTTGGTTGCCGTCACTGTGCCGCGACGGAACATTTCAGTACAGTTTCAGCGCGCGCTTTGGCCTTTCGTGACGTCTCCATGAACTTCGCGTGACGGATTCGTAATCGCACTGTCATCTGCGCGCCGTAAAGTCGCTCCATTCCGATGGCGGGCAGATTAGCCCGCCTCAGGCCGTTCCGCAACACCGTAGCGTCCCAATTGCGCCCAAACAAATCAATGCGCTATCGTCGTTCTGCCACCACGCAAAGCGGCTTCACTCTACTGGAACTGCTGGTGGTAATGGTCATCATTGGCTTGCTCGCCGGTTACGTTGGTCCGCGCTATTTCGCGCAGATCGGCAAATCCGAAGTCAAGACCACGAAAGCGCAGATCGATGCCTTCGAGAAGGCGCTGGACCAGTACCGGCTCGATGTGGGCCGGTATCCGGGCAGCGAGCAGGGATTGAACTCGCTGGTTGCCAGGCCGGAGAACGAGCCGAAGTGGGGCGGCCCCTATTTGAAGAAGGCCGTTCCGAATGATCCCTGGGGCAATAAATATGTGTACCGGGCGCCCGGCGAGCACGGTGAATTCGATCTGCTCTCCTACGGAAAGGACGGCAAGCTCGGCGGGGCGGATGAGGCGGCGGACATCACCAATTGGTGATGTAAGAGCCGTGAATGTCGTGAATATCGTGAATGCCGTGAATGCCGGTCTCAAGAAAGCTTCGCGCAGCGAAGACGATAACGACATTCACGACATTCACGGCATTCACGATCCCCGGATCGTCACCAGATCTATTTACGGTAGCAACTGACAATTGATGACTCTCTGATGAGATACACCGTTAAAGCGCTACGCGAATCGGACACCATCATCTCGATGGTATTCGACGCGACCGACCGCGACGATGCGATGCGCCAGGCGCAGGCAAGCGGGCTTGCGGTGCTGTCGTTGAATCGTGAGGCGGCGTGGAAATTTTCCATGCCCACCCGCAGGGCCAGTTTTCCGCTTTCGTTGTTCGCGCAGGAACTGCTCGCACTGCAGGAAGCCGGACTGACGTTGGTCGAAGCGATCGAGGGCCTGGCGGAAAAGGAGGGTCCCGGGCACACCCGAACCGTCCTGGACCATCTGAAAACGCAACTCCATCAGGGCCGCACGCTTTCGCAGTCGATGCATGACCTTCCCGATGTGTTCCCGGCCCTGTTCGTGTCGACCGTTCGTGCCACCGAGCGCACCGGCGATCTGCCTGACGCCCTCCGGCGCTACATCGCGTATCAGTCGCAACTGGAAGTGGTGCGCAAGAAAATCGTCAGTGCTTCGATCTATCCGGTCCTGTTGATGGCCGTGGGTGCGCTGGTGATGCTGTTCCTGCTCGGTTACGTCGTGCCGAAGTTCAGCCATGTATACGAAGACATCCAGGGCGATCTGCCGCTGATGTCCAGGCTGCTGCTGGAAGTCGGCAAGTTTCTCGAGGCCAATGGGCTGGTTGCCGGTATTGCGTTCGTCGCTGCTTGTATCGCCATGGTGAGGTTGGCAACGCTGCCGGAAGTTCGCCGCTGGATCGGCACCCGGCTCTGGTCGATACCGGCAATCGGCGAGCGCATGCGGCTCTATCAACTCGCGCGCTTCTACCGCACCCTCGGCATGCTCCTGCGCGGCGGCACGCCGGTGGTCACGGCGCTCGACATGGCGGCGGGCCTGCTGTCTCCGGCATTGCGGGGCAGCCTGGCGCTGGCCGCCCAGTCCATCCGCGAAGGCCGCGCCATTTCGGACGCGATGTCGGCGAACAATCTGACCACGCCCGTGGGATTGCGCATGCTCCGCGTCGGCGAGCGCAGCGGCCGCATGGATGAAATGATGGAGCGCATCGCTGCCTTCTACGACGACGAGATATCGCGCTGGGTCGACTGGTTCACCAAGCTGTTCGAGCCGCTGCTTATGGCCGTCATCGGCGTGGTGATAGGGGCGATCGTGGTGCTCATGTATTTGCCGGTATTCGAATTGGCGGGGAGCATCCAGTGAACGCGCCGACAGAACACGCCATTCCCGCCGGCCCCATCCTGACGCCCGCGGACCTTGCCGCTGCGCGCCGCGAGGCGGCGACCACGCGGCGCAAGGTGGTCGAAGTGCTGGAGGAACAATTCAGCCTGGGAGCGGAAGAGTGCACGCGCGCACTGGCCGATCTGTTGCGCATGCCGCTGCTGCCCATGCAGCGATTGCACGAACTCGTTCCGGCGTTCGACCTGCTACCGTTCCGCGAGGCGGCGCAGCGTGAATGCATCGCCCTGCGTGATCCGGCCGAAAATCTGATGGTGGCGATCGGCGATCCCTTTGCCCTCGACCTTCAGGCCTGGGCGCAGGAACGCCTGGCCGTTCCTTTCCTCTTCCGGCTCGCCCATCGCAACGACATTGCCGCGCTACTATCCCGCGCCGAGGAAGGCATGCGGGCCATGGACGGCGTGGTGTCATCGGATGCCGTAGTGCTGGCCGATGGCCGGCGCGTCGAAGACCTGTCGCTCAAGGCGATCAGCGAACACTCCAGCCCCGTGGTCCGCCTGGTGAACTCGACCCTGTACGACGCGTTGAAGATCGGCGCCAGCGACATTCATCTGGAATCCACCGGCAGTGGCCTGGCCATCAAGTACCGCATCGACGGGGTGCTCTCACCGGCCGGCTCCGGGCAGGGTGCCGACATGGCCGAACGCATCATCTCGCGCATCAAGGTGATGGCGGAACTGGACATCGCCGAGCGTCGCGTGCCGCAGGACGGCCGCTTCAAGGCGGCGGTGAAAGGGCGCGAAGTGGATTTCCGCGTTTCCATCATGCCCAGCATCTTCGGGGAAGACGCGGTATTGCGGATCCTCGACAAACAGGCGCTGGCCGACGAATTCCAGGGTCTGCGGCTGGAAGCGCTGGGATTCGACGAACCAGTCAAGGCGTGGCTACGCAAGCTGGCCAACGAACCCTACGGCATGCTGCTCGTCACCGGACCGACAGGCAGCGGTAAGACCACCACCCTGTACGCGATGCTGTCCGAAATCCACCACGGCCGCGACAAGATCATCACTATCGAAGATCCGGTGGAGTACCAGCTTCCGGGCATCCTGCAGATTCCGGTCAACGAGAAGAAGGGCCTGACGTTCGCCCGCGGATTGCGATCGATCCTGCGCCACGATCCGGACAAGATCATGGTGGGCGAGATCCGCGATCCGGAAACCGCGCAGATCGCCGTGCAGTCGGCACTGACTGGCCACCTTGTCTTCACGACCGTGCATGCCAACAATGTATTCGACGTCATCGGCCGCTTTTTGCACATGGGCGTCGATCCGCACAGTTTTGTCGCCGCGCTCAATGGCGTGGCGGCACAGCGGCTGGTGCGACTCAACTGCGCGGCGTGCAGCACGGCGGACGATCCGGATGACCGGCTGCTGGCAGACTCGGGACTCGACCGCGCGGCCGTCGGCGGCTTCAACTTTCGCGCAGGGCGTGGCTGCGGCCAGTGCCGCGGTTCCGGCTATCGCGGCCGCAAGGCTATCGCGGAAACCATGCTGCTCAACGACGAACTGCGCGAACTCATCGTCACCCGGCAATCGATCCGCATCATCAAGGAAGCGGCACGCAGGCTAGGCACCCGCGGTTTGCGCGAGGCCGCGACCGACCTGGTGCGCGCCGGTGAAACCACGCTTTCGGAGATCAACCGTGTCACTTTTGTGGCGTGAGCGCATCAGCATTACTTTTGCGCCGCAACAGGTGACGCTGCTGCGTTACGCGGGCGGCATCCGGCCCCGCCTTCGGGATCGCAAGGTTATTGATTGCGCACCGGCGGGCGATGGCCCGGCCTGGCGCGGCGCACTCGAGGCCCTTCGCGAAGCGCTGGCCCATCCGAATACCGGCGCGGCCGATGCAAGCATCGTGCTGTCGAATCATTTCGTGCGCTATCTCGTGCTCCCCTGGAACGCCACGCTGGCCGGCGAACGCGAGGAACTCGCCTTCGGCGCCGCGCGATTCCACCAAGTCTACGGCGAGATCGCCCGGACCTGGACGGTACGGCTGTCGGCAGGTAAACCGGGCGCGCCCACGCTCGCAGCCGCGGTGGAGAAAGCCCTCGTCTATGCGATTAACGCACTAATGAAAAATTCTCCGTTGCGATTGCGTTCCCTGCAGCCGGCCTTGATGGCCGCCTGCAATTCGCGGGTGGGGGCGATTGCGCCCAATGCCTGGATCGCCCTTGCCGAGCCCGGGCGCCTTATGCTGGGTTTGCAGCGGAAAGGAAACTGGCACTCGTTGCGCAGCAGGCCGCTGAACGGAGAAATGGTCTCGCTGGCCGAATTGATCGACCAGGAACTTCTGCTGCTCGGCGTGGATTCCGCTGGCGAAAAGGTTTATCTGCACAAGTCGGGCAATCCGCCCGTCGACGTGCGGGGATTGAAAGTGGAAAGCTGGCCGGCTGCTGTTGCCGGCAGAGGCCTGCAATGAATCGTATCGACCTCGATTTCAATGCGCGCCGGACCAGCGGCTGGCTGGGCATCGGCCTGCTTGTCATCGCAGCCATCGCGACGGCCAAGATGCTGCACGTGTATGCGTCCGCGAATGAGGAGGCGGAACTGCTGCAGACGCGTGCAGCCCAGTTCGAGCGGCGGCCTAACGGCCGGGACGAAGAGCGGGCGCCTATCGCCGACGCCACCCTGCGCGAGATCCATCACGCCAATGCCGTCATCGACCAGATCGCGTTGCCCTGGGAGCGCCTGTTCAAGGCGGTCGAGGCGGCGGCGATCAACAAGGTGGCGCTGCTCGGCATTACGCCGGACCAGAAGGGCGGAACCGTGGAGATCAGCGGTGAATGCGCCGACCTTCAGACCATGTTCGACTACGTCAAGCGCCTGGACCAGCAGGTGTCGCTTGGGCGGGTCTACCTGCTCAATCACCAGATCAACGCACAGGACCCGCAACGGCCGGTGCGCTTTACGGTAACCGCCTCATGGCTGCAGCCAACCTCGCGCTTGTGACCTGGCGCCTGCGCCGGCTGGGGCGCGGCCTCGACTGGACCATGACCCTGGCACTGGGCCTGGTTGCATTCAATCTCGCTTTCTATTTTTCCGCGGTCGCCCCGGCGGTAAGCCAGACGTCGAACTTGCGGGCGGAAGTCGCGCAATTGCGTGTGACGGCCGCGCAAGTGGCGGGCAAAGCCGTGGCGCCGTCCGATCCGGTGGCCGATCTCGGTGCGTTCTATTCCGCCCTTGCGCGGCCCGCCCAGGTGCCCGACCTGTTGCGCCGCCTGCATCGCGCTGCCGCCGACCAGGGGCTGTTGGTGGAACAGGGCGAGTACCGGCCTCTGCCCGACCCCGACGGCCGACTCGTTCGCTATCAGATTCTGTTGCCGGCAAAGGGGACTTATCCCGAAGTGCGCCGCTTCCTCGCGCAGGCCAGCCGGGCGCTGCCTGCGCTCGCCCTCGACGGGGTTGCATTCCAGCGCCAGCAGATCGGCGACGAAATGCTCGAAGCCCAGATCAAGTTGACGCTGTTCGTGGAATCGGGCGCAACGGTCGTGACCGGAAGCAGCCGATGAAAATGGGCGCCCGCCAGCGCTGGACCGCGCTGATCTCGCTGCTGATGCTCGCGCTGACCGCCGCCGCCTGGGTGCGTGAATCGGAGAAGGATTCCGTTGCGGAAGTCGTGGAAGCGCCGGTGCGCACCTCGCGCCCGCCGCGTGCCGCGCAGCCTGCGCGGCCACCCGCCGAGCGCGTTGCGCTGGAGAAGCTACGGACGCATGCCCTCGATGCGAACAATGCAGACCCGTTCGCAGCGCGCTCGTGGCGCAAGCCTGTACCGCTACCCGCTCCGGGCAGGGAGGTATCGGCCCCGCCGCCCCCGCCGACGGCACCGACTTTGCCTTTCGTCTACATGGGCAAGCTGGTCTCCGACGAAGCCAATGCCGTGTTCCTGATCCAGGGTGAACGCAACCTGGTGGTGCGCGAAGGCGACGTCATCGACTCGCTCTACCGCGTCGACCGGTTCGCGGACACGAAAATCCTGCTTACGCATCTGCCGACCGGCATACAGCAAACGCTCGTCACAGGAGAAGTCCAGTGAAGTCCATCATCGCAGGTGTCCTTGCACTGGCCATCCTCGGATGCGCGACCACCGATCCGGCATTCGTCACCGGCAAACGCATGGTCGAGCTGGGCCAGGTGGAGGAGGGACTGCAACAGGTCGGCGCCGCGTCGAAAGCGCAACCGGACAACGTGGAATACCGGGCGTACTACGTGCGCAACCGCGACGGCTACGTCAACCAGTTGCTCAACAATGGCGACAAGCAGCGCCTGCTCGGCAAGTTCGAGGATGCGGAGCCGTTCTACAGGCGCGTGCTGATGCTGGACGATGCCAACGTCCGCGCAGCGGCCGGACTGTCGCAGGTGCAGACCGAGCAGCGCCACCGGCGCATTGCCGCGGAAGCCAAGGCGATGGCGGATGCCCGCGACCTGGATGGGGCGCTCGAGCACTTGCGGCCGGTGCTCGCGGAAAATCCGTCGCAGCGCGAGGCGAGGGCGTTGCTGCGCGCGATCGAGGAATCGCAGGTGAAGGCCGCAGCTTCCAATATGGCGCTGAAGAGTTCGCTGCGCAAGCCGGTCACCCTGGAGTTCAAGGATGCGCCGCTGAAGAGCGTGTTCGAAGTGCTGTCGCGCACCTCGGACATCAACTTCATCTTCGATCGCGACGTGA
>JBKJUC010000175.1:0-17368 GCA_046590325.1 Burkholderiales bacterium | reverse complement strand
GAAGGTCAGCGCCGCGAAGAACACCATCGCCCCCTGGGCGAAATTGAACACGCCGGACGCCTTGTAGATCAGCACGAAGCCGAGCGCCACCAGCGAGTACATCACCCCCGCCAGCAGACCGCCTATGAGAACTTCAAAGAAGAAACTCATAGGTTGGTACCTACACCCAACACAGAGGCACGGAGAACACAGAGAGCACAGAGAAAAGCGATGACGAGAAAAATCCACCATCGTCGTCGCGTGCAGTGTTTGCCGGGAATCCGAACCGTTTTCTCTGTGCCCTCATTTTCCTCTGTGCCTCTGTGTTGGGTGTAGTCAATGTGCAACTCCCAGATAAGCGTCGATCACTGCCTTGTTGGCGCGGATCTCGTCCGGGGTGCCGTCACCAATCTTGCGGCCGTAGTCCAGCACCACGACACGATCGCAGATATCCATCACCACGCCCATGTCGTGCTCGATCAAGACGATGGTAGTGCCGAATTCGTCGTTGACGTCGAGGATGAAACGGCACATGTCCTGTTTCTCTTCCACGTTCATGCCCGCCATGGGCTCGTCGAGCAGCAGCAGCACCGGCTCGGCCGCCAGTGCGCGCGCCAGTTCCACGCGCTTCTGCAGTCCGTAAGGCAGGCGTCCGACCGGCGTCTTGCGGATATGCTCGATCTGCAGGAAGTCGACGATGTGCTCGACCTTCTCGCGATGCTCAATCTCTTCTTTCTGGTTGGAACCCCAGTAAAGCGCCTGCGCCAGCAGGGAGCTGCGCATCTTCAGGTTGCGGCCGGTCATGATGTTGTCGAGCACCGTCATACCCTTGAAGAGCGCGATGTTCTGGAACGTCCGCGCGATGCCGAGGCGCGCCGCTTCGTGCGGCACCATGCGCTTCCAGGCCTGCCCCTTGAACCGGACCGTGCCCTGCTGCGGCTGGTAGACGCCGTTGATGACGTTCAGCATCGAGCTCTTGCCGGCGCCGTTGGGGCCGATGATGGCGAAAACCTCGCGCTCGCGAACCTGGAAACTCACTCCGGAGATCGCCTTCACGCCGCCGAAGGCGAGCGAAATATCCTCGACGCCGAGGATCGTTTCACCGAGCTGGCGTTGGTCGGTCATCAGGCTGCCTTCGCCGCTGGCGACGCGAGCGGCAGGTCGCTGATGCGCACGTCGGCCCTGACGCTGCCCTTGCGGCCGTCCTCGAACTTCACTTCGGTCTCGATGACGCATTGCTGCTTGCCGTCGTACAACGCGTCGACCAGGATCCCGTACTTCTCGGCGATGAACCCACGTCGTACTTTGCGGGTGCGGGTTAGTTCATCGTCGTCGGCATCCAGTTCCTTGTGCAGCACCAGGAAGCGCCGGATCTGCGAACCCGCGAGGCTGGCTTCGGCCGCCAGGTCGGCATTTACCTTCTCGACGCAGTCCTGCATCAGCGCGTAGACCTCCGGCCGGCTGGCGAGATCCACGTAACCTGCATAGGCGAGGCCCCGGCGTTCCGCCCAGTTGCCAACCGCGGCCATGTCGATGTTCAGGAACGCGCAGACCATATCGCGCTTGTCGCCGAAGCACACAGCCTCCTTGATATAGGGGAAAAACTTGAGTTTGTTCTCGAGGAATTGCGGCGCGAACAGCGCGCCGTCATTGAGTTTGCCGACGTCCTTGGCACGGTCGATGATCTTGAGGTGCCCGTCGCCGTCGAAGAAGCCGGCGTCGCCGGTCATGAAATAGCCATCGGGAGAGATCGATTCCGCGCTGGCATCGGGCCGCTTGTGGTATTCCTTGAGCATGCTGGGCGTCTTCACCCAGATCTCGCCGCTTTCGACGATGCGCACTTCGACGCCCGTCAGCGGCTTGCCGACGGTGTCGAGCTTGGCCTCGCCATCGGGTTGCTTGCACACGTAAGCAGCAGTTTCGGTCTGGCCATAAAGCTGCTTGAGGTTGATCCCGATCGAGCGGTAGAAGCGGTACAGGTCGGGGCCGATGGCCGCGCCCCCGGTATAGGCGACGCGGATGCGGCTCATGCCGAGTATGTTTCGCAGCGGACCATAGACGGCGAGATTTCCGATTGAATAGGCAATGCGATCAGTCAGGGACACCGGCTTGCCGTCCATGATCTCGGCGCCGCAGCGCCGGGCGACCGCCATGAAACGCTGGAACAGCCAGCGCTTGATGCGGCTGGCGTCTTCCATGCGGATCATCACCTGGGTCAGCAGGTTCTCGAAAACCCGGGGCGGTGCGAAGTAATAAGTCGGACCGATCTCGCGCAGGTCGGTCATCACTGTTTCCGAAGATTCGGGGCAGTTGACGGTAAAGCCTGCCACCAGCGCCTGGCCATAGGAAAACAAATGGTCTCCCACCCAGGCCATCGGCAGGTAGGACAGGACCTCGTCGCGATCGGTGAAGTGGTCCAGCGCGATGTCGCCGCGCGCCGCCGCGGTCAGCGCGGCATGCGTCAGGCACACCCCTTTGGGTTTGCTGGTCGTGCCGGACGTATAAAGAATGACACAGGTGTCATCGGCCTTGCCCGCGTTGACCTCTTTCATGAAAAAGGCAGGATTGGCTCGATCGAATTCCGCGCCCTGGTCCCGCAGTGCGTCATAGGAAATCAGTTCCGACCGCGAATAATTGCGCAACCCGCGCGGATCGTCATAGATGATGTGCTTGAGGCGCGGACTTTGGGGAAGCAGTTCGAGCAGCTTGTCGACCTGCTCCTGGTCTTCGACGATCGCGAATTCGATTTCCGCGTTGTCCAGGACATAGAGCATTTCCTGGGCGGCCGAGTCCTGATAGACCGGCACGGGCACGCCGCCCAGGCTTTGCGCAGCGGCGAATGCCCAGTAGAGCCGGGGCCGGTTGTCGCCGATCACGGCCAGGTTCATACCCCGGCGGAACCCCAATGCGGCCAGGCCGCAGGCCAACCGGCGCACTTCGTCCGCCGATTGCTTCCAGGTCCAGCTCTGCCAGATGCCGAGATCCTTCTCGCGCATGGCGGTCCGCCCGCCACGCGATTCGGCGTGGCTCAACAGCAGCAGGGGGAAGGTGTCAGCCGCCCCGCCGCCCATGGTTCCCGATTGGGTCAAGAGTTCTCCTCGTCAGGTCAATACGGCGACGACGGAACACCCAAGAGCCGTGCCGATTTTTTCGGAGCTTACTATGAGAATGCGCCGGGGCTGTAGCCCTGAATGAAATGGCCGGCCTGGCGGGACGTGTATTGAGACAACCCCGTCGATTTCGCGAAGGGCGAACGCTACCGGCTGGGGCGGGGAGGAACCTTGGCCAGCACCGCGAGCGCAGCCATCGAAATGACAAGGAACGACCCGTAGGACCAGTGATCGATGGCCGGCCCGCCCCCGGACAGGGCGTGCGCGACGAAAACACCGCCGAAGAGCGCGAGGCAGGCGATTAGCATGGTCCACCAGGCCCAGCGCTCACCCCGGCGCAGCGGGCCGAGCGCAATCGCGAAGCATGCCGACGAAGCCGCGAAGTACTTGAACGCCTCCCACACCACGTGAAAGTTCTGGTGCGCGGTGCTGTCGGGCTGGCCGAAGTGAATCGCCGCGGCGAAGGGTGCGCCGAGCATGCCGAGGCCGTGGACGATTACCAGGGCGGCGATGCAGAGGTTGCGAAGACGGGGACCAGTCAAAGTCGAGCCGCCCTTGCTGATATTGATCGTGCTCATGCTGATGAGAGGGCCGGAACGGGCAGGAAAATCAACCGTATCACGCGATGCGGGAAGACTCAAGAAAGCCGTCATCGGCTCAGAAGCCGGACAGGACGACCTTGCCTTTGGAGCGACCCGACTCGATCACGGCATGGGCGCGCCCGGTAGCGGATCGGGGAGTTCCACATCAACCAGCGATTGGGCCTCGGTGATGGGCAGGGAATTTCTGTAGCCGACCGCGTTCATGCTGGATCGCGACCCTTTCTTATTTGATCGAACGGCCGACGGTGCCGAGCTCGGGCTTGATGAACTTGGTGCCGCTGGGCCCGTAACCGATCAGTTGCACGATTACTTCCTCCTCCTTGGCGCCGTCGAAATGCGCTTCCCCCGCAGGATGCAGCATGTAGGCACCGGGACGCATGCCTTCGGTTTTGTCGGGCGTGAAATCGGGTCCGGTTCCGCTCCACCAGGTCCCCTTGATCACGGTCGCGAGCCGGTCCTCGGGATGCGTGTGCGGCATGCTCATCACGCCGGGTGCGAACCTGGCGCGGATCACATAGACGCCGGCCTTGCTGGGATCGCCGTAGACGATCATGCGATGGATCCCGGCAATCCCGGGATACTCGCTCCAGGTTTCTTCGCCCGCCTGCATGGTTGCGAAGCCCTTGCCGTCGACCTTCAGGTCGGCCTGCGTCAGGGTGGCGGGGGCTACAAGAAACACGGCGATCGTCGCCAGTCTTTTGAACAATGGATTCATGCGATCTCCTTAACATACATGAAAGAAGCGGCCTGACGGCCGCTTCCGGGAATGGCTGTGAAACTGACAGGCCTCAGTTCTTGCCCGAAGCCACCGGCAGGTTCGGCACATTTGCAAACTGCGCCGGTACCTCTCCGGTGAGGCTGTCAAGGAAAGCGATCAGGTCGGCGACGTCGGCATCAGTCAGGTCGCGTCCCAGTTGAAGTTTTGCCATGATCCGCACTGCGTCGCCGAGTTCGGCGACCGAACCGTCGTGGAAGAAAGGTGGTGTCACCGCGACATTGCGTAGTTGCTGGACCTTGAACATGAAGGCGTCCTCGTCCTTCTTCGTGTCCTGGAAGCGCCCCTTGTCCCGGCCCTTGAACAACTCGATTTCCTTGCTGCCCGTCAGGTTCCAGTAGTCCTGGGTGACACCGAACTTCTGGTACATCTGTCCGCCGACGGTGACGCCGCCGTGGCAGCCGGAGCAGCCGAAACTCATGAACTTGTCCAGGCCTTTCTTCGCTTGCGTGTTCAGCGCAGCAGTGTCGCCGCCGAGGTAGCGGTCGAAAGGCGCGGGCGTGAGCAGCGTGCGCTCATAGGCGCCGATCGCCGTGCCCCAGTTTGCAGCGGTCATGGGCTCTGCTTCACCTGGAAATGCCTTCTCGAACATCGGCCGATAGGCGGTGATTGCGCGCAACCGCTTCTCCGCCTCGGCAAGGTCCGCATTGCCGTAAGCGAGTTTGCTGGCGATTGCCTTGACGGCCTGTTCTTCCACATCCACCCGGTTGCCGCCGTAGTGCTGGACGAACTGCAGGGCGGTGTTGAAGACCGTCGGCGTGTTGCGCGGCAGGACGATTCCCCGGTTGCCCATGGCCTGCGGCATTGCGTCGGTGCCGTAGTAGGAGGGCAGGTGACAGGCGGCACAACTGACGTGGCCGTCGGAGGAGACGCGATTCTCGAAAAACAGCAGCTTGCCCAGTTCGACGCGTTCCGGCGTCAGCGGCCGCTCGGCAGTGCCGGCATCCGCGGGCAGTGGCTTGAACATGCCCTGCGCGCGGGCCAGCAGTTGCTTCTCGCCGTCATCCGCGAACAGCATCGAGCCGCCGAGCATGGCGGCCAGCCCCGTACAGACATACAGGAGATATTTACCAGGTACTTTCATGACTCCTCCCAGAGTGAAGTGGTCGTCCGGCGCGGGGCCGGATCTGGTTTAGCTGTCGGCCTTGCAGTAGATCTCGAGGCGGTTGCCTTCGGGATCGGATACCTGGAACGTATGGAACTCGGCGCCGGGTTTCGCATTGACGGGGACGCCGAATTTTCCCGCCCATTCTGCCAGCTTCCTGTTGTCAGGTACCTGGAATCCCAGGTGCAGTTCCGGTGCCCGGTTGACCGGCTCGCCAGACTGGAACACCAGCAGCACGCCGGGTCCCCGGGCCTTGTTGCCTTCGGCGCGCAGGCCGAGGTTGTCGACGTACCAGCGCACCAGGCCCTCGGGATCGCGTGCCGGAATGTTCATGTGGTTGAGTTGCAGTTCTACCATTCAAGTCTCCATCCTTACATGCTGCGGCGATACTGTCCGCCGACTTCGAACAGGGCGTCGGTGACCTGGCCCAGCGAGCAGACGCGCACCGCATTGACGAGTTCGGCGAACACATTGCCGTTGTCGATGACCGTCTGCTTCAGCCTGGCGATGGCAGCCGGCGTTTCGGCGGCATGGCGGCTCTGGAATTCGCGCAGCCGCTTGATCTGGCTTTGCTTCTCGTCATCGGTCGAGCGCTGCAGCGGAATGCTGCCTCCCGCCTCTTCGCCACCGGGATTGCGGAAGGTGTTCACGCCGATGATGGGATAGGAGCCGTCGTGCTTCTTGTGCTCGTAGTACATCGATTCTTCCTGGATCTTGCCGCGCTGGTAGCCCGTTTCCATCGCGCCGAGCACGCCGCCGCGTTCGGAGATGCGCTCGAACTCCTGCAGTACCGCTTCCTCGACCAGGTCGGTCATCTCGTCGATGATGAATGAGCCCTGGTTCGGGTTTTCGTTCTTTGCCAGGCCCCATTCGCGGTTGATGACCAGCTGGATCGCCAGCGCCCGGCGCACCGATTCTGCGGTCGGCGTCGTGATCGCCTCGTCGTAAGCATTGGTGTGCAGGGAATTGCAGTTGTCGTAGATGGCGATCAGCGCCTGCAGGGTGGTGCGAATGTCGTTGAAGGCGATTTCCTGCGCATGAAGCGAGCGGCCCGACGTCTGCACGTGGTATTTCAGTTTCTGGCTGCGTTCGTTGGCGCCGTATTTGTCGCGCATCGCCGTGGCCCAGATACGGCGCGCCACGCGGCCCAGCACCGTGTATTCCGGATCCATGCCGTTGGAGAAAAAGAATGACAGGTTAGGCGCGAAGTCGTCGATGCTCATGCCGCGTGCCAGGTAGGCTTCGACGAAGGTGAAGCCATTGGACAGCGTGAACGCGAGCTGCGAGATCGGGTTCGCACCGGCCTCCGCGATGTGATAGCCGGAGATTGATACCGAATAGAAATTGCGCACCTTGTTCTTGACGAAGTATTCCTGGATGTCTCCCATCACCTTGAGCGAGAACTCGGTGGAGAAAATGCAGGTGTTCTGGCCCTGGTCTTCCTTGAGGATGTCGGCCTGCACGGTGCCGCGCACGTTCTCCTGGGCCCATGTGCGGATTTTCGCAGCCTCCTGCTCGTTCGGCTGGCGGCCGTGCTGGGCGGCGAACTTGTCGACCTGCTGGTCGATGGCGGTGTTGACGAACATCGCCAGGATGGTCGGCGCCGGTCCATTGATGGTCATGGACACCGAAGTCGCCGGATCGCAAAGGTCGAACCCGGAATACAGCACCTTCATGTCGTCCAGGGTGGCAATTGACACGCCGGAGTTGCCGACCTTGCCGTAAATATCGGGACGCTCGTGCGGATCGAAGCCGTACAACGTTACGGAATCGAAGGCCGTGGACAGACGTTTGGCCGCCATGTCCCGCGACAGGAACTTGAAGCGGGCATTGGTGCGGAACGGGTCACCCTCGCCGGCGAACATCCGTGTCGGATCCTCGTTCTCCCGCTTGAAGGGGAACACGCCCGCGGTATACGGGAAATAGCCCGGCAGGTTCTCGCGCATCAGCCATTTCAGTGTTTCGCCATCGTCCTCGAACCGGGGCAGCGCAACCTTCGGCACTTTGGTTCCGGACAGGGTCGTCGAGTTGAGCGTGGTGCGGATCTCGCGATCGCGGATCCTGGTGACCTGTTCGTCACCGGAGTAGGCCGCCTTAACCTCGGGCCACTCTTCCAGGAGTGCCTTGGCATTGGTGCTGAGCGCGCGATCGCGCTCGGCAATCAGGGGGTCGAGATCGGCCGAGGCCTTCTTGGCCGCGTCGAGCATGCGGCGGGCTTCGCGCAGTTGCTGGCGCTCGCGCGCAACCCGCGCTTGTTTCGAGACGTCGGCGTGATAGCCGCGCACGGTCTCGGAGATCTCCGCGAGGTAACGCCCGCGGGCGGGGGGCACGATGACGTTCTGCTCGGAAGATGACTTGACAGTGACCGGCTTGAGCTTGCTTTCGCCCGCCTTCAATCCGCGGGTCTTCAGTTCGGCAAGGATCGTCTGGTAGAGGCCGGTGACGCCGTCGTCATTGAACCGGGAGGCAATGGTGCCGAACACCGGCATGGTATCGGGTGATACGCCGAACGCGCTGCGGTTGCGCTGCATCTGCTTGCGCACGTCGCGCAAGGCGTCCTGCGCGCCGCGGCGGTCGAATTTATTGATGGACACGAAATCGGCGAAGTCGAGCATGTCGATTTTTTCGAGCTGGCTGGGGGCGCCGAATTCCGGGGTCATCACGTACAGCGAGAAATCGACATGGGGAACGATGGCCGCATCACCCTGGCCGATGCCGGAGGTTTCGACCAGGATCAGGTCGAAGCCGGCGCATTTGCAGGCGGCGATCACGTCTGGCAGGCAGGCGGCGATTTCGCTGCCTGCCTCGCGCGTGGCCAGCGAACGCATGTAGATGTTCGGGTGGTTGATCGCATTCATGCGGATGCGGTCGCCCAGCAGCGCACCGCCGGTCTTGCGCCGCGAAGGATCGACCGCGACGATTGCGATCTTCAGTTCGTCGCCCAGGTCGATGCGAAAGCGCCGGATCAGTTCGTCAGTGAGCGAGGACTTTCCGGACCCGCCGGTGCCGGTGATGCCCAGCACCGGAACGTTTTCGTGCACGGTGGCGCCCTTCACCAACTGCTGGTGCAATGCCTCGGGCAGTGTGCCGTTCTCGAGTCCCGTGATCACCCGGGCGAGCGCGCGAGCATTGCCACGAAACAACTCATCCAGGTTGGCGGGCAGTTCTGCGGAGAGATTGCGATCCGCGGTGCGGATCATGTCGGTGATCATGCCCTGCAGGCCCATCTTCGCGCCGTCTTCGGGCGTGTAGATGCGGGCGACGCCATACTTATGGAGTTCTTCGATCTCGTGCGGGACGATCACCCCGCCGCCGCCGCCGAACACGCGGATCTTCTCGCCGCCGCGCTCGCGCAACAGGTCGATCGCGTACATGAAGTACTCGACGTGGCCGCCCTGGTAGGAGGAGATTGCGATCCCCTGGACGTCCTCCTGGATGGCGGCGTTTACCACCTCGTCCACTGAGCGATTGTGTCCCAGGTGGATGACTTCGACGCCACTGGCCTGGAGGATGCGGCGCATGATGTTGATGGAGGCATCGTGGCCGTCGAACAGGCTCGCCGCGGTGACGAAGCGGATCTTGTTCCGGGCCTGGTTCCCCTGGTCAGTGCTTTGCACGCTCAAGTCGGTCATGGCTGTTGCACCCGATCAAAAATGGCCTCGCGCGAAACGCGGGCGCTCATTATTGCTGACGTTCACGTATACGTAAAACCTCGGGAACCGCCGGCGGACGGCCCCTGCCTGGCTGTTTCGTTCCTGCGCTTCCTCCAGATCCCGGTCGGATCCCTTCAGCTCGCCTTGCCCTTGTGGGGCGGACTCACCTGCGCATTTGACAGGAGAAAGTCTAGGGGCAAATACAGGCAAATGCTTTCTTATTTATCATGCGTCCGGGCGTATTAACGATGAGAATATCCTAACAATCCCCAATACGCAGGAAAAATCCCCATCCTTGCCGGATTGGTCGAGTCCAGCCCTAATCGAGCGTGATGAACAGCGACCTTCTGGGCTTGCCCGCCACGGCCCGGCTGATGTGGCCCTGGCCGGTGGTGTCTTCCGCGAGCAGGACGTCGCCGCCACGCAGTGTGCGTTTGCTTCCGTCGCCCACTTCGATTTCCACTTCGGAGTCGAGATTCACTACATATTGGCGCCGGGGCGCGGTGTGGAAGTCGTAGTTGTAGTCGCCGCTGGTTTCGCGGAACACGATGCCGGTGGCCTTGAACCGCTCCGACATGAAGCCGATCTTGCCGCCATCCTTCATCGGCACCTGCATGTCCTCGAAATGCGACTGGTTGTCCGCGCCGGTGTAGAGGCGGACCACTTTCATGGTTCTGGTATCCGCCTCTGCCGACAGGTTTGCGGACCGCAGCAGGCCGCCGATGCACAAGCCGGCAACGAACAGCGCCAGTCCCGTGCCGGCCATGAATGCTTTCATTCTGTTTTCCATGAGGCGCCTCCTCGTCAGGTTGATGCCAGATGCTGCTCGCGATACCGGTCGATCACGAAAAACGACGCGATGAAACCCACCACCGCACCGAACATCACGTAGAAGGCCGGCGCGATCGGAGAGCCGGTTTCGCGGATCAGCCAGGTGACGATGAACTGGGCGAAGCCGCCGAACAGCATCACCGCGAAGTTGTAGCCGATCGCCAGACCGGTCGAGCGCACGCCGGTGGGGAACTGCTCTGCCAGTGCCGTCGAGATCGCCCCGAAGTACACCCCGACCAGACTGCAAAGCACCGCCTGCATGAGGGTGAGCCGCTCAAGGCTCGGCGCGGAATGCACCCAGTCGAACAGCGGATAGAGCAGCACGAAATAAGCGACGGCCGCGGCCATCAGGATGGGTTTGCGGCCGATGCGGTCGGAAAGCATTCCGCTCAGGGGAGTGACGATGGTCAGGCAGATCAGCCCGGTGACTTGTGCAATGAAAGCATCGGCCAGCGGGATGCCGAGCTGTGTCTTGGCGAACGTCGGCATATACACGAGCACGACATAGAAGGAAATGGTCCCGCAGATGACGAGCCCGAAGGAGACGGCAATGCTGCGCGCATTCTCGACGAGGGAGAATTTCTTCGCGCCGGCGGCGATCGCCTTGCGTGCCTCCAGGAAGGCGTCCGTTTCGTCGAGATATTTGCGGATGTAGATTCCAACCGGGCCGATCAGCAGGCCGAAGATGAACGGCAGGCGCCATCCCCAGGAATCAATCTGTTCCGGTGCGAGCCCACGCGTGACCAGCGCGCCGGCAATGGCGCCGGACAGTGCCGCCAGGCTTTGCCCCACCATCTGCAGGGAGCCGTAGAAACCGCGTTTGCCGGGCGGTGCCATTTCCACCAGGAACGAGGTGGCGCTGGCGAATTCGCCGCCGGTGGCGAAGCCCTGCAGCAGCCGCGCGAACACCATCAGCAGCGGTGCTGCGATACCGATCGCCGCGTACGGCGGGGCGAAGGCGATGATGGCCATCGACAGGGTCATCAGTCCGATGATCAGTTGCAGGGCGGCCTTGCGGCCCTTCCGGTCCGCGTACATGCCGATGACGATGCCACCCACCGGCCGCATGAAAAATCCGACGCCGAAGGTCGCCATCGTAAGCAGCAGGGAGGCGTATTCGCTGTCCGCCGGAAAGAACAGGCGGGAGATGATGACCGTCAGGAATCCATAGACGACGAAGTCATACCACTCGAGGGCATTGCCGATGACGGCGGCGGCGATCTGGGTGTTGCGGGATTTTTTTTGGTGCATCGTGAGGGAAGCGTCGGACCTGCGGTTGGCCGGCTGGCGGCGAGGCGCCCCTATCATCCATCAAGGGATGGCGGCCACGCAACGAGCCCGTGACCGCCGCCGGCTATTGCGCCAGCACCGCTTCCTGGTCCGGGGAGAAAAGGCGCTCCATCTCGCGGCGGATTTTTACGGCATGGCTTGATTCGTCCACCGCCACGTCAGTCCAGCGCACCGGCTGGCCGGCCGCGACGGGCTTGAGCAGCTTCACGTTGTGCGCCAGTCCCAAGGACAGGGCGCCGATTCTCAATGACGCTTCGGCCGGCATCAGCTTTCCGACCACCGTATAGCCGCCTTCGCCATCGAGGATTTCGCCCACCTTGAGGTCGCGCTTCGCGGTAGCGACCACGTCGGCTCGAAAGCCGGTCGCGCAACCGGTCGCTTCGCCGCGCAATCCCACCGACGCAACCGAGATTCCGACTTCAAGGCCGATCAGGTGCCAGCGCTTGTACAGGCACGCATAGCGACCCGAACTGTCGGTTCGCACCATGTATTCCTTGAAGCAGTTGCGGATGTACTCGGTGTCGCCCTCGAACACCACGAACACGCCGAAGCGAATGTCGTAGGGAATGACCCGACCGTCCTTTTCCAGGGATGAAATCACTTCGACCTGACCCTTATGATGCAGGTGTCCGCCTTCGGCAACCGGGCGCATCACATTGGGTATGTCGTCCACGCTCGCGGGCGGGAACAGCAGGCCCTGCGGCGCAGGAGTGAGGCCGGTCGCATTGCAGACCGAGGTGCTCTCGATCGCCGGCTTGGAGCCGTCGAGGAAGGAGTTGAACATCTTCGGGTTGAGGCCGCCGGTCTTCGCCTGTTCGGGCGTGAGGCCGTAGTAGCCCCAGACCGTTTCCGGTGTGGACTGTGCGAAATGCGGCAGCCATTTGTGGCCACGGCCCGCGGCAACGACGCTGAAACCGGAGGCGCGTGCCCAGTCGACCAGGTCGCAGATGAGCGCAGGCTGGTCGCCATAGGCAAGACTGTAGACCACGCCGGCTTCGCTGGCCCGGCGTGCGAGCAATGGCCCGCACATCGCATCCGCTTCCACGGTGACCATCACGACGTGCTTGCCATTCTGGAATGCCAGCAGCGCGTGTTCGACCGCCGAGATGGGGTTGCCCGTTGCCTCGACGATGATGTCGATGCGCGGATCCCTGACCAGCGCTTCCCAGTTGTCGCCGACGTGGGTCAGGCCGGAAGAGAATGCGGCATCGAGTGACGCCGCGGCGTAGCGTCCCGCCGGCCAGCCGACGCGATCGAGGTTCACTTTTGCATTGGCGGGGGACAGGTCGGCAATGCCGGCCAAATGCAGGCCCGGCGTCTTCGGCACTTGCGCCAGGTACATGGCGCCGAATTTTCCTGCGCCGATCAGGCCGACCCGCAACGGCTTGTTCGCGGCTGCGCGTTCGCGAAGCTTCGCGTACAGGTTCATGGTTCGTTGACCGTCAGGCGGCGAGCGGCTTCAGGGCCTGCTCGGGTGTGCCGTCTTTCCAGGGCAGCGGCACGTCGTAGTCTTTCAGCAGGCAATCGTCGGGCAGGCAGTCGATCGGGGTGAAATCATGATGCGCGATGTACTCGGGACGCTTGAAGCGGCGGATGTGGTTCGAAACCGCGCACAGGCTCAGGTAAACATTGATCCGGTCCCAGGGCGACAGATTTGAGCTCGAGGCGTGGACCAGGCAGGAATGGAACAGGATCATCGAACCCGCCGGGCCCTTGGGGGCGACGATGCCGCCGCGGTCGACCAGCTTGCGGATGGTATCGTGGCTGATGGTCCACAAGGGATAGCTGGTGGTGGACGTGTCGTGCTGGGCATCGATCACGCCCAGCTTATGGCTGCCGGGAATGAACATCAGCGGACCGTTGAACTCGTTCACTTCGCCCAGGAAGATGGCCACGTTCATTGCGCGCGGTTCCGGCATCTGGTCGTCGTTTTTCCAGGTGCCATAGTCCTGGTGCCACTGCCAGACGTCGCCGTCGAAGGCCATCTTGCCGTTGACCTTGAACTGATGCATGTACACGTCTTCATCGAAAAGCTGCCTGATGGGTTCAACCATGCGCGGATGGCGCGCCAGCCTGGCGAAGGGATTGCTGTACATGTGGGCGGCAAAATTGGTGCGCACCGCATCGCTGTCCTTCTCGCGGACGTTTTCCGGGCGCCGCTGCGCGTACAGCGCCGGGACTTCGTCCAGCAGGACCTTGATTTCCTTTTCTGAGAACAGGCCGGGGAAAAACAGATAGCCCTCGCGGTCGAAATGTTCCAGTTGTTCCTTTGTCAGCTCCATTTTTTCTCCTTCCAGGGATTCTGTTGATCCGGCTCTCAGGAAACTGCGCGCATCTGCTTGCGCAACTGATCGCTCAAGTGGTGGCCGGCTGCCTCGCCATGATCGCGGGCCAGCCGCTCTGCGCGGTCCGCATCGCCCCGGTTGATGGCCTTGAGGATCGCCTCGTGTTCGTCCCAGACGGAATCGCGTACGCGCGCTTCCTGCAGCACGGCGCCCATTGCCCGGCGGATATGCTGCCAGTGGTGGTTGGCCGTTTCCGCGATGAGCGGATTGCCTGAGGCGCTATAGATGAGGTTATGGAAGCGCATGTCGGCATCGATCATTGCGCCGATGCGCGAGCCTTTGGTCGCCTTGCGGCCCTCGTCGATGATCGCCATGTCGATTTTCACCTTTGCCAGTGCTGCGAGCCGCGACGCCAGGCCGTCCAGCACTGAGCGGACCTCATAGATCTGCGAGATGGTCTGCGCGCCTAGCGGCAGCACCATCAGTCCACGGCGCCCCGTGTCCACCACGAAGCCGTCCTTCTTGAGCAAGCGCAAAGCCTGCAAAACCGGCTGGCGGGAAACATTCAGCGTGGCGGCCAGTTCTTCCTGCGTAAGCCGCGAGCCCGGGGCCAGATCGCCTTCGCAAATGGCGTTCAGCAGGCGCTGGTAGACCTGCTCGGTGAGATCCGGGGTGAGGCGGATCGGGCTGATGACGGCCATGGTAAAGTCCGCGATGATAGTTCTGTATATTGTATACAGAATTCAAGTGCGGTCAACCGCCGGCCTTGCCTTTGCAGGGATCGGCCGGGCCGAGGCTTCGCGGCGTATTGTGGCTAAGACTGCTTTTTCGACCGGGCCGCGGGCCGCGGTTTTTTCGGTGCCGGCGTTTGCGGCGCTTGCGCGTCCAGCCGGAGCTTGGCGTAGCTGCCGGGCGCATCCTCGATCACCGCAAGCTTGCCCTCTCCGGGCTGGCGCGCGGCGACCTGCTCTCCACCGCGCTCCGCGACCCATCTCGCCCAGTCGTTCCACCAGGAACCTTCATTTTTCTGCGCCGTTGCCAGCCATTCATCGGCGGAATCGCGCAATTTTTCGTTGGTCCAGAACCAGTACTTGTTCGCGGCGGGCGGATTGACGATGCCGGCAATGTGTCCCGATCCGCCGAGCACGAAGCGCACCGGGCCATTCAGCAATTGCGCACCCAGGTAAGTCGTCTTCCACGGCGCGATGTGGTCTTCAACGGTGGAAATGAAATACGCGGGAATTTTCACTTTCCCGAGATCGATCGGTACGCCGGCCAGTGAGATGCAGCCCGGCTCGCGCAGCCCGTTTCGGATGTACATGTTGCGCAGGTAGAAGGTATGCATTTTCGCCGGCATGCGCGTGGCGTCCGAATTCCAGTAGAGCAGGTCGAACGGGAACGGTTCCTTGCCCAGCAGGTAGTTGTTCACCACGAACGACCAGATCAGGTCGTTGGCGCGCAGCATGTTGAACGTCGTGGCCATCTCCGCGCCCTCGAGATAGCCGCGCTCCGTCATTTTCTTTTCCAGGCTGGAAACGGAATCCTCGTCGACGAACACACCGAGTTCACCCGGCTCGGAAAAATCGATGAGCGTGGTGAAGAAGGTCACGCTTTTCACCCGCGTATCCTTCTTCTCCGCCATCCATGCCAGCATCGCGGCAGACAGCGTCCCGCCCAGGCAGTAGCCGATCAGGTTGAAATCTTTCTCACCGGTGGCCTGCTCCATCGCGCCGAGCGCGGCTACAGGACCTTCGAGCATGTAATCATCGAAGGTCTTGTGCGACAGCTTGCGGTCGGGATTGACCCAGGAGACGACGAACACCGTGATGCCCTGGTCGAGGGCAAAGCGGATGAAAGAATTCTTCTGGCGCAGGTCGAGGATGTAGTACTTGTTGATCCACGGCGGCACGATCAGCAGCGGCAGGCGCTGCACCTTCTCAGTTGTCGGCTGGTACTGGATCAACTGCATGAGATCGTTCTGGAACACGACTTTGCCCGGCGTGGTCGCGACGTTCTCGCCAAGCTTGAACGCCTTGTAGTCGGTCATGCTGATCGCCAGCTTGCCGTTGCCGCGATCCAGATCCTGCAGCAAGTGATTGAGGCCGTCGAGCAGGTTCTTGCCGCCGGACTCGATGGTGGTCTTGAGCACTTCGGGATTGGTCATCACGAAGTTGGTCGGTGCCAGCGCATCGATGTACTGGCGCGTAAAGAACTTCACCTTGCGGGCGGTCTGGGCATCCAGGCCGTCGACTTCGGCGACGGTGTTCTGGATATTCTGCGACGCGATCAGGTAAGACTGCTTGATGTAATCGAATACCAGGTTGCTCTGCCAGAGCTCGCTGCGAAAGCGGTTATCCGCCTTGGCAGGTTCCGCCACCGGGGGCGTCGCCTCGCCCGCGGCCTTGCGCATGGTGCTTTGCCACAGGGTGAAATAGTCATGCCACATGCGCATCGAGGCTTCCGCCAGCTTCAGCGGGTCGCTCATGAGTTTCGCGGCTAACTGGTTGAATGCCTTGCCCACGCCGAGGTCGTCTGCGGCTTCCTCGCTACCCTGCTCTTTCTGCGTGGCGTAGTAATTCTCGACCAGGTGCTTGCTGCGTAGCGCAATTTCCGCGAACGTGCGCGCGAAATCGGCTTGCTCGACGGGAGTTGCGGGAGGAGTGGATTTCGATTCGGCCATGAGCGCTAAGCTAAGCGTATCTGGCGCCACGCGCAAGCGAGGCGTATCGCCCTAGCGTTCCGTCATTGCCAGTTTCAGCGCAAGCAGCACGAAGATGGAGCCGGCAATCCGGTTCATGATGACCTGCGCACGAGCCGAGCGATTCAGCCAGCTTCCGAGCGAACCCGCAACGGCCGCGATGCTGCTGAACACGAGCAGCGCCGCGAGCATGAAAATTCCACCCAGCAGAATCAATTGCAAGGTGAGGCTGCCGCGCGCCGGATCGGCGAACTGCGGCAGGAGGGCGAGAAAGAAAATCGAAACCTTCGGGTTGGTCAGGTTCATGACGATGCCGCGGCGATAGAGCTGCCAGCCCTTTAACGGCATCTCGGACCTGGTCTCTATCGGCGATGCCGCCGCGCGAAACGCGCCCCAGGCGAGGTACAGCAAGTAGCACGCGCCGACGATCTTCAGCACGGTAAACGCGATTGTCGATGCCTGGAACAGGGCGGCAATGCCGAGCGTAACCGCCAGGGTGTGACCAATCAGGCCCGTGCAAAGGCCCAGGGTCACCAGCAAGCCGGCTTGGCGTCCATGCAACGCCGACAAGGTAAGCACGAAAATGTTGTCCGGTCCCGGTGCCAACGCCAGCAGCGCACTGGCGGCGAAAAAGATCAGTACGGATTCCAGCGGGATCATGTCCGCTTTATCCTGGAAGCCGGCTTGCCGTAGGTCCGAAATTTGTCGATGACCACGGCCATTTCTTCGTCGGGCAGAAGGAAAGGTTTGCCGATCTGCAGCGCCCGCCAGTATTGCTCGCACAGCGATTCGACTTCCACTGCGAGGGCCAGTGCCGTATCGAGGTCGACGCCGAGGGCGATTGCGCCGTGATTTGCGAGCAGGCAGGCTTTTCTGCCCTTAAGCGCGGCCAGCGCGTTGTCCGAAAGTTCCTGTGTGCCGAAGGTCGCATAAGGCGCGCAGCGGATGTTGTGGCCGCCCGCAACCGCGATCATGTAATGGAAGGCCGGTACGTCCATGCGCAGGCAGGCCAGCGCAGTCGCGAAACTGGAATGCGTATG
>JBKJUC010000188.1:0-4878 GCA_046590325.1 Burkholderiales bacterium | reverse complement strand
GACTCTTACCGGTCCCGCGGTGCACTGCCAGAGCGTGTCCATTCCCACTCCCCCACAAGGCGTGTTTCAGTGCAGACTAACTTCCAGTCCCATCGGAAGTTATGTCGGAACTAAAGTAGGTCACCGCCAGGCGCCCCATAAAGCACAAAGCCCCTCCCGGGTCACCGGGCAGGGGCTTTGTGCTTTGTGGGCCTGCCTTTGCGGGGACCTGCGACCGGAACGAAAACAAGCCCTCCACCTCGGCATCCACAAGGCTCTGCCTTCAGGGCATCACCTTTGCGTCTCGCCCCCGAGGGCTTGTTTCAGTGCAGGCTAACCTGGGCTCGCCCCAGGTTAGGCGCGCCCAGCGCGGGCCGGAACTAAAGTAGGTCACCGCCCAGAGATCTAAATCGACTGTAATCAAAGGCGCTCCCCCGCCTGGCACCCAATTGAAAAAGCTTCATGAATAACTTGTGTCATTATCTTCTTCATGAACGATGCACGTATTGACGGAGGGCGGCTCTGGCAGTCGCTCATGGATCTGGCGAAAATCGGCGCGACCCCGAAGGGCGGGGTATGCCGGATCGCACTGACCGATCGCGATCGCGAGGGACGCGATCTCGTGTGCACATGGCTGCGATCCGCCGGCTGCACGATCAGCGTCGATGCCATCGGCAATATTTTTGCGCGCCGTCCGGGCCGCAAAAATGATCTGCCACCCGTCGTTGCCGGCAGCCACATCGACACCCAGCCCACCGGCGGAAAATTCGACGGCAATTACGGCGTCCTCGCCGCGCTGGAAGTGGTGCGCACGCTGAACGACCGGCGCATCGAGACCGAGCATCCCTTCGAAGTGGCGATCTGGACCAACGAAGAGGGGACCCGCTTCACCCCGGTGATGATGGGCTCCGGCGTTTTCGCGGGTGCGTTCACCCTCGATCATGTCCTCGCGCAGAAAGACATCGATGGCAAGTCCGTCGGCGACGAACTCCGGCGCATCGGCTACGCCGGCGACATTCCGGCCGGCAAGCCGTTTGCCGCGTACTTCGAGGCCCACATCGAACAGGGGCCGATCCTTGAGGATGCGGCAATTACAATAGGCGTGGTCACCGGCGCGCTCGGCCTGCGCTGGTACGACGTCGTCGTCACCGGACAGGACGCCCATGCGGGACCCACCCCGATGCACTTGCGCAAGGACGGGCTGCTGGCGGCTGCGCGAATCGTCGAAGAGGTGAACCGCATTGCCCTCGCGCACCAGCCAGCCGGCCGCGGCACCGTCGGTTTCATGCAGACCAAGCCCAATTCGAGGAATGTGGTGCCCGGGGAAGTCAGGATGTCGGTGGACTTGCGCCATGCAGACAAATCGCAGCTCGATTCCATGGAAGCGGCGTTGCGCAAAGCCTGCGCTCAGATCGGCCAGCGTGGCGGCGTGCAGATCGAAATCGACTGCGTGACGGATTATCCGCCGCTTGCCTTCGATGCCGGACTGGTCGCCGGCATCCGGAAGTCGACGCAGCAACTAGGCTACCGGCACATGGACATCGTCAGCGGCGCCGGCCACGACGCCTGCTATGTCGCCCGCGTCGCCCCGACCGCGATGATCTTTGTTCCATGCGAATCCGGTATCTCGCACAACGAGATCGAGAATGCGGAGCCTGCGCACCTCGAGGCCGGCGCCAATGTGCTCCTCAGCGTCGTACGGGGCAGGGCGTCCACCTAGCCCGTTTTCCCGCTGCTCAGTTCAACCGCGCCCAGCCCGGCTCCTGCCGTTCCAGAAGCCTCTTCAGCGCCTCGAAGTGCAGGATGGACTGCTGGCGCTCGCTCTCGATCTGCTTCGCGACTTCCGCGACCATTTTCTCGGGCACACGCTTGAGTTTTCCGCCGGTGCTTTGCGCGAGCACCTGGACCATACAGCATCGCTCAAGGTAGTAGAGATCGTCGAACGCATAGGCGATGTTGTCGCCGCAGACGATCACTCCGTGATGCTGCATGAAAACCACGCTGTTGTTGCCGAGGGCCTTGCAGATGCGATCGCCTTCCTCGTTGGCCAGCGCTACGCCGCCGTACTCGCGGTCGTAGCCGATGCGGCCGTAGTAGCGCATCGCGCTTTGGTTGGCGAACACGTCCAGTTCACCGCCATCGAGCAGGGTGAGCGAAGTGGCAAAGGGCATATGCGTATGCAGGACGGCCTTCTTGCGCTTGCCGAGGTGGATGCGGCCGTGGATGAAGAACGCGGTCGGCTCGACCTGATGCTTCCCCTCGACGACCTTGCCTTGCTCGTCGACGATCATCATGTCGGCGGGCGTGAGCTCGGACCAATGCAAGCCCTGCGGATTAATGAGGAACTTGGTCGGGTCGCCCGGCATCTCCAGGCTGAAATGGTTGCAGACGCCTTCGTTGAGGCCCATCCGCGCGGCGGAGCGCAAGGCGGCGGTGAGGTCGATGCGGGCCTGGGTGACAGGATCGAAGCGTTTCATGGGGCTCTCCTCCGTTGTTATCGGAGCATTCTGCCATAACGACATTCATAGCGACGTTGCCTTCCGGCGCAGGCGGATACGTTTGGTTGCAGGACCGTGGAACCCGCCCCGGTCACCCCGGCGTGGCCATCAGCGCAAGGATGATCGAGGGGTCCGAAGCAATCCAGTGCCACAGGTCTCGGGCGCCTTTGCCCAGCATGATCGCCGCTCCCAGCAGGAGCACGACCGCGCCCGCGGCCCGCCGCCACGGATGGCGGGTCGGGAGCGGGCCGTCGTTCAGCCACTTTTCAGCGGCAAGGATCGCGGAGGGCATGACATCAAGCCAGGTCGAAGCGGTCGAGGTTCATTACCTTGACCCAGGCCGCGATGAAGTCCTTGATGAACTTCGCCTGCGCGTCCGAGCTGCCATACACCTCGGCCAGGGCCCGGAGCTGGGCGTTCGAACCGAAGACCAGATCGACACGCGTGCCGGTCCACTTGACCGCGCCCGTTTTGCGATCCCGTCCTTCGAACACGTCTTTCGCTTCCGACGTTGCCTTCCACTCCGTGCCCATGTCGAGCAGGTGGATGAAGAAGTCGTTGGTCAGCGCTTCTGGCCGCTTCGTGAACACGCCGTGTCTGGACTGTCCGACGTTGGTGTTCAGGACGCGAAGGCCACCGACGAGCACCGTCATCTCCGGTGCGGTCAATGTCAGTAGCTGCGCCTTGTCGACCAGCAGCGCCTCGGCCGGGACGGCGTACTTGCCCTTGAGGTAGTTGCGGAAGCCGTCGGCGACCGGCTCGAGCACGGCGAAGGACTCGATGTCGGTCTGCTCCTGGGAAGCATCCATGCGGCCCGGCGCGAAGGGCGCGGTCACGTTGACGCCGGCGTTCTTCGCGGCCTGCTCGACGCCGGCGCAACCGGCCAGCACGATCAGATCGGCGAGCGAAACCTTCTTGCCGCCGGACGCCGCTTTGTTGAACTCGCCCTGGATGCCCTCCAGCGTCTTGAGCACTTTCGCCAGTTGCGCGGGCTGGTTGACGTCCCAATCCTTCTGGGGTGCCAAGCGGATGCGCGCACCGTTCGCGCCGCCGCGCTTGTCGGAGCCACGGAAAGTGGACGCCGATGCCCAGGCAGTCGATACCAGTTGCGAAACTGTCAGCCCTGAAGCCATGACCTTGCTCTTGAGCGAGGCAATGTCCTGCCCATCGATCAGCTTGTGATTGACCGCGGGGACCGGATCCTGCCAGAGCAGTTCTTCTTTCGGCACCTCCGGCCCGAGATAGCGCGCGAGAGGACCCATGTCACGGTGCGTCAGCTTGTACCAGGCGCGGGCGAATGCATCCGCGAACTGGTCAGGGTGCTCCATGAAGCGCCGCGAAATCTTTTCATAGGCGGGGTCGAGGCGCAGCGACAGGTCTGTGGTCAGCATGGAAGGTGCAATACGTTTCGACTTGTCGTGGGCATGCGGGACCGTGCCGGCGCCCGCGCCGCCTTTAGGCTTCCACTGATGCGCGCCGGCCGGGCTCTTGGTCAGTTCCCATTCGAAGCCGAACAGGTTCTTGAAGAAATCGTTCCCCCACTTCGTCGGCGTGGTGGTCCAGGTGACTTCCAGGCCGCTGGTGATCGCATCTTTGCCCTTGCCCGTGCCGAAGCTGCTGCTCCAGCCAAAGCCCTGCGCATCGACGTCGCGCGCTTCCGGCTCGGCGCCCACATGCGTCGCGGGGCCGGCACCATGGGTTTTGCCGAAGGTGTGGCCGCCGGCAATCAGTGCGACGGTTTCTTCGTCATTCATCGCCATGCGTGCGAAGGTCTCGCGGATGTCCCTGGCTGCAGCGACCGGGTCCGGGTTGCCGTTCGGGCCTTCCGGATTCACGTAGATCAGGCCCATCTGCACCGCAGCGAGCGGATTCTCCAGTTCCCGGTCGCCGGAGTAGCGTTTGTCATCCAGCCACTTGGTTTCGGCGCCCCAATAAACGTCCTGATCTGGCTCCCAGACGTCCGCACGTCCGCCGGCGAAGCCGAAAGTCTTGAATCCCATGGTTTCCAGCGCGACGTTGCCGGTGAGGATCATCAGATCGGCCCAGGAAATCTTCCGGCCGTACTTCTGCTTGATCGGCCAGAGCAGGCGGCGTGCCTTGTCCAGACTGACGTTGTCCGGCCAACTGTTGAGCGGTGCGAAGCGCTGCTGGCCCCTGCCGCTACCGCCGCGGCCGTCACCGGTGCGGTATGTGCCGGCGCTGTGCCAGGCCATGCGGATGAACAACGGCCCGTAGTGACCGAAGTCCGCCGGCCACCAGTCCTGCGAATCGGTCATCAGCGCGACCAGGTCTTTCTTCACGGCCGCCAGGTCAAGTGTTTTGAACTCTTCGGCGTAGTTGAAGCTTTCGCCCATGGGGTCGGACAAAGACGAGTGCTGGTGCAAAATACTCAGATCGAGCC
>JBKJUC010000043.1:0-15534 GCA_046590325.1 Burkholderiales bacterium | reverse complement strand
TTCGACAGCACCGATGTCAGCGCCGCCGTCAGTGTGGTCTTGCCATGGTCCACGTGACCAATCGTGCCTACGTTCACGTGCGGCTTGTTGCGCTCAAACTTTCCCTTTGCCATCTCGCGGTTCCTTCCTGCTTACGCAGCCTTCCTGTTGATCACTGCCTCGGCAACCGTCTTCGGCGCTTCCGAGTAGTGCTTGAATTCCATCGAATAAGTTGCGCGGCCCTGGCTCAATGACCGCAGCGTGGTCGAATAGCCGAACATTTCCGCAAGTGGCACTTCGGCGCGGATCGCCTTGCCGCCGCCACCCGGGATGTCTTCCATGCCCTGAATCATGCCTCGGCGGCTAGACAAATCGCCTATTACATTGCCCATGAAGTCTTCCGGCGACTCGACTTCCACGGACATCATGGGTTCGAGCAGTACCGGATTGGCCTTACGCATGCCGTCCTTGAAGGCCATGGAAGCGGCCATCTTGAACGCGTTTTCGTTCGAGTCGACATCGTGGTAGGAACCGTCGAACAGGGTGACCTTGACGTCCACTACCGGGAAGCCCGCGAGCACGCCGCTCGGAAGAGTGTCCTGCAATCCTTTGTCCACTGCCGGGATGTATTCACGCGGAACGGTGCCACCCTTGATGGCATCGACGAATTCATAGCCCTTGCCGGCTTCGTTCGGCTCCAGCTTGATCCACACATGGCCATACTGGCCGCGGCCGCCGGACTGCTTGATGAATTTGCCTTCGACTTCCACCGGCTTTCTGATGGCTTCACGGTAGGCAACCTGGGGCTTGCCGACGTTGGCTTCGACGCCGAACTCGCGCTTCATGCGGTCGACGATGATTTCCAGGTGCAGTTCACCCATGCCCGAGATGATGGTCTGGCCGGATTCCTCGTCGGTATGAACGCGAAACGACGGGTCTTCCTGGGCCAGGCGGCTCAGCGCAACGCCCATCTTCTCCTGATCCTCTTTGGTTCTCGGCTCCACGGCCTGGGAGATCACCGGCTCTGGAAATTCCATCCTTTCCAGGATGATGATCCCGTCCGGATCGCACAGCGTTTCGCCGGTCGTCGCCTCTTTGAGTCCCACTGCCGCCGCGATATCACCCGCGCGAACTTCCTTGATTTCTTCGCGCTGGTTTGCGTGCATCTGCAGAATGCGGCCGATGCGTTCCTTGCGCCCTTTGACCGGGTTGTAGATCGTGTCGCCTGAGGCCACAACGCCGGAATAGACGCGGAAGAAAGTCAGCTGGCCGACGTAAGGGTCGGTCATGATCTTGAACGCCAGGCCTGCGAACGGTTCATCGTCGCTCGCCATGCGCTGCGACTCGTTGCCGTTCTCGAGATGTCCCTTTACCGGCGGGATGTCCGTCGGTGCCGGCATGTAATCCAGCACCGCGTCGAGCATCGCCTGTACACCCTTGTTCTTGAATGCCGAGCCGCACATCATCGGAACGATTTCGAATGAAATCGTGCGCGTGCGCAGACCGGTCTTGATGTCCTCGGCGCTCAGGTCGCCGGACTCGAGGTACTTGCTCATCAACTCCTCGGAGGCTTCGGCGGCGGCCTCGATCATCTTCTCGCGCCATTCCTGGGCGCTGGCCCTGAGTTCAGCGGGGATCTCGCGCTCCTCGAACTTCATGCCCTGGCTGGCATCATCCCAGTAGACGGCCTTCATCTTTACCAGGTCGATCACGCCGACGAAGCTTTCCTCGGAACCGATCGGAATCTGGATCGGAACCGGATTCGCCTTCAGGCGAACACGCATCTGATCAAGCACCTTGAAGAAGTTGGCGCCCTGGCGGTCCATCTTGTTGACGAAAGCCAGACGGGGAACCTTGTACTTGTTGGCCTGGCGCCACACCGTCTCGGATTGCGGCTGCACGCCACCCACCGCACAGTAGACCATGCACGCACCGTCGAGCACGCGCATCGAGCGCTCGACTTCGATGGTGAAATCGACGTGGCCCGGAGTGTCGATGATGTTTATGTGGTGCTGGGGATAGCTCGCGTCCATCCCCTTCCAGAAACAGGTCGTGGCCGCCGAGGTGATGGTGATGCCGCGCTCCCGCTCCTGCTCCATCCAGTCCATGATGGCAGCGCCGTCGTGCACTTCGCCGATCTTGTGCGATACGCCGGTGTAAAAGAGGATGCGTTCCGTGGTCGTGGTCTTACCGGCATCAATGTGGGCACTGATGCCGATATTCCGGTAACGCTCGATGGGAGTAACGCGGGGCATTGAATGTCGTTCCGATTAAAACCGGTAGTGCGCAAACGCCTTGTTTGCTTCCGCCATGCGGTGGACTTCTTCGCGCTTCTTCATGGCGCCACCGCGGCCTTCCGCGGCTTCGGCGAGTTCGCTCGCCAAGCGCGCGTCCATGGATTTCTCGGCGCGCTTGCGGGCCGCGTCACGCAGCCAGCGCATTGCCAGCGCGTTGCGGCGGACCGAACGGACTTCGACCGGCACCTGGTAATTGGCACCGCCGACACGGCGGCTTTTCACTTCCACCATTGGACGCACGTTATTCAGTGCCAGGTTGAACACTTCCAGCGGATCCTTGCCGGTCTTCTTGCTGATCTGGTCGAGCGCGCCATAAACTATGCGTTCGGCCACGGATTTCTTACCGCGGGTCATCAGCACGTTGACGAACTTGGCAAGTTCCTGATTGCCGTATTTCGGATCCGGAAGGGTTTCCCGCTTCGGCACTTCTCTGCGTCGTGGCATGAGTTCTTATTCCTCGCTTAATTTCATCAACCGGATTGCGCGGGCAGGCAATTTGCGGCCGCTTACGCGGCCTTTGGCTTCTTGGCGCCGTACTTCGAACGGCTCTGCTTGCGGTCCTTCACACCCTGGGTATCCAGGCTGCCGCGAACCATGTGGTAGCGCACGCCCGGCAAGTCCTTCACGCGGCCGCCGCGAATCAGCACCACCGAGTGCTCCTGCAGGTTGTGGCCTTCGCCGCCGATATAGCTGATCACCTCGAAGCCGTTGGTCAATCGCACCTTGGCTACTTTGCGTAATGCCGAGTTCGGCTTTTTCGGGGTCGTCGTATAAACACGAGTGCATACCCCGCGCTTTTGCGGTGAATTCTGCAGCGCCGGGACTTTGCTCTTTTCTTTCGGCGCAACGCGCGGCTTACGCACTAACTGATTGATAGTTGGCATTATTCTTGTCCTAAAAAACCGGGGACGGCGTTCCCGCCGTCCCTGGTGAGATTCCTGCTAACCCTGCCACTTCGGGATTGCCGCCGAAATGGCAGGTAAAAAGACGCAGGATTTTATGTTCCGGCGTCAGGGGTGTCAAGCAACCTGCTCGTCTCCCGCCACCTCTGTCGCGGTCGCGGGCTCGCCCACCGGCCTGTCGACCACAAATGCATCCTGCGGCTGGTCGCGAGTCCGGCGGTTCTTGTGATAGGCCAGGCCGGTACCGGCAGGAATCAGCCGGCCGACGATGACGTTTTCCTTAAGTCCGCGCAGGTCGTCCTTCTTGCCCATGATCGCCGCTTCGGTCAGCACCCGGGTGGTTTCCTGGAAGGAGGCCGCCGAGATGAACGAGTCCGTAGACAGCGAGGCCTTGGTGATACCCAGCAGCAGGTATTCGTAGGTCGCCGGCTTCTTGCCCGTCTTCGCGTGCAGGTCGTTGACCTCCAGGACTTCGGAACGCTCCACCTGTTCGCCGGTGATGAACTCCGAATCGCCGATATCGACGATCTGCACCCGGCGCAGCATCTGCCGCACGATCACTTCGATGTGCTTGTCGTTGATCTTCACGCCCTGCAGCCGGTAGACGTCCTGCACCTCGTCGGTGATATAGCGGGCCAGCGCCGCGACACCCAGCAGTCGCAGGATATCGTGCGGATCGGCCGGTCCGTCGACGATGATTTCGCCCTTGTTCACCACCTGGCCGTCGTGCGCCATCACGTGCTTGTCCTTCGGGATCAGATACTCGTGCGCCACGCCATCGAGATCGGTGATGACCAGGCGTTGCTTGCCCTTGGTGTCCTTGCCGAAAGAAACCGTACCCGTGACTTCCGCCAGCATGCCGGCGTCTTTCGGGGAACGCGCTTCGAACAGTTCTGCAACGCGCGGCAGACCGCCCGTGATGTCGCGGGTCTTGGAGGTTTCCTGCGGGATGCGTGCCAGCACTTCGCCCACTCCCACCTGCTGGCCGTCCTTCACCGTGATGACGGAATGGATCTGGAAGGTGATGTTGACCGGCAGATCACCGCCGGGAATCTTCACTTCCTTGCCCTTTTCATCCATAAGCTTGACGCTCGGTCGCAGGCCCTTGGTCTGGGCCGTGCCGCGGCGCTTCGGATCGATGACCACCAGCGTCGACAGGCCGGTGACTTCGTCGATCTGGCGCGCAACCGTAACGCCTTCCTCGACGTTGTCGAACTTCACGCGACCCGCGTATTCGGTGATGATCGGACGGGTGTGCGGATCCCACGTGGCCAGCACCTTGCCGGCTTTGACCGGGCTGCCATCGATGGCCAGCATCGTCGCGCCATAAGGAACCTTGTGACGCTCGCGCTCGCGGCCGTTGTCGTCGAGGATCAGCACCTCGCCGGAACGGGAAATCGCGATAGGCTCATTGCGCGCATTGGTCACGTAACGCATGAGTGGCGAGAAACGCACCGAACCATTGGACTTGGACTCGATCTGGCTCGCCACGGCGGTACGGGAAGCCGCGCCACCGATGTGGAAGGTCCGCATCGTCAGCTGTGTACCCGGCTCGCCGATCGACTGCGCCGCGATGACGCCGACGGCTTCGCCGACGTTGACCTGCTGGCCGCGACCGAGGTCGCGTCCGTAGCACTGGGCGCACAAACCATAACGCGTGTCGCAGGTCAGCGGTGTGCGCACCTTCACTTCATCGATCCCCAGCGTTTCGACGCGCTCGACCGCCTCTTCATCCAGCAGCGATCCGGCCGCATACAGAACCTGGCTGTTCTGCGGATTGATGACATCGTTGGCAGCCACTCGGCCGAGGATGCGCTCGCGCAACGCTTCGACCACTTCACCGCCCTCGATCAGAGCCTTCATAGCCACGCCCTGGGTCGTACCGCAATCGTCCTCGGTCACTACCAGGTCCTGCGTAACGTCAACCAGGCGGCGGGTCAGGTAACCCGAGTTCGCCGTTTTCAGCGCGGTATCGGCCAGACCCTTGCGGGCGCCGTGCGTCGAAATGAAGTACTGCAGCACGTTCAGGCCTTCGCGGAAATTCGCAGTGATCGGCGTTTCGATGATCGAACCGTCCGGCTTCGCCATCAGGCCGCGCATGCCTGCCAGCTGGCGGATCTGGGCAGCGGAACCCCGTGCGCCGGAGTCCGCCATCATGTAGATAGCGTTGAAGGACTCCTGGGTCATGGGATTGCCCTTCTTGTCCTTCATTTGCACCCATTCGCTCTTCTTCGAGTCCAATTCCATCACGGGCTCCTGGCCCAGGCGCTCCATCATCGCCTTTGCAACCATGTCCCCGGCGCGGCCCCAGATGTCGACCACCTTGTTGTAGCGCTCACCCTGCGTGACCAGGCCCGAGGTGTACTGCGACTCGATGTCCTGGACTTCCTTTTCGGCGGCCGCGATTAACTGCAGCTTCTCCGGCGGGATCTCCATATCGTCCACGCAGATCGAAATGCCGGCCCGGGTCGCATAGGTGAAACCGGTGTACATCAGCTTGTCGGCGAAAATGACCGTTTCGCGCAATCCGCAGCGGCGGAAGCCGGCGTTGATCAGCTTGGAGATTTCCTTCTTCTTGAGCGCTTTGTTGATCAACTCGAAAGGCAGGCCCGGCGGCAGGATTTCTGACAGCAGCGAACGTCCCACCGTGGTGTCGTAGCGGGTGATCTTTTCGGTGATATTGTCGTCGGCGTCCTTCATCAATTCCTTGATGCGAACCAGAACGCGGGCGTGCAATTCCACCAGCCTGTTGTCGTAGGCCCGCTGCACTTCGGCCACATCACGGAAGATCATGCCCTCGCCGCGCGCGCCGATTTTTTGACGGGTCATGTAATACAGGCCCAGCACGATATCCTGGGAGGGCACGATGATCGGCTCGCCGTTGGCCGGCGACAGAATGTTGTTCGAGGACAGCATCAGCGTGCGCGCTTCCATCTGCGCCTCCAGTGACAGCGGCACGTGAACGGCCATCTGGTCGCCGTCGAAGTCGGCGTTGAAGGCCGCACAGACCAGCGGATGCAGCTGGATTGCCTTGCCTTCGATCAGCACGGGCTCAAACGCCTGGATGCCGAGGCGGTGCAGCGTAGGCGCGCGGTTCAGCATCACCGGGTGCTCGCGGATCACCTCTTCGAGAATGTCCCAGACCACCGGATTCTCATTCTCGACCTCGCGCTTGGCAGCCTTGATGGTACCGGCGATGCCCATGACTTCCAGCTTGTGGAAAATGAACGGCTTGAACAATTCCAGCGCCATTTTCTTCGGCAGGCCGCACTGATGCAGCTTCAGTTGCGGACCGACCACGATGACGGAACGGCCGGAGTAGTCGACGCGCTTGCCCAGCAGGTTCTGGCGGAAACGGCCGCCTTTGCCCTTGATCATATCGGCCAGCGACTTCAGCGGACGCTTGTTGGCGCCCGTCATCGCCTTGCCGCGGCGGCCGTTGTCCAGCAGCGAATCCACCGCCTCCTGCAGCATGCGCTTCTCGTTGCGCACGATGATTTCCGGCGCCTTGAGTTCGAGCAGGCGCTTCAACCGGTTGTTACGGTTGATCACGCGGCGATACAGGTCGTTGAGGTCGGAGGTCGCGAAGCGGCCACCATCCAGCGGCACCAGCGGACGCAGTTCCGGCGGCAGCACCGGCAACACCTCCATGACCATCCAGTCGGCCTTGATGCCGGACTTCTGGAAACCTTCCAGCACCTTCAGGCGCTTGGCGATCTTCTTGATCTTGGTTTCGGAATCGGTACCTTCGAGTTCCTTGCGCAGCGTGTCGATCTCCTTGTTGAGGTCGAGGTGGCGCAACAGTTCGCGCACGCCTTCCGCACCCATCGCGGCCTGAAACTCGTCGCCGAACTCTTCGACCTTTTCCAGGTAGGCGTCTTCGGAAAGCAGATCGCCGCGCTTCATCGGGGTCATGCCGGCATTGGTCACCACGAATGCCTCGAAGTACAGCACGCGCTCAATGTCGCGCAACGTCATGTCGAGCACCATCCCCAGGCGGCTGGGCAGGCTCTTCAGGAACCAGATGTGCGCAACAGGCGAGGCCAGCTCGATGTGGCCCATACGCTCGCGGCGCACCTTGGACAGCGTCACTTCGACGCCGCACTTCTCGCATATGACGCCGCGGTGTTTGAGGCGCTTGTATTTGCCGCACAGGCACTCGTAGTCTTTTACCGGGCCAAAAATCTTGGCGCAAAACAGGCCGTCCCGCTCCGGCTTGAAGGTGCGGTAGTTGATGGTCTCGGGCTTCTTCACTTCCCCGTAGGACCAGGAACGTATCTTTTCAGGCGACGCCAGGCCAATCTTGATGGCGTCGAATTCTTCTTCCTGAGTAACCTGCTTGAACAGATCTAGTAAAGCTTTCATTCACGGCTCCTTAGCAGTAGGTATGGGCAACTGCCGGATCAATAACGGTCGAGGTCGATGTCAATCGCGAGCGAGCGGATTTCCTTCACCAGCACGTTGAAGGATTCCGGCATGCCGGCGTCGATCTTGTGTTCACCTTTGACGATGTTTTCGTACACCTTGGTACGTCCGCCCACATCGTCCGACTTGACGGTGAGCATTTCCTGCAGCGTGTACGCAGCGCCGTAAGCTTCCAGCGCCCACACTTCCATTTCGCCGAAACGCTGGCCACCGAACTGCGCCTTGCCGCCAAGCGGCTGCTGGGTGACCAGAGAGTAGGGTCCGGTGGAACGCGCGTGCATCTTGTCATCCACCAGGTGGTGCAATTTCAACATGTGCATGTAGCCGACGGTGACCGGCCTGTCGAAGCTCTCGCCGGTGCGGCCGTCGAACAGCGCGACCTGCCCGGAGCGCGGCAGTCCTGCGAGTTCGAGCATGGTTTTGATCTCGTCCTCGGTGGCACCGTCGAACACCGGTGTCGCAAACGGCACGCCCAGTTTCAGGTTCTTCGCCAGTTCGAGGATTTCCTCGTCGGAAATTTCGCTCATTTCCTCGATCTTGCCGCTGGAGTTGTAGATCAGCGTCAGTGCTTTGCGGATATCGCCCACCTTGGCCTGCGCCTGCAACAGGTCGCCGATGCGCTTGCCCAGCCCCTTTGCTGCCCAACCCAGGTGGGTTTCCAGGATCTGGCCGACGTTCATCCGCGAAGGCACGCCCAACGGGTTCAGCACCACGTCCACCGGGGTGCCATCGGCCATGTGCGGCATATCCTCAATCGGCGTGATCTTGGAGATGACGCCCTTGTTGCCGTGGCGGCCGGCCATCTTGTCGCCGGGCTGAAGACGGCGCTTCACGGCCAGGTAGACCTTGACCATTTTCTGTACGCCGGGCGGCAGTTCGTCGCCGCTGGTCAGCTTGCGCTTCTTCTCTTCGAAGGCGACGTCGAAGGCCTTGCGGGTCTGCTCCAGGCCTTCCTGCAGTTGCTCAAGCTGTTGCGCCGATTCCTCGTTGGCAAGTCGGATGTCGAACCAGTGGTAGCGATCGATTTCCTGCAGGTAGGCCTTGACGATCTTGGTGCCCTTGGCGAGCTTCTTCGGACCGCCGTTGGCGGTCTTGCCGGTCAGGAGGCGCTCTATCCGGCCAAAAGCGTCGTCCTCGACGATCCGCAGCTGGTCGGCCAGATCCTTCTTGTAGCGCTTGAGCTCGTCGTCGATGATCTGGGCGGCACGCTTGTCGCGATCAATGCCTTCACGGGTGAACACCTGTACGTCGATCACCGTACCGGACATACCTGAAGGCACGCGCAGGCTGGTGTCCTTAACGTCGGACGCCTTCTCACCGAAAATTGCGCGCAGCAGCTTTTCTTCCGGTGTCAGCTGGGTTTCGCCCTTGGGCGTGACCTTGCCGACCAGAACGTCGCCGGCTTCCACTTCGGCGCCGATATACACGATGCCGGATTCGTCCAGTCGTGCCAGCATGCCTTCCGATAAGTTGGAAATGTCCCGCGTGATTTCTTCCGGCCCAAGCTTGGTATCACGTGCGACCACCGACAGCTCCTCGATGTGGATCGAGGTAAAGCGATCCTCGGCGACCACGCGCTCCGAGATCAGGATCGAATCCTCGAAGTTATAGCCGTTCCAGGGCATGAATGCGACCAGCAGGTTCTGGCCGAGTGCCAGTTCGCCCATGTCGGTGGACGCGCCATCCGCGACCACGTCGCCACGGGCGATCTTGTCGCCGACCTTCACGATCGGGCGCTGGTTGATGTTGGTGTTCTGGTTGGAACGGGTGTACTTGACCAGGTTGTAGATGTCCACGCCGACTTCGCCGGCGGAGGTTTCCTCGTCATTGACGCGCACCACGATGCGGGAGGCATCGACATAGTCCACCACGCCGCCGCGCAGCGCCTGCACCGCCGTGCCCGAGTCCACCGCGACGGTACGCTCGATGCCGGTGCCGACCAGCGGTTTTTCGGCGCGCAGGCAGGGAACCGCCTGGCGTTGCATGTTGGAGCCCATCAATGCGCGGTTCGCGTCGTCGTGTTCGAGGAACGGGATCAGCGATGCGGCAACCGAAACGATCTGCGACGGCGCCACGTCCATGTATTCGACCCGGTCCGCCGTCGCCATCGTGAATTCGTTGGCATGCCGGCACGAAACCAGTTCATCGAGCAGCTTGCCCTTCTTGTCGATGGCGGCGTTGGCCTGGGCGATGACGTACTTGCCTTCCTCGATCGCCGACAGGAACTCGATGTCGTCGGTCACGCGGCCCCCGGTCACCTTGCGATAAGGTGTCTCCAGGAAGCCGTACTCGTTGGTGCGGGCATACAGCGCCAGCGAGTTGATCAGGCCGATGTTAGGGCCTTCCGGCGTTTCGATCGGGCATACCCGGCCGTAGTGGGTTGGATGCACGTCACGCACTTCGAAGCCGGCACGCTCTCGGGTCAGGCCGCCCGGTCCCAACGCCGACACGCGGCGCTTGTGGGTGATTTCGGACAGCGGGTTGGTCTGGTCCATGAACTGCGACAGCTGGCTGGAACCGAAGAACTCGCGCACTGCCGCCGAGACCGGTTTGGCGTTGATCATGTCGTGCGGCATCAGGTTCTCGGATTCCGCCTGGGAAAGGCGTTCCTTGACGGCCCGCTCCACACGTACCAGGCCGGCGCGGAACTGGTTTTCCGCCAGTTCGCCGACCGAACGCACCCGGCGGTTGCCCAGGTGGTCGATGTCATCGATTTCGCCGCGGCCGTTGCGCAGATCGAGCAGGATCTGGATGACCGAAATGATATCTTCGTTGGACAGGGTACCCGGTCCGGTCAGTTCGTCGCGGCCGACGCGGCGGTTGAATTTCATCCGGCCGACGGCCGACAGGTCGTAGCGCTCCTCGGCGTAGAACAGGCCGTTAAAGAGGGTACGCACTGCATCCTCAGTCGGCGGTTCGCCGGGACGCATCATGCGGTAGATCGCAACCTGCGCCGCCATCTGGTCGGCCGTTTCGTCGGTACGCAGAGTCTGCGAAATGTACGGGCCCTGGTCGAGGTCGTTGGTATAAATGGTTTCGATGGTGTCGACGCCGGCCTCGACGATCTTCTTCAGCAGATCCTCGGTGATCTCGTCGTTGGCGTTGGCCACAATCTCACCGGTTTCCTTATTGACCAGCTTGTGACCAAGGGTGCGTCCAATCAGAAAATCGTCCGTGACAGTGATCTTGGTCAGACCGGCCGTTTCCATCTCGCGCACGTGCTTGACCGTGATGCGCTTGTCCTTCTGCACGATCAACTTGCCCTGCTTGGTGACAATGTCGAAACGCGCGATTTCCCCGCGCATGCGATCGGGCTTGAGCTCGAACTGGATGCCCTTCTTCGAGATGTGGAACGTGTCCATCATGAAGAAACCGGCCAGAATCTGTTCCGGCGTATAGCCGATGGCCTTCAGCAGGATAGTCGCCGGCATCTTGCGGCGGCGGTCGACGCGGAAATACAGGTAGTCCTTGGGGTCGAATTCGAAATCCAGCCACGAACCGCGGTAGGGAATAATGCGCGCCGAGAACAGCAGCTTGCCGGAGCTGTGGGTCTTGCCACGGTCGTGCTCGAAGAACACGCCGGGCGAACGGTGCAACTGCGAAACAATGACACGCTCGGTACCGTTGATGACAAACGAGCCGGTCGTGGTCATGAGCGGAATTTCGCCCATGTAGACTTCCTGCTCCTTGACTTCCTTCACCGTGGGCTTGGCAGCCTCGCGGTCCATGATCGTGAGCCGCACTTTCGCACGCAGCGGCGCCGCGAATGTCAGGCCGCGCTGCTGGCATTCCTTTACGTCGAAGGGCGGAATGCCGAGCTGATAGCTGACGAAATCGAGCCTGGCGTTGCCGGAGTGGCTGACGATCGGGTAGATCGACTGGAACGCAGCCTGCAGGCCCTGGTTCTTGCGCCCTTCCGGGGCGGCATCGGCCTGGAGGAACTGGGCATAGGAATCGATTTGCGTGGCCAGCAGGAAAGGTACCGGCAATACGCTTGCACGCTTCGCGAAACTCTTGCGAATGCGCTTCTTCTCGGTAAAGGTATAAGCCATAACATCTCCGATTCACGGCAGGCGCGGGAAATGCGCTCTGCGTTAATCGACTGGGACAATGGCGTGGTGGTTGGCCTCTACCAACCGCTGGCGGACGATGACCGGGAACCCTGTCATCCGACCAAACCTGTCTTCTGCAGTCGCTTCAGAAGACAAAGAAAAACCTTGGGGTGGTTTTTCTTTGACCTCTCGATTTACTGCGTGCTACCAAACCGAAAGGCCGGCGGCCGGAGCCGCCAGCCTTCCCTGTACAACCGTACTACTTGATTTCCGCCTTGGCGCCGGCTTCTTCGAGCTGCTTCTTGATGTCCTCGGCGTCCTTCTTTGGGATGCCTTCCTTGACCGGCTTCGGTGCGCCGTCGACCAGATCCTTGGCTTCCTTCAGGCCCAGGCCGGTTACCGTGCGCACGACCTTGATCACGTTCACCTTGTTGTCGCCGGTGGCGGTCAGGATGACGTTGAACTCGGTCTTTTCTTCGGCGGCAGCCGCACCGCCGCCAGCGGCCGGTGCTGCTGCGGCAACCGCGGCAACCGCCGCGGAAACGCCGAACTTCTCTTCCATATCCTTGATGAGCTGCGACAGTTCCAGAACGGTCAGGCCTGCGACCGCGTCGAGAATGTCAGCCTTTGCTACTGCCATGATTGATCTCCTGAAAATCCAAATGAATTGAGTGTGGAATCGCTGAATCGGTTACGCGGCCTGCTTCTCTTTTTGATCCCTGAGCGCGGCTACGGTGCGCACGAACTTGCCAGGCACTTCGTTCAGTGTCTGCACGAACTTCGCGACCGGCGCCTGCATGGTGCCCATGAGTTTTGCCAGCAGTTCCTCGCGGCTCGGCATGGTGGCCAGGGTCGAGACCTCCTTCGAGGTCATGACCTGACCTGGCATTGCGCCGGCCTTGATGACGAACTTCTCGTTCGTCTTGGCAAACTCGTTCAGCACCTTTGCCGCTGCGATCGGATCCGGAGAAATGCCGTACGCGAGCGGCCCGACCATATGCTGGGCGAGGCTCTCGAACGGCGTACCGGAAACGGCGCGGCGTGCCAGGGTGTTCTTGAGAACGCGGAGGTACACGCCCGAATTGCGCGCTTTCGCACGCAACGCGGTCATGGCGCCGACTCCGAGGCCGCGGTATTCGGCGAGCACGATGGATTGCGCTTGCGCAACCTTCGCACTGATTTCCGCCACTACCGCTTTCTTGTCGTCTAGATTAAGACCCAAGGTCTATCCTCCTGATGTTGAACATAAAAGCCTTTCGCTTGTGGCGATCGGCCTTGCCTTTCAGATCTAGCGACCTTCGATCCAGGAGCCCGCAGGAAACGCCTGCCTGCCCTAAGTTTCTTGGTTCGCCATCTGCGTAGGACGCCGCGGACTTGCCGACGATTAAGCTCCCAGCAATCCCTCTGCTGGCCGCTCCTACGGTCTTTGACGGCCCCGCCCGCCGACAAAACGGCGACCGGGCCACAAAGTCTTTACTGGCCGGCCAGGCTTGCCTGGTCGACCTTGACGCCCGGTCCCATGGTGCTCGAGACCGAGACCTTCTTCAGATAGATGCCCTTAGTGTTCGCAGGACGCGCTTTGTTCAATGCGTCGATTAGCGCCACGAAGTTTTCCCTTAGCGCATCTTCGGTGAACGAAGCCCGCCCGATGGTGCACTGGACAATGCCCGCCTTGTCCGTACGGTATTGCACCTGACCCGCCTTCGCGTTCTTGACGGCTTCGGCCACGTTCGGGGTTACGGTGCCGACCTTCGGGTTCGGCATCAGGCCCCGCGGGCCGAGAACCTGGCCCAGCGTCCCCACCACGCGCATCGCGTCCGGGGTTGCGATGGCCACATCGAAATCGATCTTTCCACCCTTGATCTGCGCCGCCAGATCTTCGAACCCGACGATATCGGCGCCGGCATCCTTGGCAGCCTGGGCCTTGTCACCTTGGGCAAACACAGCGACACGCACGCTCTTGCCGGTGCCCTTGGGCAGCACGATGGAGCCGCGCACGACCTGGTCGGATTTCTTGGCATCGATGCCCAAGTTGATCGCCACGTCGACCGATTCGTTGAATTTCGCACTCGCGCCTTCCTTGACCAGCTTCAGCGCATCGGCGATCGGATAAGTCTTGTCGCGGTCGATTTTTCCGCGCAATGCCTTGGTTCGCTTAGAAATATGTGCCATATCAGAATCCCTCCACTTCCACGCCCATGCTGCGCGCGCTGCCGGCAACGGTGCGCATCGCGGCTTCCAGATCCGCGGCAGTTAGATCGGGCTGCTTCTGCTTGGCGATCTGCTCAACCTGCGCGCGGCTCAATCTGCCGACCTTGTCGGTATTGGGCTTGGAACTGCCCTTCTCGATCTTGACCGCTTTGCGGATCAGCACCGAGGTCGGCGGGGTCTTGATGATGAAAGTGAAGCTCTTGTCAGCAAAGGCCGTGATCACAACCGGCAGCGGCAAACCCGGCTCGACGCCCTGGGTCTGGGCATTGAACGCCTTACAGAACTCCATGATGTTCAGGCCGCGCTGTCCAAGTGCAGGCCCGATGGGCGGACTCGGGTTGGCCTTGCCTGCAGGGACCTGCAGCTTTATGAAACCAATGACTTTCTTTGCCACGTCTAACTCCTCTTGAGAGTGGGTGCTGACGCACACCTTTTCAAGGCGCGCTCCCCTGATTTAACTAAACAGCAAAACAGCCTAAGCCTTCTCGACCTGACTGAAATCCAGTTCCACGGGCGTGGCGCGCCCGAAGATGGAAACCGAAACCCGCAACTTGTTCTTGTCGTAATTCACTTCTTCCACCGAGCCGTGGAAATCCGTGAAAGGACCTTCCTTGACCCGTACCGCCTCGCCCACCTCGAACAGCACCTTGGGCTTGGGCTTCTCCACACCTTCCTGGATCTGGTGCAGGATCGCCTGGACTTCCTTCTCACTGATCGGCGGCGGACGGCGTCCCGGCGCTCCACCGACGAAACCGGTGACCTTGGCGGTGTTCTTTACCAGATGCCAGGTCTCGTCGGTCATTTCCATCTCGACCAGCACGTACCCGGGGAAGAACTTGCGTTCGCTGATGTTCTTCTGGCCGCTTTTCATTTCGACCACTTCCTCGACCGGCACCAGAATCTGACCGAACTGGTCTTCCATGCCGGCCCGGGTAATGCGTTCCAGCAATGCACGCTGCACGCTCTTTTCGAATCCCGAGTAGGCGTGCACCACATACCATTTCTTTGACATCACGCCCCCGGCCCCATCAGCAGTTTGACGCCCCACACCAGCAGGGCATCAACGATCCACAGAAATATCGCCATCACCAGCACGAAAGCCAGGACCAGGCCGGTCGTCTGCACAGTTTCCTTGCGTGTCGGCCAGACAACCTTTTTGGTTTCGACTATCGATTCCTGGGCATACGCAAAAAACTGCTTGCCCGGAGCGCTGGTCCAGACCACGACTGCTGCCAGCACCAGGCCGGCGAGAACCGAGGCAATGCGCAGAATGAGCGCGCTGTCCTTCAGTAAGTAAAACCCGGCAAGCCCCGCGATAACCAGCAGTACCGCCAGCACCAGCTTGATCTTGTCTGCCATCAATACACCCTTTTTGCCACTCTCTTAAACGCCAACCCGCAACCTTGTTTTCAAGTTGCGGGTTCTTGTAGTGGCAGGCCAGGAGGGTCTCGAACCCCCAGCCTTCGGTTTTGGAGACCGACGCTCTGCCAATTGAGCTACTGGCCTTCTAACTTATTCGGTGGGGCGGCATGCCGCCCCGCGCATATCGCCTTACTCGATGACTTTGGAGACCACACCGGCCCCGACGGTACGGCCGCCTTCACGAATCGCAAAGCGCAGCCCCTCTTCCATCGCAATGGGCTGGATCAACTGCACCGTGATCGCGAT